>JAFUCL010000005.1 GCA_017459725.1 Solobacterium sp. | reverse complement strand
ATCTCTTGAATATCGCCATTGAAATGAAATCTTTTCACTCTGGCTGGCTTCATTTGGATGTTCGCTTTGAATGAATCTAAAAAGAGGCTGTTTTCCAGCCTCAGAATGTTTCACCATTCCTTAACTGTTACAGCCTCTTTCTTTATGCCTTCAGACAAAGAAAAGGCTGCAGGCAAGTACCTGCAGTCAATCCAAGGGAAGCGAATCCTCTTATTCAAATTCAACTACTGTATGGGTTTCATCCGATTTGAACGCAGCTTCCATGATCCGCAGAACACGGAGTGCCTCTTCGGGTTTGACGATCTGTTCTGCCCTGCCTTCAATGACATCAACGAGATTGACATACAGCTCGTTGGCATCGAAGTGTACTTCCGGCAGAGGAAGCTCTTCAGTTGAACCGCGCAGACGCGGAGCCATGGTCTTGGTGAGACCGCTGCCGGCCAGGATCGGTGCAGCATCCTTGTCTTCCCAGCTCTTGAGACGGATCATCTTTCCGTCCAGACCCCAGTCCTCAATAACAGCTGTACCGTCGGTTCCGGCAACATACCACATCGGCAGCTTGATGAAGTCAACCGTAGCGACTTCCAGAACAACCGTTCTGCCGCTCTCGAAGATCATCTGCATCTTGAATCCGTCATCGACTTCATCATTGGTGATATGCGTCATATGCGCATAGATATACTTGATCTTTTCCGGAATCATAACGGAGATCCGGTCAATGATATGCACACCCCAGTCGAGCATTTCGCCGCCGCCGTGCGCTTTCTTGCTGCGCCAGTCACCCGGGATACCGCGGGAACCCTGGATTCTGCACTCAATGTTGTATACCTCGCCCAGGAGTTTCTCATCGAAAATCTTCTTGACGATCAGATAGTCCTCATCCCATCTTCTGTTCTGTCTGGGATAGAAGACTTTGCCGGTTTCCCTGGAGACCTGAATGACATCCTCCAGCTCGGCGCTGCTCATCATAACGGGCTTCTCGCACAGAACATGCTTGCCTGCCCGCATAGCGCGTACGGAGAGATCATGATGCTGATCATTCGGCACGGCAATCAGGACGATATCCACTTCGGGATCCGCAATGACATCATCGAAGGTGTCATACAGACGGTAGCCCTGCTTCTTTGCCCATTCCTGCCGTTCCGCACGGATGTCGCAGACACCGATCAGGTTCAGGATGCCGTTGAGATCAGTATCGTAGTCATGATACTTGGCTGCTTCTTTCTCGAAGATACCGGGAATGATCATGGTCGGATTTCCGGTTCCTGATGCGATGGCCACCGCATGGCCTGCGCCCATGCCGCCGACGCCTACAATTGCTATGTTTTTCATTGTGCTCTCCTATTCAACAAGTCCTGTTTCCTTCATGGCCAGGTATGCCAGCTGCAGGCTTTCCATCGGAGAAAGATTGCGCATACGGTCCTGCTCAAGGATGGCCATATCCAGTCCCTGACGGTCCATTTCCTTCAGCACACGGTCATATTCAAGAACACCTGTGCCGAGCGCCGTGAAGCAGGATTCCTCACCGGGGTTATAGCCGGCAAGATGCTTGGAGCCTTCGACATCCCAGATATCCTTCAGATGCATAGCACCGATACGTCCTTCCAGCCTGCGCATGACTTCAACCGGATCCTCTCCGGCAACGGTTACCCAGCCGGTATCCAGTTCGAATGTGAGTCTCGGATCACAGAGCACCAGCATATAATCAATCGGATGCACGCCCTTATGATAGTCGGCAAATTCCTGGTAGTGGTTATGGTATGCCACAAACAGATCTTCTTCGGCAGCCATGGCAACGATCTTGTTGAGGGTATCGATATCCTTCATCAGCTCGTCATATGTGCCAGGTTCCCCGCGGAAGCTGGATACAGCCGAACCGGAGAAGATGGTAATGCGCTTGATATTCTGTCTCCTGGCACGTTCGAATGTCTCACGGATGATCTTCTCATCATCGCAGATCGTGCGGACGCTGCGGTCGGGGTTGAAGATTGCGGCTGTCAGCGGTTCAATGCCGATGTCGCGGAGCTTCTGCGCCTTTACTTCCAGCGGTTCATCACCGGGTGCTCTGCTCGCATCGCCATCCATGCCTCTGTAACCGATTGCGGCAGCTTTCTTTGCCTGTTCCCAGAAATCATCACCGCGTATAAATCCGATAAAACCAGCCTTGATCATAATGATAGTCTCCTTCCTTCACTCTTTTGCGTACGGTAAAAATTGTCTTAGTCCGTACAATTCAGCAATATAGTTTGATAACTAACTTTAATTACATTCTAGACAAGGACGGAGAAACTTGCAAGCACCTTCCTGCAGAACAGGAATTATTGCCAAAAAACAGCACCTTCATGCAAAAAGAAAGCCGTGTCAGACACGGCGCAGTTTCCGGATATACTTCCGAAGATATATATACAGCACTTCCATCAGCACCGATCCCGCCATCAGGATCACCCACTTGCCCCAGTGCTGTGCACTTCCGAAGACAATATTTCTTTCAATCAGATAATAGATGACGATATGCCACAGATACAGATCCATCGCATGTGTGCTGAGCCAGATGACAGCTTCCCTCGCCTTCCCCGGCAGCGGTATATACGAGAACAGTACATACAGCAGATTCGTGCAGGCAAGCCCGTAAGAGACGTAGTACAGCTGCGGCGGATACTTGGCATCCTGCAGTAAACCATAACCCAGCGTAAACCGCATGAGCAGATACACCAGCAGGAACAGCCCGCCTGTCAGGAGTATCTCCTTTTTCTCAAACCTTGTCTCCAGCATGCCGTACAGTGCCGTTACTCCGTAACTCACCGAATAGGTAACCAGGTAGACAAGACCTCTTGCAATAATGGATGCTCTTCCCTTCAGCACAAAGACATAGAACACTTCATTCAGACACAGTGCCGCAAACAGTACAAGTGCCATAATGAGTTTGCCGTGCTCCTGCATAGCCTTCTTAAAGAACGGCGTAATCAGGGCATTGATGAAGAAGATCCGGTAGACCCAGACAAAGCCGATGCCGCCGGAAAGAAACAGTGCCGAAAGCAGTATCTGCACCGGTGTAAAGCGCATGCCGAAAAACAGCATAAACACGGCATAGAACACGGCCAGGAACCCCCATACGGGCAGCACCAGCCTTCTGATCCGTTTCAGTATATATGCCGGGTATGTCTCCTTTGATAATACAAACCGTGACAGTCCGAATGACCATCCGGAGACAAACACCAGCGTGATGACATCAAATTCCCTGATCTCACTGATGTGTTCCGGCATGTAGCAGTGTGCCAGCATAACCATGGCAATGCCCAGTATTCTGAGCAGATCGATAACGGTGTCTCTGTGCTCAGTCGCGGCGGAAGAGATCCCTTGTGTAGACTTTGTCAATGACATCTTGCAGTTCCTCATTCATGCGGTTGCAGAGAATCACATCGCATCCGGCCTTGAATGCGTCCAGATCCGACACGACCGGATAATGCTCAAACGAATCTTCCTTCAGGGTCGGCTCATAAATAACTACCCGGACACCCTTGG
Organism: Solobacterium sp.; assembly: GCA_017459725.1. Taxonomy (GTDB): domain Bacteria; phylum Bacillota_I; class Bacilli_A; order Erysipelotrichales; family Erysipelotrichaceae; genus Bulleidia. The sequence continues at coordinate 65,129 of JAFUCL010000005.1, read as the reverse complement.
CACGCAGACGTGACATAATGCCCTGGATCGAGGAAGATCTGAAGTTGTCGGAATTGCTCTTCATGACCAGACGGTATATGCCGACTGTTTCCGGATTCTTCGCCATGACCGTTTCGGCAATGAAATCTTTGCGGGTATCGTTGCTTTCAACGATTGCCCGGATCAGTGTTTCCGGCACATCACGGTAATTGGCAAGCAGCTGCTTCGTATCCTTGGGCAGACAGTAGCCGCCGTAACCGAAGGACGGATTGTTGTAGAAGCTGCCGATGCGGGGATCGAGACATACACCGTCGATGATTTCCTTGGTGTTGAGGCCTCTGACTTCCGCATAGGTATCCAGTTCATTGAAATAAGCAACACGCAGAGCCAGATATGTATTGGCAAACAGCTTGATGGCTTCCGCTTCCGTGGAGCCTACCGTCAGCACTTCCACATTTTCCTTCAGAGCGCCTTCCTTCATCAGTTCCGCAAACAGTCTGCCCTTTTCACTCTTGTCGCCGACAATGATGCGTGAGGGATACAGATTGTCATACAGAGCCCTGCCTTCACGCAGGAATTCGGGACTGAATATGATTCTGTCGGTATTGTACCGGGCACGCAGTTCAGCCGTATAACCGACAGGGATAGTTGATTTAATTACAATCAAGGCATGATCATTTCTTGCCAAAACCGCCTTGATAATGGTTTCCACTGCCGCCGTATCAAAGTAATTTGTCTTCTCATCATAATTTGTCGGACCGGCAACCACTACCAGTTCGGCATCTTTATAAGCAGTATCCGGATCTGTCGTAAAAGTCAGATCAAGATCCTTTTCGGCAAGATACTGTTCGATTTCTGCATCTTTAATATGAGACTGTTTCCGGTTAAGCATTTCAACAATAACCGGATTGATGTCATATCCCGTGACCTGATGATGCTGGGCCAGCAGAATGGAATTGGACAGACCTACATAGCCCAGTCCTGCAACTGTAATGCGCATACTATTCTCCTGTTCGTCTTAAGTATTATAGCAGTATTCGTATTTCTCCGCTTGCGAATGAAAGACCGGTGATATTCCGGCCTTATTTCTGCAGTTTTTCACGGAAATATGCAATCGTCTCCGCAAGCCCCTGTTCCAGCGGTACAACCGGCTGCCAGCCGAGTTTTTCCTTTGCCTGTGTAATAACGGGTTTTCTTCTGGTGGGATCATCGGAAGGCAGCGGTCTTCTGACAATCTCTGAAGAAGAACCGGTCATCGCTATTACTTTCTCCGCCAGTTCAAGCACGGTCATCTCTGCGGGATTGCCGATATTAACCGGACCTGCGAAGCTGTTCTGTTCCATCATCCGCAGGAATGCTTCAACCGTATCGCTGACATAGCAGAAACTGCGGGTCTGCGAACCGTCACCGTATACCGTGATATCCTCATCATTGAGCGCCTGCACAATGAAGTTGGAGATAACCCTGCCGTCGTTCTCCAGCATGGCCGGACCGTATGTATTGAAAATACGGACCACCCGGATATCCACACCGTACTGACGGCTGTAGTCAAAGAACAGTGTCTCTGCCATGCGTTTGCCTTCGTCATAGCAGGCACGGATACCGATCGGATTGACATTGCCGCGGTAGCTCTCCGTCTGCGGATGGATCAGCGGATCACCGTAGACTTCACTTGTGCTTGCCTGGAATACCCGGGCATGGTACTTCCTGCCCAGCTCCAGCACATTCATAGCACCGAGCACGGATGTCTTGGCGGTCTTGACCGGATCAAACTGATAATGCACCGGGCTTGCCGGGCATGCCAGATTGAAGATACGGTCGGCTTCAATATCAAAGGGTTCCGTAACATCATGATTGATAAACGTAAAACCTTCCCTGCCGTTAAGATCTCTGATATTCTCCAGTGAACCTGTAAACAGATTATCAAGGCAGATCACTTCATTGCCTTCATTGAAGAGTCTGCGGCAGAGATGGGACCCGATGAATCCGGCTCCTCCTGTTACCAGAACTTTGTGTGTCATTTCTGTCTTTCCTCCTGTACCTGCTGGATTCTGCGTACGATTTTCGTCGTACTGGTTGTCTGTGTATACGGAAGGAATACCAGGTCGCTGCCTTTCTCCCGCAGCTTTTCCCTTTCCATCTCGAAATACGGATTGCCGATGTAGTCATCACCGGAAAAGTAGCAGTCAAACGGACGTCTGCTGTATTCGAGCAGGCGCGATGGATTGTCATCAATCAGCACCACGTCATCGACGTAACGCACTGCCCGTATGATCTCCATGCGTTCATCCTGCGGAATCACCGGCGCATGTCCTTTGAACTTCTGTACAAGTTCATCGCTGAGCACACCGACCCGCAGATAATCACAGTGTTCCTTTGCCCGTCTGATCAGATTCAGATGTCCGACATGGAACAGATCAAAAACACCCATAACAAGACCTGTTCCGTATTCTTTATCGTCCATGTTTCAGCACCTCTTTCCACGGCGTATTCGGTTTGAATACGACATCTTTATGACGGCGTCTTCTCTGCCCTGCCGGCGGTATACGCATCCATTCCGGACCGTAGCGCTCTTCCAGCCATCTCTCATATGCGGCCGGAACCGGAACCTGTATATCCTCAAACGGAAGCTCAATGATTTCCTGCAGATCCTCTGCCGGCCATACATTGCGGTTCTCAACCGGTCCGTAATAGCATGCCAGAATCGATACCTTCGAGGAATGCTTTACGGATGTGAACAGTGATGTCAGCTGTTTTTCCAGCACACTGCGCAGCGTCACGCTCCGCAGGCGGAACAGCCGTTCCATCTTTCTGCTGTACATATCGGGAAATTCCCCCAGGGTGAGCGGATGAATCTTCGCATACAGGATTTCCTGCACACTGCGGATCTTCGCATTGAGCTTTCTGCGTGCTGCTTCATCTTCCGGGCAGTAATCCATCGGGAAGATATCGATCCATATGCCTTTGTTGCAGTAGACACCGCGGTTCTTTTTTTCCAGTGCACAGCTGCTGTTGTCACGCAGTCTTGCATAGCCGCCGTTGAATGATCCCCTGGCAGCCATCGTCTGCAGAAAGAAATCACTGCCGAACACGTCTTCACCGAGTGCGCACAAACGGTCAAAGTCTGCCCGCGGCATGGCAAAGTCAGCGTCATCATCCCACGGGATAAACCCGCCGTGTCTGGCCGCTCCCAGCAATGTGCCGTGCACCGCGAAGCATGTAAGCTTATGATCCGCGCATACCTGCAGGAATTTACGGATCAGCCGCATCTGCACGGCATGGACGCCACGCAGCACGGATGCCTCCTGCAGCTCTTCCGGTATCTGCCTCTGTCTGAATGCACTCGCCCAGAACAGCCTGTAACGGTCCATGTTTCTGTTGGCATGCACGAAGCTGTTTTCAAGCTCCTCAAACCGCTTCCAGACATATGTCAGTCCGAAGTGTTCCTTCATCTTCGCCAGCGGCACGATCTCCTCTGCCTCCGGAACCGAAATCCATGTATACTTCAGGGCCCGGTAAAGTATGTATTTTGCCGGACATTTCTTTTCGGAAAATTCCTGATCGTAGTAGATGATTTCACCGTGATCCATGAACGCATTGCCGGGAACGAGATCGATGCAGTCTTCCTGCAGCACCGTCCCGATTTCCTCAGGCCTGCCCCATTTCAGAATCACTTCCTCATCAGCCGGTATATGCGCACTGCTGGTCAGGATATCCCTGTACAGCCGTTCAAACAGCTCCGTCACGGCATCTGCAGACGTATGCAGGGCATCCCGCAGGACATCGTAGAGCGGCACTCCGTCAATCCTGTTCATGGTCAGGGTGTTTCCGGACACACTGCCTGTACAGGTGCGGATGCCGTGTCTGTTCAGCTCCGCATGGTTTCTCACGATCTCCTGCAGCGCGGTAATTCCTTTATCACTTACGGCACTTTTGCGGATCTGTCCATCCGAGCAGACCTTCGTAATAAAGCCGTGCGCTTCCCCGCGGTCAAGGGACATCACTGCCCGCAGGACATGGGTTTCCTGCAGGAATACCTCCCTGTTCCGGGTGCACAGGGCAAAGATATAGTCCGCATGTGCTGCAAACCGTCCTGCCGCAATCATCCGGTCAAGAAAGGCATGGCGGTCCATGACCATCGGACTGTCCCACACATCATGCATGAGGATGCGCTCACTAGTGCTTTCATGCGGCAGATCCTCTTCGGACCATACTGCCTGCGGAAAGAGCGGATCGGGCAGCACATACCAGAAATACGGTCTGTCAAAACCGATATATTCAGCGGCCTGGCATACAGCTTCAGATGTGCAGCATGCCAGCTGATCCCCGCTGACCGACGCAAAGGGATCCAGTACAACTTCATCGATACCGCCGCACATGTAATGCGAACCGAACCGGTTGCGGAAACCGACCAGCAGCCTGCCCGCTTCCGTAAGATGCGCTGCAAGCTGTGCAAACAGACCGTCTGCTTCAGATGTATGTTCCAGCTGATCAAGCACAATGATCAGCTCATACCGCTCATCCGGAATCTCGGAAGCACCGCATACAGCCGTAACAGAGGCATCTCTGTTCTGCAGGTATTCCTTAAGAACAGCAGCGTATTCTGCCACCAGCAGTACCTTTCCCTTAATCGCGAACCATCCCAGAAGACCTGCATGAAGTTCCGGGAAACAGTCCGTAAGTGTTTTTTCTCGTATTAATGTCATGATTTCAATTATAATGTATTTTGCATGAATGTTACCTTAGTAAATGGAATTTTGACATTTTCATGCATGTTTAACGTATGGTTAACAAATTTCTGCAATCCGACCGGAAAAAACTGGTCCTTCTGCTCATTACCGCCGTACTGACAGCCGTCATGACGGTGTTTTTCCGCAGAAATGACATCAGTTACCGGTACAGTGAGAAATCCATCTCCTCAGGTGTTATCTCCTACGCAAACACAGATGATGAAAAAACCGTGGAAACGGATCTTGTCCTGCCCTGGGATAACATGCACGGTTTCACCTTCCGGATCAGCTATGCGGCAAAATTACCGGAACGTGAGCGCTCCTTTGAAATCACTATGAAAGATGCGGACGGCAGCACCGCCGTGCACGAAGAAGTAACGCTTGCGGAAATGGGCTATACGGGTGACAACTCAAACAACGGAACCTTCGTGATTCCCTTCCCGGATTCCCTGCCTGCCGGAACGTATACACTGCTTATTCAGCCGCACGGCTTCACAGCATCCGACAAATGCGCCATTGCCTATATGACGGATTCCGAATACTCATCTCCTCTGCGCATCAACGGCGAAGACATTGCCGGATCTGCGTTGTACGGCAGCTTCATACACGGAAACAGCCGGACAGTGCGCGGCAGCAAATACCTGCTCCCGCCTGTCTGCTTTATTCTCTTCTGGGCTCTGTATCTCGATCATTGCCGCAAAGCAAAGGAAACACAGACACCGGTCAGTATGAAGATCCGCCTGCGTCCATTGATTGCAGTGATGCTGGGAGAAGCGCTGCTGCTGGAATACGGATACCATACGGCCATACGGAATTCCGAAAACAGCCTGACTGCCGGCAATACGAAAAGCGCCGCCTACCTGGATCTCAATCCGGGCGACAGCGTCAGCTTTGAGGCTGAATGCGCGGAGAGATACTTCAGCGGCATTGCCCTGTATATGAATCCGGCATATGACAGCACCCTGCGGATGAAGATGACAATCTCTGATGCCAAAGACAACGTTCTGGATGAGCGTGTGATTACTTCCGAAGATCTGATCAGTGCAAAGAATACCGAATGCCGTATGTTTGTGCTGGATAAACCCGTCAGCGCCTCTGCCGGAAAGACATTCCATATACGTCTGCAGTATGAAAGCGGCCGCTACCGGATATCACTGAGACAGGCCAAGGAAGGTCCTGTTCCCTATTATGAAGTGCTCAACAAGGTATACGGCTTCCTGAAGGCGTATTACCTGATACTGGCATTTGTACTGCTGGCAGGAACCGTACCTGTGTATCTGTTTGCGGACAATGACAGAACGATCACGGCATTTGCGGCTGCGGCGCTGATTCTGATCGGCGTTATATCCATGGTCATCAAACCGATGAGTGTACCGGATGAATATGCCCATTACGATACAGCTTACCGGATTGCCAATGAGTTTACCGGTGAAAGCAGTTCCTTCCCGTCGACGCTGTACAAGCGCAGAAGCGATATCTACGACAATCCCGGCGACAGGGCTTCCGTAAACAAAGAAAACCTGCGCTGGTTCAGACAGGATATGAAACATCTGAAGGCACAGGATGAAGAGATGGTGCTGATCCAGGGCAGAGACCTGCGTTCGGATTCATCAGGTTTCTTCTATCTGCCTGCTTCCGCGGGCATCCTGCTGGGACGTGCGCTGCATCTGAATTACTTCCTGACATTCTATCTTGCAAGAATGATGAATATGCTTTGTTCTCTTGGTCTGATCTGCGCAGCAATCCGGAAAATGCCGTTCGGCAGAATCCTGCCGGCCGTGATTGCGTTGATGCCGCTGGGCATGCAGCAGCTGTGCGGGGTTACCCCGGACGGACTGATCTTCGGATTCTGTTTCCTGCTTGGTGCGGTCTCTCTGCGGACCATGTATGAGCCCGAAAGATGCACATATACGGATATGGCCGTGATGGTCCTGATCCCGGCACTGCTTACCCAGTGCAAAGGCGGTGCCTATCTGCCCCTTGCCCTGCTCTGCATACCGGCTCTCATCACCCTGCTGCAGAAACGCTTCAGCTTCAGTGCAAAGAAGATTGCTCTTCTACTAATACCGGCGGCGGTGATCGTAATTGCGGCGGTCGGATACCGTTACCGCTACGCATTCATGTACAAACTCTTTGCGTCTCAGGATCAGACCTATTCGCAGAGACTCGGAACAGATCTGTATTCCGGAAGTTGGCTGCTGTCGCATCCGCTGAAGTTCCTGCGCATACTTGAAGGAACCGTGTATACACAGTTTCCCACACAGCTTGCCTCATTGTTCGGCAGTGTGCTGACCTGGACAGGTTCGATCAAACTGAACGCAGTGGTCCAGTATCTGTATCTGAGTATCCTGCTGGCGGCTGTCTTCCTCAGAGGCGGGGAAACATACAGGCTGAATACCAGACGCAGGATTCTGCTGCTGGTGAGCTGTCTGCTCTGCTTTGCGGCGGCTGCCTATGCGATGTTAACCGGCTGGACAAGACTCGGTACGGAATATATCAGCGGTCTGCAGATGCGCTACTACATTCCATTCCTGCCTATGCTGCTGGTCTGTGTTCCGTCCTTGATCAAAACCAAAGACAGTGTCATTTCCGAATCCTTTATTATCAAAGCACTTTACTTTGCAGGTGTTCTCGCCTTTACCGTCATGATCACCGGCACGATTGTATAAGAAACGGGTATCTATGATTTCAGTTCTCATGACAACTTATCACGAACCGGAACACATTCTGCGTCAGGCCATAGAATCAATCCTGAACCAGACATACCGGGACATTGAATACATCATCGTTGCGGATGATCCGGATAACCGGACCCACCATGATGTCATCAGCGAATACGCTGACCGGGATGGCAGAATCATTCCTGTGTTCAATGAAGTAAACCTGCAGCAGAGCCGTTCCCTGAACAAGGCGCTCGGTTTTGCGCATGGTGAATACATTGCCAGAATGGATGCGGATGATATCTCCCTGCCCGACCGGCTGGAAAAACAGTTGGCCTATCTGCAGAAGAACAATCTTGATCTTGTCGGCGGTATTCTGAATGTTATTGCCGCAGACGGTACGCCTGTTTACAGGATCCGCAGTGTTCCCGAAAAGCAGTCCCTGATCCGCTTCGGTCTCGGTTTCGGCATGTGCCTGGCGCATCCCTCATGGCTCGGCAGAAAAGCAATGTTCGATGATCTGGGCGGATACCGCATTGATGTAAGCGCACAGGATTATGATTTCCTGCTGCGGGCTGCCCTGCACGGTTATAAACTCGGCAATGTGAATATTCCGGTGCTTCAGTACAGACTCTCTCCGGACAGTGTTTCAAGGCTGAATCTCTACCGGCAGTATCTGACCATGCTTTATCTTTCCAATCAGTACAGACAGGGAAAGGAAGCTGACTTCAGAGAACTGGAAGCCTACACCGGCAGACGCTTTTCCGCAAAGAAAGCTGCTGCGTATGTGCATGCCGAGGAAATCTTCTACGGTTCCCTGCACAAGGTTACGGAGAGAAAGTACTTATCCGCATTCCTGCATCTGGCAGAAATACCATTTGTATCACCGGCATACGTGAATAAGATCTTCCGCTTTGCAGTGCTCTGCCTGCTTGCCCTGCCAAAGGAGAAACAATCATGAGCAAACGCAGTTTCTATACCCAGGATGAACTTGATCAGATGCATGCCCTTCTGCTGGATGTGCTGTGTGAGATCCGCAATGTCTGTGACCGCCATGGTCTGCGGTATTATCTGTACTGCGGAACCCTGCTTGGCTGTATCAGGCACGGCGGTTTCATACCGTGGGATGATGACATCGACATTGCCATGCCGGCCGAAGATTATAAGAAGTTTCTTGAAATTGCGCCGCAGGAAATGCCCTCCTGGTGTGCTGTTCAGGATCTCTACCACACAAAGGGATATCCGTATGTCTGGGCCAAGGTAAGCCGCAACGGCACAACCCTCATGGATACCGATTACAGAAACTCCGGCATGCATATGGGTATCGCCGTGGATATCTATCCCTTCCTGGGCATTCCCGAAAACAAAGTGCTGGCATCCCTGCAGAGATTTGCGGTGGAAGCAGCCCGGCAGACCTCCCGTGTGCATCTGCTCCGGAAGGTTCCTGCCATGCGCACAAGCACAGCCAGAAAGCTCTGTGTATATCTTCCCGTGCATACCCTGCGCCTGATCGGCAAGCTGCTGTACAAAGCGGCCATGCTGGATCCGGACAAGCATACCAAAGCATGCACGGTGGACGCTGCTCCGTTTGTGCCCAAATACAACTGGAAGGACTGGCAGGAAACCACAACCGCTTCCTTTGACGGAGAAATGTTTACCATTCCGGCAAACTACGACAAACTGCTGCGCACCATGTACGGAGACTACATGAAGCTGCCGCCGGAAGAAAAAAGAGTCGGGCATCTGCCCAACCCTGATCATACGATTATTGACTTCAATAAAGATTACCGTGAATATATCTGATCACCAGGACTTCTGTGTCCAGTCATCATATACTTCATGCATGATGTTGTGGTAACCGTCCGCCGCATAGAGAATCTCTGCAAACTCCGGCCGGATCACCCCGTCATTTCCGCATATATCCAGATACAGGGAAACAAACTTCCGTACTTCCGCATGCATCAGATTGAGAAGATGCAGCTGCGCGGGTGTACGGTTTTCTTTTGCCCTGCGTGCATTTCCCGCTTCATCAAAACCGATCAGAGAAGCATCGGGAGAACTCATGATGCATTCCATCTCAACATAGTTGTCGGTAAAGGTACGGTCTGCTTTGCTGTTGAAGCAGTATGTGATTTCTTCACCTGTTTCATACGCGTAATACGGTCTGGCAAAGTAATACCCGGTGATATCAAACGGCACAAATCTGTGCAGGAACATCTGACTTGTTCCTGTGGAAACAAAATCACAGAATACTGCTTTCCGGCACTGATCAAGACCGCTGTTCTTAAGATACTGTCTGTAATTGCGCCTCTCACCCAGTGCCCGATTACGGATTTCTTCCGTATGTCTGCAGATCAGTTCCTCGGTTGTATCCGCATCACATGCGACTTCAAGGGCATTGGCTGCAGCCTCTGCTTTATCCCGCATTCTGATCAGGATGCCCTGCGCTTCCGGATCATCACAGGCAGCCAGGAATGACGCATGCCTGCTTGTTTCAAAGTAACATGCTCTTTCATCATCGGGATACTGCATTCCGTAAACCGTATTCAGAATATACCCGTCCCTGGCCGCAAACAGAATCCTGTCCGCATTTACATCATCCGCATATATTCGGAGGTTCTGCAGATAGGCAAGAATCATCACAGCCGCCGCACTTCCCGCATACCGCCTGTACCGCTCCGTGTCCGGAAGATCCTTCATCTGCACAGGCGCAAAGGGATCACTGAACGCTGCCGCCATGGCAATGCCCAGAGTCGTCTTTTCCTCTGTAGTCTCTGCCGCGGCCAGTGCCTTATGCCAGCCGCGTCTTTCCGCCAGCGTCCGTACGGAAGAAATCAGGAATCCTTTAAGTCCGTTCTCTTCCGCACAGAGAAGATCCGCTTCCGGATCATCACCGATATGCAGCACCGAAGCCCCTTCACCGGCGTATTCCTTCACTTTCTCATACAGGCCGTGTCTTTTATCCGTACGCTGATCACACGAAACAAAGATTCTCTCATACCCGGTGATGCCCTGCGCCGCCAGAATCTCCTCCAGCTGCTTTTCATCCAGATACATATCCGAGGTCAGTACAATCTTCTTGCCTGCAGAACGGATCTCCGCAAGCAGATCAATGACCGGTTTTCTTCCGGTCAGAAGGTGTTTCTCGCATGCCAGTTCGCTCTGCTTCACTCTCTCAGCTTCCGCTTCCGGGATACCGGAAGCTTCACGTATATGTCTGTATATTTCATCAAGATCTGCACAGTACAGCTCCCGCTGGTATTTCCTGCGCAGCGAAACATAGTCATACGGTGCTCCCTCCGGATATGTTCTCCGTTCAACCAGTGCAAACACATCTTCGGGGGCAGGCACATACCTGATGAGCAGTGTATCGAATATATCGAAGGACACCACATCCGCTTTCTGAGCTTCCTGCAGTATATCCTCCCTGTTCAGCTGCGTTTCCGTCTCGGCTGTATATGTATCAAACATATATGCCTGCGGCAGCATGTTATCCAGAACCCATTGTCCTGCCATCACCACGCGGTATGTATCAATTCCGTAAAAGCGCGGAATAACACCGTCATTGCCGGTGCTCACCCCGATATGCAGTATTCTGCCCGGATACTTCTCTCTTACGGTTCTGAAGCCGAGATCCTCTCCTGCCCGCATAAACAGCACATCATGCGCATCTTCATCCGGTTCAATGACACCCGCCATACGCAGCGTCTTTTCCATCACTTCATACGGGCAGGCCGGTCTGTCCATAAACACGGCCTTTTTACCCTGTTTCTTCAGCCACCGGATCAGGTTCAGAAAGACCGGTCTGACTCTGAGACCTGTTTCATTGATCTGATCCCGCATGGTCAGTGTTTCAACTGCCGCAAAGGAAACCACATCATACGTGGCCGCAATTCGCTGCCACCCTTCCGGATTCTGATACACATGTGATGCCAGTTCCGCATGCACTTGCAGCTCATCAAGCCCGTACATGTCAAACAGCCGGATACCGTTATCTTCACAGAATCCGCTGCAGGCATGAAAATCCGCTTCTCCGGTCGGCTTATGCTCCGAAAGGATAATCACATCGGCTTCCCTGACCTCATCACAGTCCAGCGGAAAACACCGTTTGCCGGCATATTCTTCTGTATCCGCAATCACCCCGCAGAAAGCAAAGTCATCATCAAACCTTCTGATGATCTGCTCCGTATACGGTCCGCAGCCGTACAGAAAGATACGCTGTCCCTTCATCTCCGCAAACGATGCAGCGAATCTGCTCAGAACGTATTCCTGCTCACTCTGCCTTACTGCCATACGGTCCCTTCACGATGTTTGTTGCATAGGTGTAATAATGGAATCCTTTGCGGTCCAGCAGTTCCCTGACTTCATCATGGTATGCCGCCGCCATGGCCACAACAATGACGGAATCCTTTTCCTGCACATGGTCATCCAGTTCCGTAACCTTCCGGTGATAGACTTCTGCCGGGTTGTTTCCCGCTGAGGTTACAATAAAACCGTCCACCGGTATGGAGATGCTCTGCAGTCTGAGGAACAGGCTCTGACCGATCCTGCCTGCACCGTAAACATACACATGGCGGTACTGCCGCAGGAAACTCCACCGTGCTTCCTCCTCTTTCTTCATGATATCGGCCATCAGTTTTTCACTCTCATAGAAGTAATAACGATCCTCATACACGGTGCCTCTGAACCAACCGGCGGGATCTTCCTGCGCCTTGAACACCGGCCAGAAAAGATTAATACAGCCGTATATTCTGCTGAGATTATCAAGCGCACCGGCACTCTGGATCTTTTCGCGTCTGAGGAAATCAACCATCATGCAGTAAGTGACAAAGTATCCGTGGAAATCCTTCGGATGCGGGGGTCTTGTCATCACACTGTTCTCACGGTATCGGCGGATGAAGTACGGCTTTCTGACATATCGCACTCTGTCCGCCAGCAGGATTGCCGCAAACGGAAGCCACTCATCCTCATGTTCGGTATGAACCGGGAAGGTAAGCTGATGTCTGCGCAGGAAGTCCGTATTCCAGAGCTGTCTCTGCACGTAGCATGTCCATTCATGCTGGGCATTGAAGGCATCAAGGAGATCAGAACCTTTATATACTTCATCTTTGTATGTTCCTTCACGCAGGCCCATGTACAGGGAATGCTTTTTCCTCAGATTCTCATTCTCATAGATAACCTGGGAGTCAAAGAAAATACCGTCCAGCTGATCTTTTTCCGCTGTATCATACAGCTCCTGCAGGGCATTCTGCTCAATCATGTCATCGGAGTCCAGGAAGTAAATATACTTGCCCTTTGCCCTTTCCAGACCGACATTGCGTCCGTATCCCTGCTGGTGGTTTTCCGTCAGATGCACGGGAATCACACGGCTGTCTTTGGCCGCATATGCATCCATGATTTCCCCGCAGCGGTCCGGAGAGACATCATCGATACAGATGACTTCAATATCTTTCAGGGTCTGGTTCAGCACACTGTCCAGGCATGCCGGAAACCACGCTTCCACGTTATATACAGGTATAACCACAGTTACTTTAGTCATTTCAGCTTCTCCTCTATCATTTCGGCAATCTTCTGGTTCATGATCTCATTCAGATGTGACGGCACGGCACCGTATTCATAATTGCGGTCTGTGAAGTACAGCGGATCATCCGCTCCGGAAACCACCAAAGCCTCCGGACAGATCTCTTTCATATATGCGTAGTAATCTTGCAGGATTGCATTGGTTCGGCGGATATCTTTAATCTCTGCGTATTCCTGCTTTTCCTGCAGATCACCGACGGTTTCAGCAAGATAATCCTCAACGATTACAATGCGTATTCCCGGAACGGCTTCCTTTGCCAGAGCAATGAACTTCTTGGCAGCTTTCCGGAACAGTTCCCTGCATTCTTCACTCTCACGCGGTATCCTGCGCAGATGCTCTTCGGAGGAATTGCTTCGGCCCTGGAAGGCATCGCTGTCCGTGACATAGAAGCCATCACCTGCCAGGATATCAAACCGCTCCTCAATCAGATTCACGAAGAGATATGCCGGCTTTACTTCCTTCAGAATCGTTTCAAAGGCATGGTTCTTTTCACGCTCCAGCATCATATGCCGGTACCGGTTGCGGTGTTCGGTGGAGATGCTTTCATCCGTCTTGTTTCCCAGCAGAGAAATCAGACTGGAGAAATTGAAACGGCAGTACGGATCATGAAGTCGGTTCAGATATGCCAGTATCCGGTTCAGGTTGTATCCGCCCCAGGAAAGATACGGAACGGCATGTTCCTCCGGGAACATCTCCTTCAGGAATGCCCGGTAGTTGGCAGTCTGTTCCAGATAGTCTTCTTCGCGTTTGCGGTAGAACTGGGTGGCCAGGATATCACTGAGCCGGTATGTAACGATTCCCTCCAGTGTATCTTTATACTCTTCGTAGATACCGCAGCGTTTATACTCACCGATCAGGAAGCGCATGGCATCAAGCGCCATGGCATTGTCCGGTTTACCATCCTTGGCAGCATATCCGGTTTCAATCAGTGAATTTTCCCGGAATCTGCGGTAGTAGTACAGCGGTTCCCGCACATTCTCAATCTTGTTGGACAAAGCCAGCAGCAGCGAGTATACAGCCGGTGATTCAAATGAACAGGACGGCATGCGGACATGGTGATCATTCCACAAAGACCGTTTCGTCAGAGCCTTGTATGTAGCGGTCGGTCCCAGACGCATATGTTCTCTGCGGGTATACGGAACCCCCATTCTTCCATAGCACGCTCTGTATATCTTCTTGCCGGAGCGGTTGTCATAGCGCCAGAGATCACACTCTGTATAATCGGCACCGCTCTTTACAGCAGCTTCATTCAGTTTTTCAAAGTACTGCGGATCCACCCAGTCATCGGGATCAATGAAGGAAAGATAGGTGCCTCGTGCTTCATCAATGCCCAGATTCCGGGATGCGGAAACACCTTCATTCGCTTTGTCAATGAAGCGGATACGGCTGTCTTTCTCTGCCCACTTCCGGCAGTGATCTGCGGAATGATCCGTTGAACCGTCATTGATCAGCAGAACTTCAAAATCCGTATATGTCTGTGCCGCAAGTGATTCCATGCATGTATCAATGTAGTCTTCTACGTTGTAGACCGGTATGATCACACTGATTTCCGGTGTCTTCTTTTCTTCCATAACCCTGACCTTCTCTGCCATTTCCTCTTTGCATTGCTTCAGCAGCTGTATATCCTCTGCGGCAAACCCGGCTCTTGCAAGGACCTCATTCCGCAATCTGTTTTCTTCCCTCAGCACCCGGTCATATACCGGTGAGCGTCTGTACATCCGATACGATATTTCCTTTACACCGCAGAGCAGTGCCGCGGCTGTCCGGTGCAGTCCGTCTATGATTCTGAGATCCTCATCGATCAGTACAGGATGGGAGGCATCATACCCCTTCCGCATTTCATCGCAGATATGCTTCAGTGCCTCGTACCGTTTTGCGGCCGTGGCAGCGGAAGCATGCAGGGACTGGGCGCGGATATACAGATCTTTGTATCTGTTACCTGTGCCTTCCGTGTATTCACGCATCGCGGCATAGCGGACCGTGATCCAGTTGTTCTCCGGATCCTGTGCACACATGAGTTCCTTCAGCGGCATCATCCCTTCCCGTATGCATTCCCCGTACAGCAGCTCTGTCAGATACGGTGTGATCCATACGGTTCTTTCTGCGGGAATTCCGTATGCCTGCAGTGTCTGCCGTACACCCGGCAGCAGTGCTTCATGCACGGCTATGCATACAAGCATGCCTTCACTGATTTCAGGACATTCCTCCATCCCGTATACGGGCAGTCCCCTGAATATTTCACCCGCCGCTGCTTTTGTAACCAGGCAGAAGCGTACATGATCCAGCAGATCATTTGCCTCAAGTGCCGTATAAAACATATCCGCCAGAAAACCCGTGCCGAATATGACGATTTCTTTCAGTTCCAGCTCCGGTCTCATTCCCGGATCATTTCCTTTCCGGGAATCTTCAGTGCTGATACCGGATGTGTTTTGCGCTGTGATTCCGGCGGCAGTTCCATATAGTTTCCGAACTTAAAGGACAGGTATGCATCATAGTCCCGTATGCCCTGAAAGACATGTCCTTCAAAGACCGTGTCGGCTGAATGTTCATACCACTCCCGGCGGTACGCATATTCGTTGTTCGGTGTCGGAAACATCAGGATCCGCACCCAATCGCTCTTAACAGACCTTGACCTGTCAATCAGTCTGTCGAGCCGTTTCCGGATCGTTTTCTCAGGAATCAGATTCATCAGTTTGTATACACAGCGCACGGCAGTATTCTTTTCCGCCACGGCACCGACCTTGGACCATAACGCTTTGCGGATGACAAAGCATTCAAAATTCTTCAGTGTTCTTCCGAGATGACTCTGCGGCACTGCATCCAGCGGAAAGACATCTATGAAGATGCCCTGTTCATACGGCATATGTTCCTGGTGTTCACGCAGAAACAGAGAATCCTTCCGGCGCAGTTTGCCGTAACCCCAGCGGTAACCCGGAGTAACGGAATGATCCTGGAAATAGAAACGTTCATGATCCAGTTCCGTTTCGCATGCTTTGCGGAACTTCTCATAGTCTTCCCGCAGCAACGCTATATCCGCATCATCATCCCACGGAATATATCCGCCGTGCCGTACAGCACCGAGCAGTGTGCCGGCAATGATGTTGTAGTGTATGCCGCATTTCCGGCAGATTCTGTCTGCTTCCATCAGAATCTCCAGTTCCGTCATCTGCACATCTCTCAGTTTATCATCGTCGAGCCGGATCATACTGCTGCTCCTTTCTCTATTGTTCTGTCTGTGCCTGCCCCGCAGCGTAAGAAACGTATGCGTTGTTTCTCTGCATTGATCAGCACATAGTCCCAGAGCAATTCACTCTCTGTATCCTGTCTGCGCATATACACGGATGCGCCGGTCGGTTTGTGGTCCGTAAAGTATTCCAGTTTGGCACAGCCGATGCCAACGATCGGGAAGGAATGTTCCGTCACGATCTGATCGGCATGATTGTGTCCGTGGATCCATGCCAGTATAGAACCGGGTATTCTCTGCTGCCGTGCTTCGAGAATATGCATAACGCGGCTGCTGTTCAGAATCGTATCGCTCCATACATGGATCCCAGGCAGCGGCGGCACATGCGAAAAGACAATCAGCTTCATGTTCTTCGGTGTACTGTGCACTTCCTTCTGCAGCCAGAGAACATCGCGGAAGGAAAAGCCGTACCGCTCATGCCTGTCCGGATCAAAGGAATTGATGAAGATCAGCTTCAGATGATGTTCGGGATATATGACGCTGTAACTGCATGACTGCCTGCCCAGGTAAAACGCCGCGCATTCACGCATACTGATCCGCTCACGGTTGTCTCTGAAGTAATTCACATCATGGTTGCCAAGGCATGCATACAGGGGCAGACCGGTATCCTTCAGGTCATTGATTACCCTGCCGGCATATTCCTTCGTCTGTTCACTGGTGAGCATACCGTCCGTGAAATCGCCGAGATGCACAACCGCATCCGCCGGACAATCGCTCTGTACTTCACGAACAGAAGCTGCCGTCTTCTCCCAGTTGCCGTTGACCGTATAATGCGTATCAGCCAGCAGGATCAGTTTCAGATCATCCGGTTCCGTATATTTCCGGACACGGGATATCAGAGCAGACTGATCCGGTGTGATGATATCAGGCAGTTCGTTTCCGGATACGGCAAAGTAGTCCTGCCAGCTTTCGGCACTGTCTCTGTCCCGTATAACAGTGCGTATATATCCCGATACAGGAACGACATGCTCTCCCGCCTTCATTTCGTATTCAGAGACATGCGCGCAGTATGCCGTCCAGTTGGACTCGGGTTCATACGTATATGTGTAAATCAGTTCTTCCGGTATTTTCTCCGCATAGAAGAAGATCCGGAAAGCACTGTCATCGATTGCTTTGATCCGGGTGCCTGCCGAAACATGCACAGGTTCAGCATTCACCGCATATCCCGTTTCATCTCTGAGCAGACCGGTATCTTCATCCACGGTTCTGCCATGCATGAAGTGCTGCCGGAAAGCACCGGTCATCCCTTATTCCTCCCGGCCAGGAAATCCTCCATGATTTCCGCCATCTTTGCGGACTCTACCGGTGTCAGTTTATCCTCACGTCCGGCATGTCCCTGCACTCTGTACATGAAATCCGCTATCTCATACCGCAGACCGTCTTCGGCATATTCGGCACTGTAGCGCTGTCTGTACGCAGGATTCTCTCCGCGCACTTCGTAGTACTGTGTCTTCCACCAGGGAGCTTCAGCGAGGATATAGCCTTTCGTACCGCTGATGATCAGTTCACCTTCAGACTTCACGCCAAGACCGCACTTGCCTTCCGCAAGCATATCCTGTCTGCGCAGATAGACTCTTGTATATGTATCAAGACCGTTCGCATTCAGCACCGATTCAAAGCGCCAGGTCAGATTATCCGTTCCGAGCAGTTTCATCACCGGCAGAAGCACATAGCTGCCAAGCTCCGTAAAGCTTCCGCCTGTCTTAAGATCCGTCCATTCCCGCACCCCCGGAGGTGTCAGTCTTGTGAATGAGGCTTCCACATCATGGATCTCCCCGATTACACCGCTGCGCGCCAGCGAGATCATGCGGCAGAAACCCGGACAGTATGCTGTCTTGATGCCTTCCATCAGAACCAGTCCCTTTTCCGAAGCAAGCCTGAACAGCTCAACTGCATCCTTTTTACGCAGTGCCAATGGTTTCTCGCACAGCACATGGCGTCCTGCTTCCAATGCTGCTTTGGCATAGGCATAATGTGTATCATGCGGAGAAGCGATATAAACCGCATCACAGTTATCAAACAGCTTCGGCAGTGTGCGCACTTTGGCAATGGCTGTATTCTGTCCCAGGAATCTTGCCAGGGATGCGGAGGTATCCGGATTGGGATGATATACACTGGTGATCTGTATCTCCCGCACATAGCCGGCTTCCTTCACGAAGCGCTGTGCAATCCTTCCTGCACCGATGATTCCCATGCGCAGATACGGATACTTTTCCAGACGTAAAATAGACGAAGAAATGCCTGCAGTACGCGGCAGATAAACCACTTTGCAGTAATCTTCCAGATAATCGAATTTTCCGAACCAGTCATCCCCGATGGCAAAGATATCAATGTTGTATTTCAGGATATCCTCAACCTTCTGTCCGATGTGATCCTCAACAATCACTTCGTCTGTGTACGGGCATTTGCGGACGTTCTCCATCCTGGTTTCCAGTGAATCAACGACCGTCAGTTTGCCTCTTTCATACGCATACTGGTCTGTTGTAATTCCAACAATCAGTTCATCGCCGAGTTCCTTCGCATGTTTCAGCAGATTGATATGTCCCTGATGAAACAGATCGAATACCCCATATGTAATCACTCTCGTCATGAGGCTTCCTCCTCCTGCATCTGCAGGTCATTGAGTCTGACAGCACCCCAGTACTGTCCGTGCCAGTCTATATATTCCGGTGAGGCCGCATCATCCGTCAGATTCAGAATCATGCCGGGATACACACCGTCCAGTATTGTTTCAGTACCGTGCTCATCCATCTGATACGCAACCAGATCTGCTCTGTACTGACCTGCCGCAAGATGGGAAAGATCCGCATCAACCGATACCGTATTCTTCCCTTCATGCATGTCCACACCGTTTCCCGCCAGCATTGATCCGACCTTCACACCGTCCTGATACCAGAATTCAAAACGGAAGCGTACATCCGTCAGAGGACAGACAGCCGTGCAGGAAACCGTTATATGCGCATGTTCACGCAGACGGAAACTGTTGTCCTGCCGTCCCAGGGAAAGCGAGTCTATGTTCAGACGCATGACTTTGCGCACATATTTGTCATACGGCCGGTAGCTTTCATCGAAGTGATAGACACCCGTATCCGAACTGCCAAGTCCCGTATACATTGCAATTGCCGCTTCCGTATCACCGTCAAAGACGATCTTTCCGTGATCAAGGACGATGCACCTGGTGCAAAGGTCCCTTACCGTACTCATATTGTGGGAGACATACAGAACCGTTTTGCCTTCCTGCATGACTTCGCTGCGCATCTTCTGGATACACTTTTTCTGGAAAGCCGCATCCCCTACAGCCAGCACTTCATCGGTGATCATGATTTCACTGTCCAGATGTGCCGCCACAGAGAATGCCAGCTTCACATACATGCCGCTGGAATACCGTTTCACGGGTGTATCAATGAAATCCGCCACTTCCGCAAACTGTATGATTTCATCCATCTTGGCATCGATTTCCTTACGGCTCATACCAAGGATGGCACCGTTGAGATAGATGTTCTCCCGGCCTGTCATTTCACCGTGGAAACCGGCACCGACTTCAAGCATGGATGTCACCCTGCCGCGGATATCAATCGTTCCTTCCGTCGGTGCAGTTATGCGGCTGATCAGCTTCAGCATGGTTGACTTGCCGGCACCGTTATGACCGATAATACCGAGCGCTTCCCCTTCGTATACAGTCAGATCAATATGATCAAGGGCCAGGAAAGATCCTTTGCGTTTTGTGACCTGTCCTTTGTTCTTCCGTCTTTCGCGCCACTCCTTGATATCTCCCTGGAGTGTGCCGCTGCCGATTTCACCTAGTCTGTATTCCTTCGTAATACCGGTGAGTTTAATAGCTTCTGTTCTTTCACTCATATCGTCACCTCACACAGTATCCATGAATGTCCGCTCTACTCTGCCGAAGATCCGCACACCGCATACAAGCAGCAGCACCGTGCAGGCAAGACTCCACCACAATGACCAGCTGACAACCATACCGCTGCCAAACAACGCCAGACGCAGTGTCTCCATCGGTGCCGATAACGGATTGAGCAGAATCAGCTTCTGCAGAAAAGGATCAGATATCTGGGAAACCGGATATACAACCGGTGTTGCATACATCAGCAGCTGCGTGCCGAATGAAACCAGTACGGAGAGATCACGGTACCTGGTCGTCAGTGAAGAGATGATGATACCGGCACTCATGCCCAGCACCGCAATGACAAGCACGGCCGGGACCGCCGCCCAGAGATACTGCCAGCAGATCTGCACAGCGCCTTTGGCAAGATACCAGACAAAAACAACCAGCACGATTGCCATCTCGATCAGAAACAGAATCAGCGCCGCAAACAGATTGGAAACCGGGATGGATAATCTGGGAAAATACACCTTTCCGAAGAGATTCGCATTGGCTGTAAATGTCCTGGCATTGTTCTGGAAACACGAGGAAAACAGCCGCCATGCCGCATTGTTCACAAGATAAAACAGAATCTGCGGAATCCCGTCCGTACGTATGCCGGCGATCCTTCCGAACACCAGCATGTATGTCACAGCGGAAAGCAGCGGTGTAATGATCAGCCACAGCGGACCGAGTATTGTCTGTTTATAAGAGAGTGTCAGCGTCTTCTTTGTCCAGAGCACAATAAAATCCCGGTACTGCAGCAGTTCCTTCAGACGGGATGCACTGCTTTCCGACCGGGCTGAAATATGTGTTATGCGTGTATTCTGAGACGTATTCTCTCTGCCGGACACCATTTAAAACATACCCTATATACATTTATATTTTAAAGTGTGCCAACTCAAAAGTACAGTTTTATAAACTGACATGCGGGAAGGCAGTTCATCTGTGTAATCCGTGATTGCCTCACAGTATACTCAGCCGTTCACCTGGCGCTTCCGCTGATACAGCATTGCTTTGGATACGATTCGGAAGAACGGCAGCCCCATTCTGAGCAGCATATTCACAGTGACATTGGCCAGACTGAACACCGTACCGTGAAATACGGGACGTATATTCTCCCTGATCAGCCATTGTCTGGCTTTGCTGTATTCATTTTTGTCCTTCAGCACCTCAAGACAGTATGTACAGTATCTCGCTGTCACGGCACTGAAATTATCCCTTGTCACTTCAAGCAGCTCAGGATGATGTTCCTTCAGGTAGTTATACCGTTTCATTCTCTGAATATAAATCCATTTGTCCTGTTCCATATTCCGGAAGGCAACGGATGTAATATTGTCATCCCTTGAAGGTTTGTAATACAGCACATCATGGATGATACTGATTATCTTTGCTCTGTCAATCACTTCATGCAGAACAGCGTCATCCTCCCACTTTTCACCGACCGGAAATATGATGTCTTCCCACAGGGAACGGTGATAGATTTTGTTCCAGACATAACCTGCTATATTACCCTGCAGCCTTTCCTTCAGAACCGTATAGGAATCATAACATCCCGCTGTAAGCTTCGAGGCATGCACTTTTCCCTCTGCACTGTCTCCGTATGTATAACAAAGATCAAAAATGCACATCTGTGACTGATCTTCCGTAACCGCCTTCAAAGCTGTTTCACAGAATGTATCTGCAACCCAGTCATCACTGTCAACGAACATAATCCATTCACCGCGCACTTCCTTCAAAGCAGTATTTCTGGCCGCACTGAGTCCCTGGTTCTCCTGTTCAAACAGACGTATCCTGCTGTCCTTCGCCGCATACGCACGGCAGATTGCTGTTTCGGTTTCATTGCCGCCGTCATTCACCAGAAGAATCTCAATATCTGTGAATGTCTGATTCAGAATACTGTCCAGGCATTTGGCCAGATATTTCTCCACATGATATACCGGCACAATGACTGATATTTCGGGTTTCCGCATACTCATTGCTTCCTTTCACCAATATGTCTGATACGTATAAGAACCGGAGCGGCAGTATACAGACGATAACGCAGCATATCCGCCCATGTACGCCCGCCCCGCAGTATCAGCTTTCCTTTTCCTCTTATACGTTTCAGAAGTTCTCTGTACACTGCAGGATCTTTTTCCTGCTGCAGCATGTATCTCTCCAGCAGATTGACACTGTATGTCACCGTGTTGGAAACAGCAGTGCGGTGCGGCAGACTCTTCGGATCATCAAACACCTCAGAAACTCTTTCCCATACCCGCACCTGATCAAGACGATTCATATTAACGGATCCGTGTGAAACGGACTGCGGATACAGAATATAGCAGTACAGTTCATCATCCGTATGAATGATATAGCCGGAACGTTTCATGCATTCCGCCGCAAACAGCGTATCCGTTGCGGCTTTGTATTCTTCCCGGAAACGTATATCCGCAAAGTCCGCCCTTCTGAATACCGCACCCCACACTACGCGCAGAGACCAGCGCTGCATATAATCCAGTTCTTCAACCGTCTTCTTTACCGCTTTGCATTTGCCTTTATACGCATACGTCTTTATTTCCGTATCAAAGGTGTCATGGGCATTGCAGCTAACAAGCGGTGCATCCCATTCAACCGCCAGATCATACAGTCTTTCAACGTACTGTTCACATACCAGATCATCCGCATCCGCAAACATGAAATACGTTCCGTTCATGTGTTCCAGTGCATAATTGCGTGCCTTCGCTACTCCTCCATGGGGAAGATCAAATACCCGGAAGCGTGCATCCCTGCCGGCATATTCCCTGCATATATCCAGACTATGATCAGCTGATGCATCATTCAGCAGCAGTATTTCCAGATTCCTGTATGTCTGCCTCTGTATACTGTCAAGACATCTTCTCAGCGTCTTTTCGGCATTGTAGACGGGAATAATGACGGATATCATTTCGTTTGTCATAAACCATCCCCTCCCCGGCATGCTCTGTAATCAATTACGTAATGCTCTCCGGACTTCATCAGAAGTTCCATGCTTCCGTCCGGTTTTTCCGTAACGCACTGCACCGGAAATACTTCTTCTTCCGTAAATTCATGTGTACCGGAACAGGTCAGCACCAGCGAAAGCAGAATGTATTTCTTTCGCCCGGTGCATTTTTCGCAGTATGCACTGACCGCCGCCGATTCACCGCCGTATACTGACGTATTTTTGTTTTCCAGAATCTTCATCTTATTCCAGGGACCGCAGACAGACATCGCCATTGTATGCCGTTCTCCGTCATTGTCTTTACCGCTCAGGATCATTGCTTTCCAGCCGTTTCTTTCCAAGTGTTTTGTTTCCGTCACTTTATACGGAAAGCCTGCAGAAGTCAGCTCCAGGGTATATTCCTGATCCAGCAGTGCAGGACGGTCGATTCTGAGTATTCCGTACGGAACGGCAATATCCGCAAGCCGTATCGCATTGGTCCACTGCCAGTCTTTCTTTTCCTCCGCCGCAAACCACGCTGTTCTGTAAAGAACACCGCCGCTGTATCCGTCCCAGTCAATAGCGTTGATATAATCTGTCTTCTTCAGGAATCCCCTGCTCAGGACATAGTTTCCGGTTTCGCTTCCGTCTTTCAGTGTATTTTCCCATGGCGCATCACTGCGGAATTCCAGCCGGCAGTAATTCCTGCTTTCACCCCGTTTGTCCTTCGGAAAAGACACTTTCCCTGTACGCAGGATAACCGCACCGCTGTCCGGATGATTACTGACCGCAATACCAGGTTTATGCAGAATCTGTTCATATACTCTGGTAATCCGCCAACGGTCTTTACCCTCTCCGGCCTGCCAAAATGGGTGATTCTCCGGCAGTGCAAGGCAAAGAAATACCAGCATCATCCAGTACGGAGATTCGGTACAGGAATACGGCTGAATGATTGGTTCAAACGGTCCGTACCAACCCAGTGATAGAGTCCCGTATGCAGTGATGGTGCCCGGTTCAAAGAGGAACTTCCGCAGAACGGCAGAACAGAGAACCCGCGCCTGATACGGATCCGCTGCAGGATTTCTGAGAAAGAAATTGGCAGAGAACGGAGCAGCTGCAGCAGCACGATAAACAGTGCTTCTGCCCCACATCGGAATGGCACCATCTTTGGCAAAGAAAGAAGAATATACCTCCATCAGCTCATTGGCATTATGTTCAAAGATATCCGCCAGTTCCGGTTCATTCTCATATCCGTACCAAAGATTCCAGAGCGGTATAAATACCTGATGCGCCCAGCAGGAATAATAATCATATCCGTTTCCATCGCGGTACCAGCCATCCCCTGTATACTGCATGGAGATTTCCTGTGCCATCAGACGCATATAATCCTTGTCAATCTCATACCCGTTCATATGCAGGAAGGCAAGAACAAGCATGTTGAAAAGACGCCAGTTCTGATGCACTGTGTTGCCGTGTCCGTAATCACTGAGAAAAGACGCAATGATATTCTTCTGCTGCACAGTATACCTGTCCCAGATGACATCCCTGCTTACCCATAAACCTATTGCCAGCAATCCGCATTCAACGGTCTGCTGAAAAACACTGGTCGGTGTCTCAGAAGCCAGCAGATCGGGATAGCATCCGACACACAGCTCATGTCTGCGGTCTGAGGCATGCAGAATATATGACATGTAGTACTCTCTGACATTGATGCCGTTCAGAACAAGATCCGGTTCTTCCTTCACCAGCACTGAACCGAGCAGAAATGTCCTGGCCAGTCCTTCGAAGCGCTGTGCCTGGTAATCACGCGGTTTGCTGGATGCCCGCGGATAGGTTATTTTCTTTTCCGTGCGGGGAAGCAGGATCGGGTCATCAATACTGTGTATATGACGAAAGACACCTTCCAGAAGTCTTTTTCCTGTACTGAACCATTCCTCACGGTTCATATCATTTGTGCTGCTCATGTTTTCATGCCTCTTTCTGCCGATAGTGCTGACTGATACGTACTGTGAATGCATGAATCAGTTCTGTTGTAATAACACTGAATATGATCAGGCCTGCAAGCATAATGCATGATACCTGCCAGAAATTCTGTTTTGTGACAACTTTGATTGCCGGACCTATGAATATAAACTGATTCAGATAGACTGCATAGCTGTATCTGCCCAGCAGACCGCTGATTCTATTGTCCAGTATCCGCACAGGATAACTTCTGAAGCTGTACATACTGATCAGCAGAAATGCGACAGAAAAGGCACTATGAAGTCTGCTTTATCGGAAGAGGACATCATATGATGAAATACTGCAGACCAACCGACCAGTTCAAATACGGACGCTGTCAGGTCTGTGTATTTCTTGCCGGCAAGATATCCTGCACAGAATGCTGTTTCCTCTCCATACTTGCGGAAATGATGAATGCAGACGATGCAGCAAAGAACAAACTTCAGGAAGTCAGCACTGTTATTCCGGTTATTCACTTCACTATATCCTTCAGTTACACGCATCACCGTATAAATGCCTTATAAATAAACTAATTATACATTTATTATTGTAAATATCAGCGGTATATTTTGCGTGCTCATGACCGTTTCCGGTCTGCAAGTCTGCACAGACCGTTAACTGCAGTATCACTGCATATGCTGAATACAAAAAGTATCATAAAAATAATCAATGATGACAGAGCAGTACCGTATGCTTCCGTCTTCGGTGTCAGCATCATGATGGCAGGCATCTGGTTCAGGAAAACGGGATAGCTGTAATATCCAAGAACCGTACTGATCCGGCAATTGACCAGGCGTTTAATGTAACTGTTGTTAACACTCATGCTGATCAGCAGACACGCTGCAGTCACCGGTACAGCCGCATCACTGTAACCGGAACAGAAATACATATGTGCAATAATCAACGGCCATCCGGCTCCTTCAAATACGGTTGCCAGGAAATCACGCATTTTCGAAGGCTGAAGCCGTTCGTTCAGCCGACGGATTACAGCAGCCGCAGTACAGCCGATACCCATATCCCCGAATGCCCGTATGAAACCAAAGGTCAGAAATACCGCCGGCTGTGTCCAGTACCAGAAGCTGCCTTTTCCCATGAGCATATATACAGCACACAAAGCAAAAATCACCGGTGCTGCAAATAATGTATATTTATCCGTATGCCCTTTGTTTTCAAGCCTGCACAGAATCCAGTAAATCGGCAAAGATGCAAGACACAGTGCGCTGACGTACCAGCCGACATTGTTAATCGCAAAACCTCTACCAAGTCCTGCACATTTCAGCAGAACCAGCTCCCAGAACCCCCTCATTATACCGTAACCGGGATCGTATTCACCAAGAACAACTGACCTGGTGAGCAAGTTCAATAACCAGGCAAATACATATGCCGGCATGCAGCGTCTGATACGATGCCAAAAATACCGTACAGTTTCCGTTCAGGACTGCTTCTTTCAGGCACTCCCCGTTTCTGAAAATGGTTCATCAGAAACATTCCGCTGATTACAAAGAAAACATCAACCGCCTGGTATCCGCCCCGGAATATATGTGTTCTGTTTGCGTGCCCGGCATGATGCAGAAACACAACAACACAGAGAACAAACCGGAGGAATTCAATACTGTTGTTTTTGTTTGATCTCCGCTTTGACAAGAGTCTGAAATTGCTCACAAATATATCTCCTTCGCGTTAAAGTAAACTTTAAATTATTATATATTCAAACTGGAGATACGTCTTTACCGTTACACCGGCAGCCAATAAACAAAAAGACAGAGACCTTTGTCCCTGTCCTGTGTGAATTATTTTTTCTGTTTGTTATTTGAGCACGGAATATGCCCAGTCATAGAAGCCCGGAACAGTCAGGAACAGATATCTGTAATCCATCATTTCCACGATCAGTTCCTCAATGGAGAACGGTTTGTATCCGTAATCCTCCATTTTATCCAGATACCGTTCCAGTGTATCGTTTCTGATTGCTCTCAGGAACTTCATCAAATCACGGTTTACCGCAGCCGTTCGTTTCAGGAAAACCTTTGCCTGATTCATATCACCGATTTTGTAATACAGCACAGCCATCGGCATCGTCAGCATACTTTCATCATGCTCCACTGTCTCCATGAAATCTTCTGCTTCCTCAAGCCGTTCCAGGAGAGCCAGAACATGCATATACGTATGACGGGCACCGAGATTATCACTACTATTCAAACGCAGCATATCCCTGCATACATCCGCCGCCAGCGAGAATTTGCCAAGCTCGCACAGCAGCTGCAAGTAATCATTGTATAGACGCATATACGGTCTGGTGCCGAAGATCAGCCAATATTCTCCGATATCCTCTTCCCCGACGACTCCCTGCTCATGAAGACGTTTGTCTTCCTTTTCCAACAGTTCCTTATACTTTACAAGTTTTGTATCAGGTTTATCCTCATACTTAAGATCGAGTGACATATGCAGCGCATCCGTATGATCCGGATCCAGCTCTAATGCCTTTTTCAGGCATTTCTGCGCTTCCTTCTTTGTTTCGGCGTTGCAGGCAGCCTCGAAATAATCATCCGCGGTTTCCGATGTCTCGAATGACTTCGGCGTCTTATCCCGGCTGTTGTATTCGATCATGAACTCATGCAGAAGCTTTTCCATATCTTCCTGCGAATTGATTTCATCCTGATGCAGATCCATAAAAGCATGCATTTCCTTAAGCACACGGTCTGTAGGTCCCGGCATTATCTTAGCCTCCTTCTCTTGATTTAAGCTTATTGCATGAACCGGCTGATACACAATAATATTTGTTCACTTTCTGAGCGAAAGTGTTAAATCCTCAATCAGATCATAGTCAGTTGTTATTCTGCGTCCGTTTATACGGGCACGTTCAAGAAAATCTTCCGCTCCCTGATACCACTTGTTCTCATACTGCCAGACTGTCTTAGCATCCTGCATAAAAATGTCTATTGTATGCACGGTGCTGTTGTATACGAACGTAATCGTTCCGCAGGACACATTGCATACAAGCAGACTGTATATATCGGGAAGCTTTGCATCGGTGATATATATCTTTCCGGATGTTTCCAGTATTTCACGCATCAAACTGATATTTCCCCAGAACGGTGCATTCTGCTGCCTCGCTGCCAGGAATTCAGCAGCCAGAGCAAGACACTCATAATGATATTCCGCATGCAAACCTTCAGCCCGGTCAGTCTGCACCATCCGCAGAGCAATCTCGGGAAACAGTGTACTGGTACGAAAGAACGGATAATCGGCTTCATCCAGCACTTTTTCAAACAGAGGCCCAAGAATTTCCCTGCACTTATTCAGGTCCTTTTCCACATACTGACCGAGTCTGTACATATCTGCCAGCATGTATTCACCTCTGCGCAGCCCGCTCTCCTTAAAACAATGGTAAGCACGCTCATAATCCGTTACACCGTCCAGACCGTAATACCATATGATTCCAAGCTCTTCCATGCATACATCCGAACCGTATTCCGCTGCGATTTCCAGATATTTCTTTTCCAGTCTGAATTCCCTGATATCACGGTAGTACATTGCCAGATTAAAACAGTATGCTTCCCGGTCATCTTCAGGATATGCTGTGGCAATCAGATACTTCATTGCCTCAACGAAACGGAACTGCTCCTCTGCACTCGGATCATCCAGCCTGTAATATGCATGCATCTCCGCAAACGGATCAAACTGATTTTTCATATCGTATGTCATCCTGTGATCTCCTAATAGTCCCGGAGAAATACGGAAAGACTGATCTGGTTTAACCCTTTGTACACTTCAGTCTTTGTTATTCTTGCCTCAAGATGCTTTCCTGCATCCAGAAGATTTGCGGGTACAGGCGCATCTTTTTCCGGAATATATCCGACTTTCTCATTATTCCCGTCAACAAGCATTACGGCATACTCATCGGCATCATCAGTGACACGGCGCAGCATAAGCGTATCTCCGGCATGCAGCGTTTCAAGGATGCTTTTATCTTCCAGAAACAATGTATCAGACACAAATGTATCCATGAGGTGTATCTCACTGCTTTCCGGCTTTATACGTATATCCTTGTCAGCCTCCCCGCGCAGATCAATGAATCCATTTGGCTTTACCGCAATATCTCTGCTCATCCGGCAGTTCCTCCTGTTACTTACATTTTAGTATTCCGGGACCGGGAGTGCACAGCTTTCCTGATTCACTAAGTAAAACCGGCAGTACACGATCATGAATATAAAGAAAGAGACTGTAACAGTATTTCAACTGTTACAGTCACGCTTCTAACTCCACTTTTTAAGAGCCCAGGCTCCTAACAATAACACAAATACAGAACCAATCAGGCTGCGGACCGGACCCTTTAAACCGGGATCACCGGTGTCGGGTAGCATCACTTTCCGTGATGCATGGAATCTTCCCACATCATCAACAAATCCCGCCTGGCATGCCTGTGCTGCTTCATTCCAGGCATAGCCTTCCGGATAACCGGCCATCTGACAGGTTATTACTGTACCGCCTGTATTCGCGGAACCGGATGTGTCTTTTGTCGGTTCTGCAGGTGCAGGTACGGGCACAGGATCTACCGGTTCTTCTTTCTTCTCAGCTTTGACCAGTACAAATGAAGAGTATTTATCAACATATGCAAGACCGGTGCCATCATCCTGTACAGTAACACTGTAAGTCAGCACCTCATCTGCATGTTCGGAAACCAGTTGATACTCCTGTCCTTCTTCCAAACCTTCTTCAGGCAATGCAAACGTAACAGCTGCTCCATACGGAAGTGTATCAACTGTCCCGTTCCGTTCTGTATCTGTATCGTAGGTTTTTGACAGAGTAATATCAAATGCTACGTCTGTCAGTTCAGCATCAGTAATTCCTGTTGCTTTTTCAATCTCTTCTGCTGTGAGATCAGCCGAATACGGTTTAACCGCCGTCTCCACAGTGATGACCGGTTCTGTTTCAAACAGTGTTGTAAGATCATCATTTACGGCACCGCCTACTGCTCCGGCAATCCCTACATTCAGATTCTGTACAGACGGATCTGCTGTGGAAGAGCTCTGTACAGTACAGTTATTAAGATTTTCTTTTTTGACCTCAAGAACAGTCTCGTCTACCTTTTCGAGATCCATTACGGAATTCTCACCTGCCCCGGCCGCCTGATCAATCAGATACTTTGCATAGACCGGTGTCAGAGAGTAAGAATAGTTCATGAAGTTGGTGAACCGATATCCCGGAATCGTCTGAACGAAATAATACTTGTCATTTTCGCCGACCGCTGTGATACCTGCTTCTTCCAGCTGTTCATATTTGATTGGAATCAGATTGGCATACACACCGTTTTCAAATGATAATCTGCTGGGTTCAACAACGTAATACGGCACAGCCGGGAAGGAACCAGTATTGGTGAAGACTACATTTGAAGTACCATCAAACGAAGCCATGATGTTGATATTGCTCCAGCGATCAAACACATCGTGTTCTGTGCCCAGTGCTGCATCGGATATTTTTTTATCCCTTGTCTTCATCACAATACCGTCACCGGTTACAACGTAGAACGGCATACCGTTTTCAGCAATGTCCTCATACGGCCATTTAAATTCTGTGAGTTCCACAGTAACTGTTTCATAGCCGTCTGCCTGCAGTACAACACCCAGCCGGGCAGGATTGTCGAGATTACCGTAGTTGCCCTGGCACATCGGTCCGGGGAATGTAATGGTTAACGGATTTCCGTCCGCACCAATCAGGTATTCATGCCGGCTGGCCGGCAGAGATGTATTTCCTGTACGGCCGTTCATATCCGTTAGACCGAAGTTATTGATACTCCAAAGGAAGTCTTCCTCTTCAGCTTCTACAGACACGACTATGCTGAAATCTTCCTGCTGGACTGCTTTTACTGTTACTGCTTTCTTGATCGGTGGTGGCGTAAGATGAATTCCTTCCTCGCCGCCGAACTGGGTAGTAGCATAACCATATTCATCCGCATTGTCACACTGAATCGTGATCCAATAGTTTCCTTCGACAACGTTTCTGCTTCTCAGCATTGCCGGCGGACAGACAAGATAATCCTTGGTATCCGGATCATGCCATTCAAGCACACAGTCGTAGTCTGATCCACTGGGATAATTATAGAAGTGACTGTAATCTGTACTCTGCAGGTAAATCTCCGTCATGTGATTCAAATCTTCAGACTTATCAGCTGTCGGGCTCTGGAAAGCGTGGTTATACAGATTGTTCAGAACTCCCGGATCACCTTTGATACAGAATGAACCATCCTCGGTTGCTTCCACAGTGATTTTATCGGCAATGTTCGTTTTGATGGGACCGAGTGTCTGAGAAGCACTGCCATCTTCTATAGTCAAAGCATATGTCCGGTTTGTCTGGTTTATATGATTATATATTCGAATACTTACGGGGACACTCCCTCCGGGAATATACCCTGCATCACTCTGCCGGAGCTGTTCAGCATTTACTGATAGCGAAACCGTTCCGTTGTCTGTATCCCAGGTCGGAGAAGAAACAAGACTGTTGATACGCTTCGGATTACCGGAGGAATCAGTCAACTCCATACTGCTATTTCCGACGCGGAAATCATTGAGTTCTTCTTCGGTAAGACCTGTACAGTTAATGGTGAAATTGCGACCTGTTGTATCACTGATCATTATTGTGCAAGCCGCGTTTTCGTTCTTTTGTGAACCCTTTTTGGCAAAGTGTACAGTGGAGCCGTCCGATGCAAAATTGTAAAAGTCATCGACATGGAATACCGAAGCGGATACAGAATAATCTCCTTCCGGCAAATATCCATCAGGATCGTTGTTGACCGTTGATTCTCTCAGATTAAATGCAAAACCGTTTTCTGTCGCTTCCACAGACCAGGGTGAAACTTTATAATAGTTGCCCGCGCTGTCCTCCAGTGTAAATTCAAAATTATCTGAAGTATCAAATGTAATACCTTCAATATCGGAAAGTGTGAAGGAAATTCTGTTGCCGCCTTCCGCAGAGGCTGCCGCAACTGTTCCGTTTACCTGAATATTGTAAGGACCAAATGTATCCAGATGGCCAAGGAAGTACTCGTTTTTATTACCTTCATAATCCCCGGCAAGATATGCATCCACATTCAGCTGCACAGTGCAAGACGGAATAAGATCGTTGGTGAAAATCAAATATTTCTTCTGTTCTATTTCTGTTATCGGTACAGCTCCAAACCCGAAACTGAAATATCCGTTCTCGCTTTTAAGATATATGTCATAGCATTGATTTGCGGTTTCCGTAAAATCATCCGGGACGCCGATTGTGATCTGATCTGGAACGGAAAGATCGATACTGAAAGAAGAAGACCCGGATTTCAGCATAATCTGACTATCATTTTTCTGCTGTGAGTCATCACCTGTCTGTTCCAATTCGTCTGCATTTAGATTATCATCTGACTGATTTAACGCACCCTCAGTCACTGCAGGTGTTTCCCCTCCGCCGGTATCATCATTGTTCACAATTGTCTCATTATGCTCTGCTGCGTTTACAGAAACTGTGCCGAGAGTCAATGCAAATACCATAGAAACGGCAGAAACCAGTCTGTGTTTCCTCATGTTTTCACCCCTGTAACTATCCGGATATCAATATTCCACCGGAATAATGCTTAAATAAATATCAGTAAGAATTATACATGAATTCATAATTTTTTAGAAGTGACGCGGCATCAGACACGAATCTCAATATTTTCAAACAGCAGTTCATACTCTAATCAGACAACATAAATAATGTATAAATTGAGGATCTTATACGCTGGAATGATCCACATACTGGTGCTTTGATGATCATTCGATCTCCAGCAATACTGCTGCAGCAATCAGCCGCACACTATACAGCAGTATATTTTTGCGAGAGTCATGGAATACTGTAGAATCAAATGCCATGGTTAATGCTGGGATTTCATGTCTGACCGATTGGTTCCTCTGTAAACAGGTTATTTTTCAGCAGAATAAACTAGCATAAATATCTCTGCTTATTTAATGTTTCTACCCGGCATTCAGATTTTAGTATCTCATTTTCAAAGTAGTCAGTTTTAATGATGCAGATAATAAAACCGGCAAATTGCTGCCGGTTCCCGTTATCCGAAACGTTTCAGTTTGATCAGCTGTGGTGCTTTTGAATAAAGTTTGTACTTTAAAGCTGTCGCACTTGTTAAATCATCCTTCATAATCAAATCATCATTTCCTCTGATTCTGCCCAGCAGAGCATAATACAGCTTAGGATCGTAATCTTTTTGCCGGATCAGTTTTTCCGCCGCAAAGATGCTGTGTGTTATACAGTTGGATAAAGCACTTTTGAACGGCAGTTCCGGTCCGTCCACAAACATAACCGCAACCTTTTCCCAGACGAGAATATTATCCATGCGCTTACGATTGAATTCACCGTGTGCAACAGACTGCGGATAAAGAATATAACAGTATAATTCCTCGTCTGTATGGATGACATATCCTGTCTTCTTCAGCAGCTCTGCTGAGAACAATGTATCTGTACTGACTTGATATTGAGTCCGAAAGCGAAGCTTGCCAAGAATATCCCTCCTGTAGATGGCTCCCCAAACAACTCTGTGTGAAAAGCGTTCTCTGAAGTCATACTCCTCCAGCGTGATTTTGCGTGGTGTCTTTTTACCTGTATAGGTATATTCCGCAATTTCCGTATCACGGGTATCTTTAGCAAGACAAGTAACGACTGGTTCGTTCATATCTACCGCTATTTGATGCAGACGGTCCGCATACTGCTCGCAGACAAGATCATCCGCATCCGCAAACATGAACCAGTCTCCGTTCATATGTTCTAGGGCAAAGTTTCTTGCTGCCGCCACGCCGACATGCTCAAGATTATACACATGGAACCGTTTATCCTTTGCAGCATACTCACGGCAGATTGTCTCACTGCTGTCATCGGAGCCATCATTCAGGAGCATGATTTCCAGATTTTTATACGTTTGCTTCCGCATGCTTTCAAGACAGCGTACAAGCGTCTTTTCCGCATTATAAACAGGAATAATGATGGAAATCAGATCTCTATAATCCGCATTGTTCTCTGCAACATTCACATTCAGAGTACCTCGTTGATCAAAGCCAAATGACATCAGACAATTATTCCCTGAAAGTTTCAGCATCTGCAGTATTTTGGCTACTCCGGGCTTGTATCCACGGGCAATCCGTGTTCCGCCGCAAATATTGTTCTCATAGGCAATAATCAACTTGTTCCGGCCGATGAATCTTTCGGGACCATTGATGTCTTCTGTTGTGATTTCTATTTCAAAACCTGCTCCGTCATAACAGCATGAATATTCCCTGTAATCATCACGGTTGATTACACTACCGATGTCTGCAGTAATCCCGGAAGAACAGTATTGTTTCAGATTGAGCGGATGTATTGCGCCGGTTATATCATTCAGCAGATATGCACGCAATTTCTGAGCATCAGAATCTGGGCAAGGCAGGTTTTTAAAATATACATAGCCCTTTAACAGCGCACCTGTATCTGTCTTCGCTACAGCGGTTATCATCATGGATGGTGGAACATCGCGGAATTCATTGGCTGCTGATCTGTCGTCAATCGTGAATATTTCTCCAGGCAGTTGCATCCTGTATTGACCGTCCATCAAAGCAAGCGGCACATTTTCGTAATTCAGCTTACTATAGTTCACTGTTCTCAGGAGATGCTCTGTATCACCATTTACGACATCTGTGTATATTTGTTTATGTATCAGTTTCAGAGAGGATACAGTTTCCGGACGGATACAATCAAGGAAAAACTTTTGCAGTTCCTGTATATAATATGCTGCCTGTTCCGGTTTCATTATGCTGAGCCTATTCAAATACCCGGCAAAATCCATGGATACGGCTTTTTGCTCTGCGGTCGTACGCACGGCATCATTCCTGACAGTATTATCCATAAAAACAAACAGCTTTCTCAGCATCGTAATCTTGTCATCAAAACTCTTTCGGCCCGTAAAATCCTGACCGAGTGATTTTTCACCGTTTCCCCGTATTCTCCAGAGATAACCGGTTTCACGGATGACAGTCACATTATTGGCATAAAAATGCATCTTCGCTGAGACCGGGATATCTTCAAACACAAAACCTTCCGGCCAGGAAAAACCGTGAGATTCATAAAAATCTCTGCGGATCAGTTTATTCCATACCGAGGTATCATAAATCAGCTGCGGACTTTCAGTTATATGTGTGACACTTCCCTCAACATTGTTAAAAGCCCTCAGATGCAGCGGTGATGCAGTTACTTTCTTATCCTGGATGCGGCCGGCATGGCAGATTGTCAAATCAGTTCCGTTTCTTTCCGCTGCCTCAAACATATCCGCATAGATATTCTTCGTCAGCAGGTCATCACCATCCACAAAAGCAATATACTTGCCTGTTGCATTTTGCACGCCAAAATTACGGGCACTGCTCACACCGCCGTTTTCTTTCCGAAAGTAATGAAACAGTAAATGATCCTTTGCATAATCCTTAGCTATTTTACTGCTGCGGTCAGTTGATCCGTCATCCACAAGAATGACTTCTGCTTCAAGTATTCCGAATGCCTGTCCAATTGAATCCAGACACTCAGTCAGATACTTTTCAACGTTGTAAATCGGTACAATCACTGACAAATCCATAAGAACACCATAATCGGATACTCGATGTATCGCTATTCCATTCAATATACCAATTATATCCGAACAAACCAATATCGCTGCTAGATTATGCTACTGCTGGCACAGATATACGTCATAGGCTGACAGCACACACCGAACAGAAAAAACAGAACTTTCATACAACGCTTTATGTATTCTGGAATCAATGGTCGATAATGCCTATCGCAGATCATTGCGCCTGTGTAACAAACAAAACCTCTTATACAATCAAATTGCCCGTAATATACGCTGTGCGATAAACAAAAGCCACAGTAAGATTCAAGTACTGTTCCTGCATTCTTATCTGCAACTCTTAAGTAAATAGGCAATCTATACGTTCAGTAATTGCTTGGAGTGTATTGCTTTGCAATTCTCTGATTCATTGTAAATCCTGCTCTGCTGTATACATGCAGGGAATTGCAGTTTTCGGTACATATCCAGGTTTCGGCATTTAATGCCCCTGCGCTTCCCGCATCACACAACCACTGTTTGATCAAAGAGGAAGCTATGCCTTTCTTTCTGCAGTCAGCAGACACAGCCGTATGCCTACCCTCACTCGTACGTCCATGATTCTGCCACCAATGTACACCGATTACCTTATTATTCTGATTTACAGCGCAGATCAAATGATGATTATCGTTCGGATGCAAATGCTCAAATGGAACATCAAACTGATCTAGATATTCCTCCCACAGTGCTGCTGCCTGATCATAATACTCTTTCGTATCCTTAGTTATGACGGCATAATCCGAACTGTATATATTGTCAGTATATTTGCTCTTGATTTCGGCTTTGACCTGTACATTTGTACGATACAATTCAAATCCCGACGACAAGAGAAATTTTTCTTCATCATCTGCACTGCCTGCTCTTACCGTACACGATATCACCGGTTTGACTATGCCTGTAATAATAGGCAAAAGAGCATCCCGTTTCCAGTAATAGTAAACATCTGTAAAAGTATTTTGACTGACATAAACCAGAAGGCCGTCATCACACACTTCACCATATACCCGTCCCTCGGTCACAGCGGTATCAAAGGCACTGATCATCTGTGTATTGTTCTTCCGGATGTTCACGATTCTCTTTTTGGTATCCGCAATAAGGTCTTTCAGCTCATCATGGCTGTTAATGACAAACATAGCATTCAGTGTATACAGATCCCATTCGTATACCCGGACATGTCTGTATACATTTCCTCTCTTTCTTAATCCCTTGATAGAATAACCGCACCTGTTCATGCGGGTGGATGCAGTCCGAATAATTGTATCCGTCTTTTCACGTAAAGGATCATCCGGCACCGACACTGATCAGCATCCGTCAGCCGTATGATTTCATCTTCATATGCCACGATTAATTTTTCTTCTTTTCACTTTTGCCAAAGATGCTGTGACTTCAGAAGTGTGTTAATGCAGCAAGTTTTTTTGTTACTTTACTTTTGTATTTCTGGCTTCTGACCAACCACCATAGTATGTCATTCCTTCAAAGACATGATACGAACGTATCGTCACATAGTATGTCTGTCCTGATACCAGGTTTTTGATTACCTCAGAAGATTTCGCAGCATCTGTTATTCTGACGGTTTTTACATTCTTTGTAAATCCCGCATCTGTTGCATATTTGATCTGATAACCCGTGAATACCTTTGACGGTGTCCACTTCACGGTCATCTGTTTATTGCCAGCTGTAACTGAATTCAGTTTGCGTGTTGTTATACGTACCGTCGTCTTCAGCGGTCCTACTTCACCCAGATTGTAGTTGTCCATCGGATCGTCAAAGTACGCCTTTACTCCATACTGATATCTTGTACCGGCATATACCTTCGTATCCGTCCACTCCGTGTCTGCTGTATTGTTCCATCTCTCAAACTTTGTCCATCCAGCTGATACCAGATTCCATGCACGTCTGTAGATCACATATCCCTTTGCTCCTTCCACAGGTGCCCAGGTCAGATAAATTCCGTTACTGGTATTCTCAATCGTTGTTTCGGTTGTCGCAGGAAGATAAATCTTGAAAGTAGCCGTTGCTTTACCCGCGTAATCTCCTTTAAATGTTACATTCACCCTTCCGGTACCCGGATTGATGTTATTGATATATGTCACATCATAATACGCAGGGTCAATCACATCTCCGTTTTCCTTATTCGTTACGGTAACGGCAGGTCTGTATTCGTTCCCGTTATAGATTACATACGGTGTTTTCCCTTTGTATGAGACTTCTCCTTCATTGAATATTACTTCGCCGTTAAGCCTGATCAATGGTGTGACTGTAACACGGCAAGTAGCATAGACACCGCTTTCATCTGTCGCATATGCAGTGATGAATGCAGATCCTTCTTTTACTGCCTTTACCTTGCCTTTGCTGTCTACAGTTGCAACAGAAGCATCTGATGTACTGAATGACAATTCTTTATTTGAGGCTGTTGCAGGCTGAACCGTGACCTGCAGTGTTTCAATACTTCCTGCAGGCAAAGTGATCTCAGCCTTTTTAAAACTCAGTGAATTGACGAGTGTTGTTACAATGACATTGATTTCTGCCCGAACGCCTGAGCCGTCATTGGCACTTACGGTAATAACTGCCTCACCATTTCCGTTCGCATGAATCAGTCCGGTTTCATCCACACCTGCAACACTTGTATTTGAGGAAGAATAAGAAAACGTCTTATTTGCGGCGTTCTCAGGGAGCACATTGACAGACAACTGCACCTCTTCTCCTGTATGCAGCTCATACTCACCCAGCGCAGGTACGATTGACGAAACAAGTACCGGATCGACAATCAGCTGTAAGGAAATCCGTTTCTGTACAAAGGACTCATCATCTTCGATGATCAGTTCATTGCGGTAAGTACCGACGCTCAGCAATTCCGGATCGTCAACTGCAATAATCAGGTCTGCACTTTCTCCGGGGTGAAGTATCAATGCGTTCAGTGCTGTGCCAAATATACCGTTGCTATCCGTAAAAGACAGATTACTGTCACTATCATAGAAAGATAATGTGCTGTTGCCGGTATTTTCAACGACCAGTGTGATGGGTTCAACCGCATTGCCTTCTGTTATATGGTCGAAATCAACGCTACTGATATCATTGCTGCTTTCCTGATTGTGAATTACGAGTGAATAAACCCGTTCATCTACTGTCACTGCGCACTCGGCAGAAACACCACTGCCGTCCGCCGCCGTAACAGTGATTGTTGCCTCGCCAGCATTAACAGCTGTGATTACACCCTGATCATTAACAGATACAACGGAACTGTCCGAAGAAGACCAGATGACTGTTTTATCAGTTGCATCTTCCGGAAGAACTGTTACCTGCAGCGTATCTTCATCCTCCGGCCCCAATGAAACAGCAGTCTTATTCAGTGTCAGTGAAGTAACCGGATTCAGCTTCTTCCATGTACCGGCCCACTCAGTATTGTATCCCTGTGTCAGTTCTTCAGTTGATCTGGTCAGTCCAAGTTCTTCATTTCTCCATAATCCTGACGGGAACTGTGTATCCGTTTTGAATGTGAAGTTTCTGCCAAGGACAACGGTTTCAAGATTCTCACAGCCACTGAACATATCATTCATTCCGGAAACTTGCGCTGTTCCGATTGAATCAGCTACAGCAAATGTATCAAAAGCACTAAGATCAACATATTTCAGTTTTTGGCATGATCTGAACAACGAACCCATATTCTCAGTATTGCTTGTATCAAATCCTTCGCCGTAGAATTCTTCAATACCGACTGGTGGCCATCCGGGTCTGAGATAATTTGAAACACTGAACCAGGCACCCATCGTTACCGGCTTGATTGTCTGTCCTTCTGCTACTCTTACAACCTTTACTCTGCCGCGGTCGGAAGACCAAGGAAGAGTCTCATAACCATTTTCGAAGTCTTTATACAATGAGCCACTGTACTCCGTACCATTAACGTCTGAATAAGTTCCCTCAGCCCCTGTATACTCTTCAGCACTGCGGAAGAAGACCATTTTCCCCGCATCATCAATCACAGCATATGCATATGTAACAGCTTCCGTAAGGACGGTTACATGATACACAGCCTGTTTACCGTTTTTGATTGTCGCTGTCACTTCGGCAATACCGGCAGCCAATGGTGTTACATTTCCATTCTGATCAACTTCTACGCACGCATCATATTCCGCTGATTCTGTATTGACTGCCCATGTAATGACTTCATTTGCAAAATCACCGTTTTCCGGCAGAAGAGCATACTCTAGTGAAGCAGTCTGCTCCAGCGTTATTGTCAAAGAGTCATTCACTGCCTGAATATCATCCGCTGTTCGTGGATTAAGAGATTCTCTCAGTCTTTCCAGTTCCGCTTCCGTTGCACCGATTTCATTATCGAGATTGGTAATATATGTCTGCAGCATGTTTTTGTATTCACCGACGGAATACACCGTGCCGTAGTCAAAAACGTTAGAGTTTATTCCGCCGGATGGATAATCACTCCGCAAAAATTCCTGCGCATATGTATGTCCCATTCCGGTTCCTGCGTACTGGCTGTAGCCTAGCCCTGTCAGATCTGCTTTTTTCGTGTTGTTTTCTTTTTTAGGGTTTATCAGATTCGTATAATGCCCGACCGAATGAACATCCGGTTTTGAGCCGTCAGATATTTCCTGAGCGAATTTTTCTTTATAATAATTGACTGCATTCGCATCTACCTCTTCCGCTGTTGCATTCGGGTAAGCCTCGTAATATGCATCATAAGCCTGCTTTTCGTCGTAATACCATCCTTCAAACGGATCATATTCTGGATAAGAAGCTGCGGCAATATTCTCTCCGGAAAAATAAAAGTAACCGGCTTCCTTAAGTCCTTCCCAGTGAGCAAATTCCACTGCGGCTGTATGATTGGTCTGAATCTGTGCCATTGCCATAAGATAATCACTTACCTGCAGAGGTACAAGTGGATTTTCTTGCCTGTGCTCATCCGCTGCCCTCAGACTGTTACCCTCTTCAATGAGATCCAAAGCACGCAGCACATTGGGTATAGCAGTGGCATCCTGCTCATTTCCAATCTGGGTGATTTCCCTACCGGCAAGTTCATTGCCTTTATTGATCATGTCAATAACAGTGTCATATGTTCCGTTACTGCGGTAGAAACCAAGAACTCCTTCATTCTTCTGAGCCTGCAATTCACCCAGCCTTGTTTCCAGAGCACTGATCTGTGCGGATACATCATCCGCATATACGGGCACCCTGTTTGTTAACCCCGTAAACACAATGAAAAACGCCAGGATAATACTGCAGAACCGTTTCATTTACATACCTCCGTCTAAATCTCAGTAACACAAATATTCAACGTTAATATAATACTTTCTAAAAATGAGTGATTCAACTTTAATGCTAACCCGATGAGCGGAATCATTATCCCATCTGAATTACAGCGCAAGAAGAACAGTCAATAACAAAACTGACTCCTCATCATTCGATGGGGAGTCAATTCATTTGTATATCTTGGTTAAGCCAAAAGGCCGGCAAAGTGGATTCGGATATTTCCGACTCACTGAGTCCAAAAGTCCGCTGTCAGCAGTTTTTGTCATTGACTAAACAACTGCAATTTACTCTTTTCTGTTGTCTTCCGGCATAAAAACAAGTTCTGGGTTCCGCATGCTGTTTATACTAATCCGAATTGAACGCAAACCATTTGGCAGCAACAGTTTCATTTGTCTCTCTGTCGTATACCAATACAAATATTTGATTTTCATCGACTGAGTAAGTACTGTCACCTATTGCCATCCGTGCACTCTCCCCGGGATCTTTCCGTATCCAAAACGTAAAGAATCCTGGGTGTTTGTTTGGCATAATCAAGCTTTCATCCGGAGAAGCAGTCATTTCAGTAGATAATCTTCCATCTTCAAAGATTGCCAAATATGGCTGCGCTGTGAGCAATTCACTGCCCTCAAAACCCGATTCTGCAAGCATTTTATAATCAATCTCACTCAGTCCGTTTGCAGAATCTGTAGATGTGCCCACAACAAGAACTGAATAATCTTTATCCAGAGCACGTTTTATTAACTCCCCGACAGAGAAAGATGCATCCAGCACAGCAGCATCAGTGCGTACAAGGTATTCCCGTGACAGAGACAAATCACTTCTGCTTGCCGCACCCGAATGGGTATCAAAAGTGCTCTGATCTATTACCATCTCCAGTTTGTTATCATAAACCACAAAGTTGATACCCAGCTTATTATCCGAATACTCTGTGTTTCCTATTCTGATTGAGCTGATACAGCCACCGTACAAACCTCCGCTCTTGACAGAAAAAGCACTTATACCTGATGAAAGAAATCCTTCGGGTTCTTCTATTTTTTCACCGTTTTGTGAGCATGCCTGATAAACACCATTCAGAAAAAAGTGCCCATCAGCATCACATTTACCGTCTGCGAACACCTCATATCCAGGATCTATCGAAACCTCATCAACAAGTATCCTTCCTCTGTCACGTATACCGACATACCCTTCACGATAGTCAATTTCGGAGAATTGGACAAAGCCGTAATCCGCCAATGCAGCACGCATCCCTTCAGACAGTCCTTCAGAAGCCTCATCCCTTACAGAGACAAATACTGTATAACGATCACGATCAATTACCTTGAGATATTCCTCCAGTGTTGTACATCTCAGCAGTTCCATATTTTCTTCGACAACTTTGAACTGCTCCCGCTGTTCACGAAGATACTTATATTCTTCATTATTGCGTATGTCACTGAGAGAATAATGGTCCACAATGTATTTTCCGACATAATCAGTTATTTTTTCAGCACCGAAAACATTCGGATGGGAGTTATCCATAAAATCATAACTGAATGACAGATTCACTTGTTTCTGCAGAACCGGATCATTGAAATCAATAAATGGCACATTATATTGCTCTGCCAGATAATTAATTGCATCATGCTGCAGATCATCTGTAGTTTTGGGAAGCCTGATCAGTACAAGATTAAGAGCGTTTGCATCACAAAAATTGACAATTTCGTCCAATATCTTTCTGTTGGCCTCATCCCACTCTGTTTCATATTCTTCGGGAGAATAATCCAATGAATCCGTCAGACTGTAATTTGGAACATTGCGTGTGCTTTCTTTAATACTGTCCAAAGACAGTGTATATGTAATGCTCTGCCCTCTTGTATAAAAACTGTTATTCTTGTTCAGCAAACCATCAAAATCATAATCTGTCACAGTATACCAACGGGAATGATACCGGCGCAAAGGGACAAGATAATCAATTGCCTTGAAATCATCGTAAAGATCTTCACATGCTTTTAAAGCTTCAATCTTCACATTTGACAGTTTCATATGAGTGAGTGCTTTTTCTGCAAAGACTTTTGATTTTTCCGAAACGGAATCTTTTTTCAGCAGAAAAGATACATCCAGAACCACAGTGTTCAATGATTCTTTGTGCAGCCTGTGCACTTCTTTTAGCCAGTAATATGAAGCAATAAGCGGCTGCTGCTCTGTCGCCAGATTATAGCTGCAGATACCATAACGGTCGTAGAGTTCTATAGGAGAGATTCCGGTGATAACCCGGCTGGTCCCCAAAAAGAGAACCTGCAAATGATTCTCTGGTTCTTTATATATTCCTTTAACTGTATTGTCATTATTCCATGACGGCCAAGTGGGTGTTAACAATTCTGTAAAGAAACAGAGAACAAAAAAACCTACTAAGCCAACACAAAAAATACGAGAGACTTTCTTCGTCATATTAACTATTGAGAACTGGCTTATTACCGATTCTGTAACTTCTGAATCAGTTCATACATTGCACTTACTGAATTGAAATTATCCGGTTCAAGCTCCTCAACTGAAATGTCGATATCAAATGCATCATTGAACTCACTGACAATAGAGATAATATCAAAAGAGTCAAGGACACCATCATCAATCAGTTTCGTCTCCTTTTGAAAATCAACATCCGGCCTGATGTTTTCCAAAATCTCAAGAATCTTTTCCATATGTGTACTCCTCCAACTTTACAGCATTTTTATAATGGATATTCCCTCTTCGGAAAGAAAACAGCAAAATCAATACTTATTAATAGTCTAGAACTGTTGATAAATAAATGCAGCACTGCTGTATCCCGGTCCGTATACGCCAAGCAATACAACAATAATCATTGCCCCTACATATACCAGTGTCCGGAATATATTTCCTTGCTGTGACACCCATCTTCGCACTGAAATACCCTTTTCATGTGCATAATCAACCAACAGCAAGATTACAATAGACACCAGCAATATTAGCCAGTCAACAGTATCCAGCCCCAGTTTCAGCAAAGCACCGTTTGTCAGATATGACCAATAATACAGGTTTTTCATCATTTGTTTGA
Organism: Solobacterium sp.; assembly: GCA_017459725.1. GTDB lineage: Bacteria > Bacillota_I > Bacilli_A > Erysipelotrichales > Erysipelotrichaceae > Bulleidia. The sequence goes on along the minus strand of JAFUCL010000005.1, from coordinate 21,151 downwards.
TCATAATCACCGCTGTAGCTGTATCAGAAGCACGGGATATGATTCTGCCAATAGAAACAATCGTAAAAGTCCTTAAGATTCTGAACAGTTTCCAGGAAAACAGCTGGTCATTTATCTTCAGTTTAATTTTAGTTGATTCATACTGATTTTTGAAAAGAATTCCGGAAGCGATGAATACACCGTTCCATATTCCATACCATACATACTTCCAGTCCGCACCATGCCAGAAACCTACCAGAAAATAAACTATGAAGGTTGCCAGCAATGGTGGAATCTTCTTTCCGGTTTCCGGGCCGAATATACCTCTCAGCGATCTGCCTATCCTGGTGAAAGTTTTTGACAAGGACAGCGGATAAAAAACATATTCCCGCATAAAAGCACCCAGTGTAATATGCCAGCGTCTCCAGAATTCCTCGACAGACTCGGAAAAATACGGCTGCCTGAAATTCTGCTCAAGGTCGATTCCGATTATCTGTGAAAACCCTGAAGCAATATCCATTCCACCCGAAAAATCGGCATACACCTGGAAACCATACCCTACTGCCGCCAAGAGAATCATTGGCCCTTTATAGTTTAATGGATTGTCAAATATCATCGAAACTGGGATGGCAATCCGGTCTGCCAGAATCATTTTTTTCATGAAACCCCAGAGTATCAGCTGTGCCCCGAAACATGCCCGTTCGTAATCAAAATTATGTGATTCATATAATTGTCCAGCCAGCTGCTTGTATCGCGGTATCGGGCCTTGAACAATCTGAGGAAAATATGACATAAACAGCATGAAGCGTAACAGACTTCGATCTGCTTTAATTCTGTTTCTGAACACATCAACCATATAAGATATTGCTTGCAGGGAATAGAAAGAAATACCGATTGGGACAAGCAGTTTAAACTGCGGTATACTCAATCCCATATGCATCGCAAGACCATTAACAGGCCGCATAAAGAATCCATGATATTTCAGACACACAAGAATACCCAAAATCAGGATTATTCCGGCAGCAAGAACCTTCTTCTGGTCCTTTTTGCCTTTGGATTGTATTTTCTTCTTCTCTTCTTTTGAAAGTGCTTCTTTTAGACTGATTATTTTCTGCTCGTTTCCCAGGCGGATTCTTTCCAATGCAATACCGGTTAAAAATGTTATCAATGTTTCAAAAAACAGCAGAAATACAAGCCATTTGCTGTTAATAAAAAAGAAGACATAACTGGATACCAGCAATACAACCCACTGTATTCTTTTAGGAACAATAAAATACAGAAGAATCACTACTGATATATAAGCAATAAAAGAAAGTGACACAAAACTCATAATAAATTCCAAAAATTACATGTATACAGTAACCACAAACATTATAAATTGAGCTTTACTGTATATCCTGCAAATGCCGGCGCGGCGGAGCCACATAGTCGGAAAAAACGGATCCACCAAAACGGGATGTCGGATCCAGTAATCGGTATACCTCATTTTCACATATTATGATTGAACTGTACGAGAAAACATTCGTGCAGTTTTTTCGTACTTGAAATGGAGGTGAACGAAAATGGAAGACAAACGTTCAAGAATTTTGCAAATTGCACGCTACCTGGAGACAGGCAGCTACTCCCGCAACCTGCTGGCAGAAACAATGCATGTCTCCAAGAATCTGGTTTCGACAGTCATGGATGTAATGGATGAAAACGGATGGAACTATGATGATTTACTGTTAATGGATTCGAAGACAATTCAAACGGTATTTCGGCGTAGAGACTACGTTGAGTCGCCCCAAACCCATGAAACAATCTACCACATGCCGGACTATGAACAGTTATGTACGGAACTTCTTAAGCCTGGTGTTACGAAGACATTACTTTATGACGAATACGTAGAGGAATGTAAACGGGCAGGCCTTGTTTATTACCAGCCGACACAGTTCAAGTTCTATTTTGAGAAAGCGCTGCGCAAGAAATCTTTTTCCGAGATTATCCGGCATAAACCGGCAGAAGAAGCCGAAGTCGATTGGACAGGTGACCCGGCACGATGGACGGATCCGGATACCGGTGAAGTCATAACCGGCTGGCTGTTCGTCGGAGTATTGCCGTTCAGCGGCTACGGATACGCGGAAGTGTTTTCAGATATGAAACTCCCTAACTGGATCGCAGCTCATGTCCATATGTTTGAATATTTCGGAGGCACGACACGTGCACTTGTCTGTGACAATCTGAAAACCGGAATTATCAAGCATCCAATTACCGGCGATACAGTATTACAGTCAGATTATGAAGCCTTCGCGAATCACTATGGTATGGTGATCACACCCGCAAGGGTCCGTAAACCAGATGATAAGCCGACTGTAGAGAACCTTGTGGGCAAACTGGAAACACATATCCTTGCCCGCCTTCGGAATGTACAGTGCTTCTCAATCGAGGAGTATAACATGGAGGTTCGCCGCGAACTCGATCGTTTTAATGCCAGGCCTTTCCAGAGAAAGGAAGGAAGCAGGTTGACGGCATATCAACAGTATGAGTTGGCCGAGATGAATCCGCTACCTTCGATTCCTTATGAATACTTCATCAAGAAAACGGCAATGGTTCAAAACAACTGCTGTATCAGTTACGGAAAAAATTACTATTCCGTTCCATACCAGCACATTGGAGAGCGTGTAACCTTACGAATTTACAATGACCGTCTTGAAGTATGGAGTGCTACAGAGCACCTGTGCACTCACAAAATCGTTATTGGAAAGATCGGTGTCTATCAGACGGATAACAATCACTTTCCGCCCTACAGTTCAAGTTATGGAGACTGGAACAGCGACCGCTTCCGGCGGTGGGCAAGAGAATATGGTCCATACACCTATGAAGTCATCGATCGGTTATTCAGCGGCGGAGGTGCAGAACAGAAGTACTACAACGGCGCCCGCTCCATATTAAAACTGGCAGACCAATACACTCGCCCCAGAGTAGAACAGGCCTGTCAGTTAGCACTGAGACATTATAAACGCCCCATCTACAGGAATATTAAAGCGATTCTCTACAACGGACAAGATATAAAAGAACTGACTGTGCCCAACCCACAGCCCAAACAAACAGATAGTCATACGGAACAGTCACATGTCCGGGGAGCGGAGTATTATGCGCGCAAGAAGGACTGACACAGCAAAGTTGACTGCGGTAACAAATCGCCTGCACAACTTCCGCATGAATACGATGGCGGATGAACTCATTCGATTAGATGAGAGCGGAGAGCTATACTCTGAACCGGCAATCGATATTCTGGATCAATTAACGAGTCTTCAGGAGATATCTTCAGACGACAGTACTACTGCACGATACAAGAAAGCCGCCCGGCTGTATTGGCCGATGGCAGATCTTGATGATGTGCTGTATATCCCGGACCGTCATATCAACATAGCGATGATCGATAAACTTCGGACAAATGACTATATTTCCCGCAGCCTGAATGTACTGATGTCTTCTGCGACCGGCTGCGGCAAAACATTCTTTGCGTGTGCATTCGGAAACAATGCGTGTGAAAGCCAGTATACAGTCCGTTACTACACGATGGTCGATCTTCTATATTCGTTTCGGGAAGCAGATGAAAAGGGAAAGTATGTAAAGTTCCTGAACAAACTGGCGAACACGAATCTGATCATCATCGATGATTTTCTGCTTACGACTGCAGAACAGCGGGATGTCGAGTATCTCTATCGGCTGGTCAACAGTAAAACGCGGAAGAATAAACCACGCTCATTTATTATCTGTTCACAGCTTATGCCGGCAGAGATGTATACCCGGCTGAGTACAGTATCACCCAGTCTGGCAGACGGAATCATAAATCGCTTATTCGCAAAGTCCTATACTTTTGAAATCAAAGGGAACTCGATGCGAGAAATCGATATTCCGACAGAATTACAGCGGCAAAAGAACAGTCAATAACGAAGCCGGCTCCTCATCATCTGATGGGGAGCCAGATCTTTTACTTATTTAGGTGGATCCGATTCACCGACTAAGTGGATCCGGGAATCTCCGACTCACTGGGTCCGAAAGTCCGCCGTTGGCACATTGATCGCAGGTTGCTTATTATTTGCTGAAAATATCTGTTCACAAAACACCTCGTAGTTTTCTGACATTCTAGCACACTATTCCACTGCTGTTAAAGTACCCTTATCATGAACTTCAGAAGATTAAGTATGCATTCGTTTTGCTTTGCCCCGTATTACGATTATTACAGGAAGTATCATTCCGATATAAAAGACGCGGATATCCGCGTCTTGTTTGTCTTAAGGCAGATAGATATAACCGAGACACGTCTGTCCGGTATACGGAAGTTCGGTCTTGGGAACCCAGCGTTCCGCATAACTGCCGAGATAGTTGCCTTCCTTGATATAGACCTGGTCTCCGTCCACGGCTGCCACGAAAGCAACGTGATTGATATAAACCGCAACGGCATTCACGGCCGGTTCGGAACCTGTCGCATATCCCAGAGCCTGGGCATTGGCAAGCCAGTCTGTGGAATATCCCAGGTCAGGCAGCGAGATACCGAGTGTATCATGCACAAGCTGCCAGGCTCCCCATGTGCAGTTTGACCAGCCTCCGTAGAACGGATTGCCGGAACTGTCACCGGACGAAGGATTGCCGTCATCTTCAGGTGTTGGTTCGGGGGCTGCTTCCGGTGTTGATTCAGGGGAATTCTCAGGTGCTGCCGAAGGCTGCGGATCGGCGGCATCTGCTGTTTTTTCAGGTTCGGCGGTTGTCTGCGGTGTCGCGGTCGGTTCCGGTGTCTTCATGTTTTCCACGGAATCGGAAATACTCTGGCTGACTTCACCGATCTTCTCTTCATTGCCGGTAATGGTTTCCTTGGCTTTGTTGAGCTCACTGTCTGCGTCGGCGAGCTGTTCCTCATAACTGGTGCGGATCATTTCCGCTTCGTATTTTGAAGCAAGCAGTTCTGCCTGCCGGGCATCCAGAAGCGCTTTGCCGTTTTCAAGGTTCTGCTGTGCTTCGGTCAGTTCCGTCTCGGTTTCCTCCAGGGCCGTGCGCATGACCGTCAGTTCATCAACAGCCGCATTCAGATCCTGCAGGGCTCTTGCATCCGACTTGTAGATCTCACTCAGACCTTCCGCAATCCGGATAAATTCACTCAGTGATCCTGCCCCCATCAGAATATCCACAAACACATTGGTGCGCATGGTTTCCTGCTGGCGTTCAATACGGTCACTGACAAGATCCTTCAGGTTTTCGATTTCATCTTCCTTGGCAGTGATTGCCTTCTTGTTTTCTTCGATCTGCAGGCGGACATCCTCTACCCTGGCACCGGCACCGTTTATCTGCATGCTCAGATCCTCGATCATTCCGTTCAGTCCGCTGATCTGGCTGTCATAGTCGCCGATGTTTTCCGCATACGAGGCAATGTTGGCATTGATTTCATCCTTGCGCGCATCAATGGCCGCAATCTGTTCCTTCAGCGCCGCATTGCTTTCTGCCATATACGACATATATGCCGTACAGGATGCCTGCTGTTCTTCGCTCAGTGTATTTGTATTCGTGCACAGTGTATTCCAGTAGGAAGTATCGCTGAAATCATCCTCCGCATGTACGGGAAGACAAAACACCGTCATCATGACGGCAATCATCAGCGCTGCTGCTTTTCTGCAAAAATCTGCCATACGTGGAAATTATACCCGTTTTATCCTTAAAACCCAACTTACTGCTTCTGAAACGGCATCGGAAATTTTGACGGTCTTTCGGGATCCCCATCATGTTCACGGTGCCAGTTCAGAATCCATTCATATCTGCGCTTGCAGGAAATCTCTTTGCCTTCCTCCGTAGGATGGTAATAGTGCTTTCCGACCAGAGCATCCGGCATGCACTGCATGTTGGTGATCTTCTGCGGAGCATCATGCGGATACTGGTAATTCTTACCGTAACCCAGTTCCTTCTGCAGCTTTGTATACGCTGCTTTGACGGCATCCGGAATCGGGTCGGTGTCATGCACGGCCGCATCCCTTCTCGCTGCTTCATAGGCCATGTATACGGAATTCGACTTGGGTGCCAGGGATACATAGACAGCTGCTTCAGCAAGATGCACGGCACACTCGGGCATACCGATGAGTCTGACTGCCTCAAAGCAGTTGACCGCCACATTCAGGGCATTGGGATCCGCCAGACCGACATCTTCTGCCGCCGCATGTGTAATCCGTCTTGCCAGCCATATAGGATCTTCACCGGCATCCAGCATTCTCGCCAGCCAGAACAACGCCGCATCGGGATCGCTGTTGCGCATGCTTTCATGGAATGCCGAAATCACCTGGTTGTGCTCTTCTCCGCCCTTGTCATACATCATGGATTTGCGAGTGATGCAGTCACGCAGAGCATTCTCACTGACCCGGATCACACCTTCTTCACTCTCGCTGTTCATCAGCACCGTTTCCAGTGTATTGAGAGCCGTGCGTCCGTCACCTGCTGAGAAATCCGCAATCTTGGCAATCATCCCTTCCGGCATCTCCACCCGGATATCACCGTATCCGCGCGGATCATGCAGGGCATGTTCAAGAAGTGCTTCCAGCTCTTCCTGGGCCAGGGGATGCAGAACAAACACCCGGCACCTCGAAAGCAATGCACTGTTTACTTCAAAGGACGGATTCTCGGTTGTAGCACCGATCAGAATCACCGAGCCTTTCTCCACATACGGAAGAAACGCATCCTGCTGTGCTTTGTTGAAGCGGTGTATCTCATCCACAAAGAGAATTGTCCTGAGGCCGCTCTTTCTCGCTTCCTCTGCCTGTGCCATCACTTTGCGCAGCTCCGCAACCCCGGATGTCACCGCCGAGAAATTGATGAAGCGGGCATTGGTCTTCTCCGCAATAATACGTGCAAGGGTTGTCTTGCCCACGCCGGGAGGCCCCCAGAAAATCATAGAGGATACATGGTCGTTCTCGATCAGTCTCCGCAGCAGTTTCCCTTCGCCGAGTAAATGCCGCTGTCCGCAGAATTCCGAAAGATCCCGCGGTCTCATCCTTGAGGCAAGCGGTTCATAGATACTCTCTGCACTCTCTTCTTCAAACAATCCGATCTGTTCCATAACACAGCCTCCGCACCAACCATTATACGTTTTCCTGCATCGGGATGAAATCAGCAGTCAAACACGCTATAATTCTGCTTATACAAGAGGTTCCTGCATGAAAAAAACACTTACCTTTGCTTTAACCGCACTTCTGTGCGTAACCTTGACCGCATGTACCAAAAAGGAGGAAACTGCCTCCGCCAATACACCTGCTCCGGCAGCCGAAACAACTGCTCCGGCAGAAGCTACACCCGAACCCACGCCGGCTCCCACACCGGAACCAACCCCCGAACCGGAGCCTTCCGCCGATCCCATCACCGCCTATACCGGAAGATACCGCTGTATCTCCATGAAGCAGGGCACGACGGATTACACAGAGAATCTGGAGAAAGCGTGGAGTGACAGAAGCTTCTATGAGTTTGTCGAAATCACTGAAGATAACCGTCTCATGATATGGCTGGTCCAGACCGGTGCACAGCCTGAGTGCATCCTGGATGCTGTGTTTGATCCTGCCACTATGACCGTATCCATGACCTCGGATTCCTCCAATACAATGGAATTGAAAGCCGACGGTGACAGGCTGACTATCAGCGGACCAAACCAGGAACTTGTGTTCGAGAAAACAGACGAAATAGACATTGAGCTTTCCAAAGGCTGATCATAAAGACCCGGATATCCGGGTTTTTCTTATATACGCAAAAAACACGGGGATTCCGAAGAACCTCCGTGTCTTTTAAATACAAGGTCAGTACCGCTTTTAGATCTGAGCGAAGTACTTGATTGTACGAACCATCTGAGAAGTGTAGCTGTTCTCATTGTCATACCAGGAAACAACCTGTACCTGATATGTGTTGTCGTCAATCTTTGTAACCATTGTCTGTGTAGCATCGAAGATGGAGCCGTGTGTTTCACCGATAACGTCGGAAGAAACGATCGGGTCTTCATTGTATCCGAAGCTGTCACTTTCAGCAGCCTTCATAGCAGCGTTGATGCCTTCAACAGTAACGTCTTTGCCTTCAACAACAGCAACCAGGATTGTTGTGGAACCTGTAACTACCGGAACACGCTGAGCGGAACCGATGAGCTTGCCGTTGAGTTCAGGAATAACGAGACCGATTGCCTTAGCAGCACCTGTGCTGTTCGGAACGATGTTGGCAGCACCAGCTCTTGCTCTTCTCAGATCGCCTTTTCTGTGCGGTCCGTCGAGAATCATCTGGTCGCCTGTGTATGCATGAACAGTTGTCATGATACCGGACTTGATCGGAGCATACTTGTTCAGAGTATCAGCCATCGGAGCGAGGCAGTTCGTTGTGCAGCTCGCAGCGGAGATGATCTTGTCTTCCGGTGTCAGTGTGCCTTCGTTAACGCTGAAGACGATGGTCGGCAGGTCATTTCCTGCAGGAGCGGAAATAACAACTTTCTTAGCACCGGCATTGATGTGAGCCTGTGCCTTTTCTTTCTTTGTGTAGAAACCTGTGCATTCCAGAACTACGTCTACACCCAGTTCACCCCAAGGAAGGTTGTTTGCGTCCGGTTCCTTGTAAATCTTGATTTCTTCTCCATCGACTGTAATGGAATCTTCACCGGCTGTTACTGTGTGGCCTGCATATTTGCCCTGTGCAGAGTCATACTTCAGCAGGTTGGCAAGCATCTTCGGATCTGTAAGATCGTTGATAGCGACAACATCATAACCTTCAGCACCAAACATCTGTCTGAAAGCAAGACGTCCGATTCTGCCAAAACCGTTAATTGCAACTTTTACATCTGCCATGATAGTAATTTCCTCCTTTTGTTGCATCTAAAATTATATCGCAACTAATGCCTTAGTCAATTGTGAAAAGTTGGATAACCTGTCGTTTTTCCGCTGTTTTTCATAATTCTCCGAAGCTCTTCATCGTTCTTTCACAAGACGCGTAAAATACACGCCCTTCTGCAGAAGACAGCATGTTCTGTCTTCCGTACAGGAGGAAGAAATAATGCACAGAGAAGGCACCAATTTGTGGTTGACCGTTCCCTTGGGGAACGGAATTACAGTGGAATCAACCATACCGCCTATGAAGACAGTGAAAGAGATGTGCGCACTGACCGGAGTCAGCCGGAAAACACTTTATTACTACGACAAGATCGGAATCCTTTCCCCTTCACGGCGGATCGGCAAGCAGAAAAGCAAACTGTACAGCGACGCTGCCGTAAAGCGTCTTCTGCTCATTAAGAAATACCAGGAAGCAGGTCTGACGCTGGAGGAAATCCGGCGGATCCTCGAGAACAGCGATACCGAAGAAACCGTCATCCGAGAAGCTTTGTCCAGAATGGAACGGGAAGCGGAAACCATCCGTATCCAAATGGGCAAAGCCAGAACTCTTCTGCAGGCCAAGGAGGAATGAAGTCATGAAGCTGATCAGTCTCAAATGCCCGGGGTGCGGCGCATCCCTGCAGGTGGATACAGCCAGAACAACAGCCGTATGTCCGTACTGCCATACCCAGTTTCTGATTGATGATGAAGTGCGGAAACTGCAGCTCGACAATCCTCGGAACACCGGCTATGAGTTTGAAAAAGGAAGACAGGATGCGCAGCGTGAATCCGTACAGATCAGTGCCGAAGAAGCGAAGAAAAAGAAAATAAAGACCATTATTCTGAGCGTTCTCTGGATCCTGCTGTTCCCGCTGATGGCCACGATTGCCCTGTGGAGATCATCTTTCCCGAAAAGCAGATTTCTTAAGATTATCCTGACGCTGATTCTCTGGTCGGGCTGCTATGCCGGGTATCTCAAAGTGCGGGACAAAGCCGTGCAGGTCTTCGGTCCGAGGCAGATTGCCATACGCGCTGATGAAGTATACTTCGGTGACTGGCTGAAGGACAACTTCACGGTGGAGAAAGCAACGATTGGCAGACTCTCCGAAGAAGAAGCCGAGCTGAATCTCACCCTGAACGTCAAGCAGTCCCCGTTGGAAGAACTGAACGCCGTCTTTGCACAGAACGGCTATGACATGAATGAGTTCACCCGGGCGGACGGCAGTGTTCTGGATATCAATGATCTCTACCAGTACGCGGATGAATTTGACGCGGAAGGCATGCGCGCAGGCAAGCAGATTGAAGAGCTGCTGGGTCTGCAGAAAGGGCAGAAAGCGGAACTCAGCTGGCGGCTGAGCGGAACAAAGTATTCCCTGGACAGGTTCATGAAGTCCACGTCTCTGATGATCAGTGCCGACCTCAGATACCAGGGCACCGGTGACAAGGAACATCTGCTGATCCTGATTCCCTGGCAGGTACATGACACAACCCCGACGCCAAAACCCGAGCCCGCACCGACGCCGGAACCGACCCCTGTTCCCACTCCGGAGCCCACTCCCGAACCGACACTGGAGGCGAAAACAGAACCGGCAGACACAGGCGGTGTAACCCCGGAGTTCAAGGCAGCGATGGACAGCTATGAAGCATTCTTCGATGAGTATATTGCCTTCATGAAGAAATACAACGACAGCGGACAGCCCGTGGGAATGCTGAATGAATATCTCTCTTTCCTGAGCCGGTATGCGGATACCGCCGCAAAGCTCGATGCCATTGAAGACAGCACGCTGACGGATGCCGATCATCTGTATTACATCGAAGTGCAGTCAAGGATCAACCAGAAACTGCTGGAAGCACAGTAAATACAAACAAAGGGACGAACTGCAGAACATGCAGTCTGTCCCTCTTTGTTATTTTGCGTATACAGAGATGCCTTCCGGTATGACCGTTACGGAGCCTTCGCATCCGAGCACATCATCAGCTTTGACCATTGCCTCTTCAATGGAGTGTGCGGGAATCATCTTCATCCTGCGGATCGTATCATCCGGCAGAGAGCTGATCATGATAACGGTATGCTTTGCCAGAATGCGGGCAAAGATCTGACTCTGCCACTGATCACATACGGTGTCTTTCTTTTCCGTGCGTTCAATCTGTGCAAGAATCTCAGCTGCTGTCTCCGGCACATCGAAGGTTCTGAAGAAACCGTCACCGCCGATGCCGTCTTCACAGGCTCCGGCCATAATGATGACACCGCCTTCCCTGCATACTGCTTCAGCAGTGCACATGCCTTTGACGGTCTGGTACAGGTTCTGATCCAGCGGATAACCGTTGTTTGTGGTGATCACGATATCCGTTTTGTCTGCGGATACTTCGCACAGCGTCGCAAGATACGCGGCTGCCTGTTCATGTGCCTTCTGCAGATCACCCGCAAACGAGGCAATCACTTTGTGTTCCGCGTTGATGATGACATTGCAGATAAAGACCAGTTTTGCCTGCTGCGCTGCCCACAGCATATCCCTGTGAATCGGATTGCCTTCAAGCACACCGGCCCGGCTGTTGGCATCATGGATGAAATCCGCATTGTGGTTCCAGTACACGGTTTCCTTGGCGGCAATGCCCGGCAGCACACTCTTGCGTCCGCCCGAGAAACCGGCAAAGAAATGCGGTTCCACAAAGCCTTCACTGACCAGCAGATCCGCCTCAGCTGCCAGTCTGTTGATCAGCAGTTTTCCGCCCGAGGGAAGAACACCGAGATCAATCAGGTTATCCGTATCCTCGCAGTCATGTACACAGATACGTTCATGTTCGTATACTTCTTCGCCGAACTTGTCCTTCAGCTCTTCGGCGGTTGTACCGCGGTGGCAGCCGGTGGCAATCAGCAGCGTTATATCCGCTGCCGGATTTCCTCTGCGTATTTCCTCCAGCATCAAAGGAATGATGATCCGGCTGGGAACCGGTCTTGTATGGTCGCTGCACAGAATGACGAACTTCTGCTTTCCGGCCGCCAGTTCACAGAGTCTCTTTGAACCAATGGGATTCTCCAGTGATGCTCTGACCAGTTCACTTTCACTTCTGTCCGGCTGAACGGAATCAAGGGTTCCGCGCAGCACGGTACGCACACGATTATCGGGAAGCACGGCTTCCAGTTTTTCTCTTCCGTAAGGGATCTGTATGTTCATCGGTATGCCTCCTGCAGATGATTACTGTCAAGCATATTCTACATGCATGTATATGAAAACAGAAGTCCCGCAGGACCTCTGTCAGAATTCCTCATTCAGATTGACCGGTTTCTCACTGAGCGCAAACGCACCTTCCGCATCAGCGGCCCGTGCATTCAGCAGACGTGAGAACAGTTCGGAATCATTCAGCCTTGCCATCATGACCGGGAATGTGGTGACCGGCGCATTCGGGAAGAGTCTGCTCAGATCCTCTGCCTCTGAAACACGCAGGCGCACGGTGATTCTTTCCTGCAGAGCAGCATTGCACAGCTTGGCAAGCGCCATGGAATTCAGATAGACACATTCATCAATGGCAGCTTCGTTGCCCTGCAGCAGGATGGTCGCATATCCCTGGATCTGGTTCTTGGCATTGTAGTATGCCACAACCTTGCCGCCTTTTGCGGCAACTTTCTTCTTCAGCTGGATGAAGTCGGCGCCTTCCCTGGCATAGAAACCGTTGAAGCGGTGAATATAGGATGCATAGACCTTCAGCATATCCAGCGGGGAAGGATCATAGGCACATCCGAAGTTCGTAATGCGCTTGATATCCTCCCGGGTCAGCACATATTCGGTCTTGCGGAAGACCGGTGTGAACCCGTACTTTTCCATATCAGGACTGTATGGCGCTAGGGTGATCAGCTCGGTATGCTCACAGGCATCCAGCACCGTGTCCATCAGCTTTTCAATGCGGTTCTCACGGCGTCTTTCCGGCAGCTGCGAAGCTCCGATCAGCGTACTGACTTTCAGTGCCCTGCCGTTGAACATCAGCACATGCGGAACCCTGCACACAGCCGCGACAGCCTTGCCGTCCTCCGTATCCGCATAACCGTATTCAGGCTTGTATATGTTGCGGAAAAAGTATTCTATAAAGCGCGGATCTGTCTCCGGAAGACCTTTTCTCCAGGTGTTTCTGACAGCCGTATTCAGTTCGGAATTGCCTGTCTCGATCATTTCATTTCCCTCTCGTTCCCGGTTTTATGTTCGGTGAATTCCGCATCTATGATATCACCGGATTCCTTTTTGCGTTTCACCTGTTCCCGGAACAGCTGATTTCCGAGATCCTCCGCAGAAAAAGAGTTCGTGATGGTAAAGACTCTGCCTTCCTTTTTGGCCTTCCAGTATTTCCACCCGAAGTAAATTGCCGCTATTAACAGCACCGGCCACAGAAACCGGACAACCGTTGCCACAAGACTCAGAATCACCAGCAGCACCACCGCCACGATAACAAGACTCTTTATTTCTTCCTTTGATAACTTATTCATGCTTTTTCTCCTGCTTTTTCCGCCAGTTCATGAAGCTTCACAAAACGATGCTTCAGTCCTGACTTGGATACAACAATGCCGGTCTTTGATCTGTATTCCGCCGCCAGCTCATTCAGCGAACCTTCCGGATTGGCTTTGCGCAGCTCCACAACATCCAGCAGCTTTTCATCCAGTGTCCGTATCATATCATTTTCTTCCAGAATCTGAATATCTTGAAGCTGTCTGGCTGCCGCTTCCATGCTTTTGACCACATTGGCCACATCCACATTGTTCAGCCGCGTCATATTGGAAGTAAAGTCACGGGATATACGGGTATCCTCAAACTGCAGCAGACATTCACTGGCACCGATGCAGCGCAGGAAATCCGCTATCTTTTCCGCCGCCTTCACGTAGACGATCACATGTCCCCTGCGTTCGGTCTTCTTAGCGCCGATATGGAACCGGTCCAGAAGATCGATCAGGAACTCCGCATGGGCATCATTCGAAGCTTTGATCTCCATGTGGTAATTGGTGGTCTGCGGTGAATTGACACTGCCGTCCGCCATGAACGCACCGGCAAGATACATTCTCGCACAGCCGTCCTTTGCCACAATCCGCTGCAGTGGTCTGTCCAGCAGACCGCGTGAAGAGTACAATCCCAGATCTTCAAGAATACCTCTGACATTGCCTTCCAGACGCAGAATGTAGATCAGGTTCTTCTTGAGGTTCATGCGCCTTTTGACAGACGGTGTGATCTCCACCTGATACATCTGCCTGCACAGACGGTAGATAGCTCTGGAGACCGCGGCATTTTCCGTGGTGCACACAAGCGCCATACCCCTGCTTGATATTGAAAGTGATGATGTCATCTGGATCAGAGCCGAAAGCTCTGCTCTCGCTTCATCGTTTTCCGGCGTATTCAGTGAGATTTCCTGTTTGACATCGAACGTAAATGACATAATCAACCGACCTCTTTCAGCAGCTCCTCGGTCGCCGCACGCACCTTGTCCGCATCATGGCGGATCAGACCGTTTTCAAAGGTCAGCAGTTCTCTGCGGATCACCGTATAATCATGCTTTGTTTCCTGTACCTTCACCGGTGTGCTGCCTTCCTTTGCATAGCGCGCTACATTGGCTTCCGGCATTTCATCATCCGCCACAATAACCGCATCCACATCGGCACCGTGACTCTCCAGCGCTCTTACATGATCCTCCACGGAATATCCGTCGGTTTCACCGGGCTGGGTCATGGCATTGCAGATATAGACCTTGCGGGCCTTTGTCTTGGTCAGTGCTTCCCTGATTTCGGGGATGATCACATTCGGCAGGATGCTTGTATATACGGAACCGATACCGTAGAGGATCAGATCCGCATCCATAATGGCTGCCACGGCATCGGGATCTGCCTCAACCTGGCGGTCATAGAACACATAACGGATATGGTTGGATACCGTCGGGATATTGGCTTCACCCTTGACGATAACGCCGTCCTCCATGCGTGCAAACAATGTAATGACCTGGGTGGACGCAGGTATAATCTTACCGCGCACATTCAGGAATTCACCGGCGGTCTGGATTGCTTCCAGGAAACTGCCGGTTTTCTGCGTCAGTGCCGTCAGGATCAGATTGCCGAGGTTATGGCCGTGAATATCATCCTCGGTTCCGTCGGGATCCTCAAAGCGGTAGTTCATCAGTTCGCTCATGACGCTTTCGTTGCCGGCCAGGGAAACAAGCACATTGCGGATATCACCCATGGCAGGAATATGAAACTGACGCCGCAGACGGCCGGTGCTTCCGCCGTCATCCGCTACGGTCACAATTGCGCTGATTTCAAGATCGGGAATGTACTTGATGGCACGGCAGATCAGTGACTGTCCGTGTCCGCCTCCGATTACAACAACCTTTTTAGTCATACTCTTCCACCTTGATGTCCCTGTGTTCCATATAGCACTTGTATATTTCACTGTAATGTTCGTAAAGATATCTGGTGATTGATACCGAACGGTGCTGTCCGCCCGTGCAGCCGATGGCGACCGTGAAGTGGTTCTTGCCTTCCTTCGCATACTGTTCAAAGGCATAATCGCAGAAGGATTCCAGACGCTTAATGAATTCCTTAGTTTCCGGTTTGTCCATGACATAGTCATAGACAGCCTTGTCATTGCCGGTATATGGTCTCAGTTCAATCTCCCAGTACGGATTGGGCAGGAAACGCACATCGATCATCAGATCAGCATCCATGGGCACACCGTACTTGTAGCCGAAGGAAATAAACGAAATCGAGAAGGAAGGCACTTTCCGTTTGCCGAAGTATTTGCCGATTCTCTCCCGCAGTTCCTTTTCCGTGATAAATGATGTGTCAATGGTAATGAAGCTGTCCTGCATATACCGCTGGAACATCTGCCGTTCCACGGCGATTGCTTCCTCAAGCGTATTGGTCGTATTGCTCAGCAGCAGCGGGTGAATACGCCGCGTGCTCTTGTACCGGGTCAGCAGTGCGGAATCACTGCAGTCCAGGAACAGGACTCTCACCGTGATGCCTTCCCCTTTCAGGGAACGCAGGAATTCCGGGAAATCCTGTGCCGAGGTTGCCAGAGCAATATAGCTGTAGCGGGGATCGCTGGAGGCTTCAATCATATCCACAAACAGACTGATCAGCTGCACCGGATAATTATCAATGCAGTGATAGCCCATATCTTCCAGAATACGTGTAACCGTGCTTTTTCCTGCTCCGCTCATACCGGAGACCAGCACTACCTGTTTATTCTCATCCATAGTCTTTTACCTACCGCTATACCAATCATTTTACCATGGTTCCCCCTCTGCAGAAACAGGCGCAGGACAAAGAAAGCAGGGAGTTTTCCCTGCCTTCCTCATTCGATATTTTCGTGCAGCCAGCGGCAGTCATCCGCCAGACATACATCATGCTCATCGTAGAAGCCTTCACGCTCAACAACCCAGAATGCTTCAAAATCCTGTTCATTCAGTGCTTTGCGGATTTCCTTCCAGTCAATGTTGCTCTCAGGTGCACCGATCCGGCACTGCGGCGCAAACCGCTCGTTGCGTGAGCGTGTCTGCATCTTCTCAAGTATTGCTTTTCTTTCTTCCAGCGAAAGCTCCTTCACATTGCCGAAGGGACTCTTGCGCGGAGTGCTGTCATGACGGGAAGCCGGTCTTTCACCCGGACCTACAACCCTGTCGTTTTCCTTCACGTGGATGGCAATGACACGGTTCCTGTACTTGCGGATGAAGTTCGGGGGATACATACCGCCGAACTGTGCCCAGCCGCAGTCCAGCTGCAGATAGCACTTCGAACTGTTGTCGAGGAGATGCTCCATCAGCGTCTTGCCTTCATCGAAGAAGAATTCCCGATTGTGGTTATGATAACCGATCTTGATGCCGTACGGCTCTGCCATTTCCGCCATGGAATCCAGCAGCTGTGCAACTTCGATTGCCTCGGCTTTGCTGTTGAACGGTGTGCCTGCCCAGATTACGGCTTTCGCACCAAGCGCAGCCATCTTCTTTACGATCTCTTCACTCGGTTCCGCATGGATGGATGTCACTTCCAGCCCGGTCTCCTTGAGCCATGCCTTGATATCCTCAATGTCATTGTCAAGATCCGCCGGCAGAAGCTCTACGGTGTCATAACCGAGCGCTTTGATCTTCTGAAACTTTTCCAGCAGAGTCGGTCCCAGACCGAGATAGCTTTCCAGACCTCCGAATGAGTATGTTCCGATTCCGATTTTCATAGTCAGTTCCTCCTGTTGTTATTGTTTAAGCAGATATTCCTTCAGCTGCAGCAGATCATCCAGAACAATATCCGGTTCTGTTTCGAGCACTGCCGCCCGCTTGCCTTCATTGGTTATATACGCAGCTGTTATGACACCGGCATTCTTACCCGCCAGTATATCCGAGGGGCTGTCGCCGACATACATCACGTCCTTTGTGCCGAGCAGTTCCATGGCCCGCTGAATGCCTTCCGGATGCGGTTTCTCATGGGTGATATCCTCACGCCCGACAATCACGTCAAAGTAATCCTGCATCTGCAGTTTTTCCAGGATCGGCATCATGGAATCATGACGTCTTGAAGAAACAAAGCCGGTCTTGTATCCGTTTGCCCGCAGCCATGCGGCAAGGGTCTCCGCATGTTCCATCGGTACGATCGTATCCATGGCAAATGTGCGCTGGTATACCCGGTATTCATCCACAAGCTTTGCCGTATCATGATCCGGAAAGTATTTGCCGATCATCACTTCCAGTGACGGTCCGAGCACGGATACTTTCTTCTCCGGTGTGAATTCCTCGATGGTGCGGTATGTGCGGAACAGATGTGAATAGGCTGCGAAGATAGCGGGTTCCGTGTCCATGAACGTCCCGTCGAAATCAAACAGCACAGCCTTTATATTCATTCTTCTTCCTCTTCTTCTCTGTTGGCTCTTTCGATGAATTCGGTCAGGGCAGTCTTGAACACTTCAGCACTGTTGAAACCCTGCTCCTTCAGAATATGGTTGGTGACGGCTGATTCAATCAGTGCCTGGATGGAGCGTCCCGGGGATACCGGCAGTTTGACCAGCGGAATCTTCACACCGAGGATTTCCGCAAACTGTGTATTGACGTCACCGATCCGGTCATAGACAAAGTCGGCGTCAAACGGCACCAGTTCAATGACCATTTCAATGCGGTTTCTTGGTTTCCAGCAGCTTCCTCCGAACATTCTTCTGACATCAACGATACCGATGCCTCTGAGCTCCAGCATACCGGTGAGGATTTTCGGCGCATGTCCGTGAATATGGTTGTGGATACGCTGTACATCGACACGGTCATCCGCAACAAGAACATGTCCGGCTCTGATCAGGTCCAGAGCAGTCTCGGATTTACCGATGCCGCTTTCTCCCTTGATCAGCACACCGACACCGTATACAACCATTTCAACACCGGACAGCGTATCCTCCGGTGCCAGCTTTTCATCCAGGTATGAGATCAGATCGACCGTAAACCGGGATGTGTTCTGGTTGGTTCTGAAGATCGGAAAGTCCTGTGCTTCCGCCACTTCCTGCAGAATCGGCGGGCAGGGATTGCCGCGGGTGAGAATGATCATCGGGGTAAGTCCGTCCGTGATCTTCGGGTAACGTTCCCGCTGTTCCTGTTCGCTCAGATGTGAGATATATTCTATTTCCTTTTTGCCGATCAAAACGATACGTCTTGGTTCCGTAAAGCGGAAGTATCCGGCCAGCTCAAAGCCGGGACGGTTGACATCCGGAACAACAACCCATCTCTTGAGGGATTCTTCGTTGCCGGTAATCTGCTCGAGTTCAAAGAACTTCGCGATTTCCTTGACCGTAACACGCTTGGTATATATATTTTCTGCCATGATGAGGGCTCCTTTACGGCTCTATTATGCAGAAAAATGCCGGGTAATGCAAAGCACTGCCCGGCCGGTTGTTTTTATTCTACAAGTCCGGATTCCTTCATGACGAGATAGTCAACCTGAAGGATTTCCAGCGGATCCAGAACATGGTTGAAGTCCTGTTCCACATTGATGACATCAATGCCGATCTCAGCGCATTTCTTCAGGCAGTCATGAACCTTCAGAACGCCGCTTCCGAGTGAGCAGAAGTTCGGCATGTCATATGTCTTGGTCAGTGTACGGTCAAGCATCGGCACAGTGTGTTTAACAGGACTGTCCGGCAGATAGTCCTTAAAGTGCATCAGGGCAACTCTGTCCTTTACACGGTCAAGCAGTTTGACGGGATCGTATCCGGCATAGGTAACCCAGCCGACATCCAGTTCAAGCCACAGATCCGGAGCATATGCCAGCAGCATATCGAACACGGTCATGCCGTTGAAGTATGTGGTGAATTCATGGTCATGGTTGTGGTAAGCAAACTTGACGCCTTCCTTCTTGCACTCTGCCGCAACATTCTGCAGCATTTCAATCTCTTCCATGACTTCATCGTAGGTGACAACCTTGCCGCCCTTTGCATAATACGCAGCACCGTGGAACATCGTTGCCTTGTCTACACCGAGCTTGTGGGCATTCTCGATGATGGCATGAGCGCCTCTTGTCTTCAGGTCTTCACCGTTGAAGGCTGCGACATCGACCGGCTCAAGACCGATGTCCTTGAGATGCTTAAGGTTATCCTCGAAGGAAGCACCCGGTGTGTTGCAGTAGGACCATGCATTTTCCGTGGCCTTGTATCCGATGGCGGCAATCTTCTCAAGCGTCGGCCAGAGATCCTCCGGCTGCGGTCTTACGATGCCGATAAAACTTGCTTTCATCTTTGTCATCTGTTTACGCTCTCCTTACCATTTCCATTTCGGTTCCGCATCGAAGTCATATCCGAAATGATCATCGAACACTGCTTCCGCATCCGCACCCGTGAAGCCGGAACGAAGCGCAGCCATTCTCTTCGGATGTGTTGTCATTGTGTAGTATTTGCCTGTTTCCGTGCCTTCCATGACACCGTGGATCAGTTCAATTGTGTGCAGGCCCATTTCGTTGGAAAGACGGCAGGGTCTGTCATTGTAGATGGACCATGCGAGTTCGGCAACACCGACACCTCTGCGGCTGGTCTTCCACATTTCCGTTCTCCAGTCAGGATCCACTTTCGGCGGACCGAAGGTTCTTTCATGTCCGTGGTATCCGTGGGTGAGCGGCATTTCAACATAGCCGTCCGTGGTATTGGTCAACAGCTTGATCGGACCGCCGAACATATTCGGATCCGGGCAGATCAGGGTTCCTTCCGTACCGTAGATATACAGTCCGGCAGGTTCCCTTTCCATAACACCGTAGTCGCCTGCAGTCAGGGTACCGAAGACACCGCAGTTGAATTCCAGAGCTGCCTGGATGAAGTTCGGAGCGCCTTCCACAACGAAGTCCTCACCGTATTTCGGATTGGCCGGATGTGAATAGGTCTTGTGCAGATATGTGCCGAAGCCGGATACACGGTTGATACTGCCGAATACCGTCTGCATCGCATGGATGTAATAACCGCCCATATCAAACGGAATGGTTCCGCCGGGCATGACAACATTGTTCTTGCCTACTGCAGGTCTTGACTGCAGATAGCTTCTGACGATCGTCGCATTGACTGCGAACGGTTTGCCGATGAAGCCGTCATCGACCAGTTTGCGCACGGTCTGATAGCCGCCGCCGAGGCATGTATCCGGAGCCATGGCAATGCGCAGACCCTTGCTGTTGGCCAGGTCGAAGAGTTCCTTGGCACGCTCGAAGTTTTCCGCCATCATCTTCTCGCAGTAGACATGCTTGCCGTGTTCAAGAGCAGCCTTGGTGACTTCATAGTGGCTCCAGACATTGGTCAGGTTAACGACAATCTGGATATCCGGGCAGTTATAGATTTCATCATTGGTCATGACAACCGTGTTGTACTTCTCAGCCGCTTCCTTTGCACGCTCTTCAATCAGATCGGCAACACCGACAATCTTGAGAATGGAAAAACGCTCGGCCATGTTCGGAAGATACGTTTTGCTGATCATACCGCATCCGATGACACCAATTCCGATAGGGGTAACAGACATACTTTCTCTCCTTTTCTACAAATTATTTTTGTTGATACTGAAAACCCGTTATGATTATTCACGTAGTTTTAAAACTTTGTTGTAATAATTGTAGCACAGAAAAACAGTCTGTAATATACCCTCACATGAAATCTCTTGTCACATTGTTGCTTTTTTGTGTGCCGGAATTTTGCAGATAAAAAGAACGAGGCTGTAACAGTTGAAAAGCTGTTATAGCCTCTTTTGAATTGGTAAAATGGAGATATGAAAAGTGCTAATCAAGTACTAGCCCTACCTGATCAGCGAACATATTATAATGCTGTTCAGCTGGTTATGCCAATCGATGT
>JAFUCL010000023.1 GCA_017459725.1 Solobacterium sp. | reverse complement strand
TGAATCTCTTGAATATCGCCATTGAAATGAAATCTTTTCACTCTGGCTGGCTTCATTTGGATGTTCGCTTTGAATGAATCTAAAAAGAGGCTGTTTTCCAGCCTCAGAATGTTTCACCATTCCTTAACTGTTACAGCCTCCTACGGTTTATTCTGTTACTTTCTGCAGATCATTGTACGGAATATCAGTCGGTGTTTCACGGCCGAACAGCATTGTCAGTACACTGGCAACCTGTGTCTGGTCGTTCATCTCACTGATCCGACCTTCAATACCGCTGAACGGTCCTGTCAGGATTCTGACTGTATCACCGACACCGAAGTCCACAACGACCTTCTTGTCGCTCTGTCCCATACGGCGCAGGATGGATTCCATCTCGTCCGGTGATACCGGGAACGGCTTGGCACCGCCGCCGGAGGAACCGATAAATCCGGTTACACCCGGAGTGTTTCTGACAACATACCATGCGTCATCCGTCATACGCATTTCAACGAATACGTAACCCGGAAACATGTTATGCATCTTTTCGACTTTCTTGCCGTTTTTGATTTCAATCTCAGGCTCTTCCGCAACCAGAATACGGAACAGATAGTCCTGAATGCCCATGCTTTCGACACGGCGTTCGAGGTTTTCCTTTACGCGGTTTTCATGGCCGGAATATGTATTGACCACATACCAGCGCTTCTCATTTTCATCATCAAGAATCGGTTTGTTTGTTTCAGCCATACTTATGCCCCGATTCCCATAAACCTGAGAATATATGTAACGATGAATTCACACAATACGAAGAACAGCGCAAAGAATGCTGTAAAGATCAGCACTTCCGCAGAATTGCCTGCGACATCCTTGGTCTTCGGCCAGCGAACACGCTTGGCTTCTTTCTTGATACCGCTCCAGCTGAATGTTTTATCCATATCCGGATCCTCCTACTTTGTTTCCTTGTGCAAGGTCTTTTTGTTGCACTTCGGACAGAACTTCATGAGTTCCAGCCGCTTCGCACTGTTTTTACGGTGCGGGGTCGTGTAATTTCTTGACAGGCATACCGTGCATGCCAGAATCACCTTGTTATCTTTCGCCATAAGTGAAAAAAAAGAACTCCTTCAGGTTCACTAGAAGAATAGCACAGCCCCGCTGCGCAGTCAATCATTTCCCTGATTTCTTCCTGCGTGCCGGATTCTCACCCAGCACCGCGTTGATCACTTTTCCTTTTACTCTCTGCAGCCTGCCGTCATAGGCCTTGAACGGAATGCCGAGCTTTGCGGATGCTTCGGTATACGGCATATGCCTGTACCACGCATCAAGCACTTCACGTTCCCGTTCATTCATGGTGCTGATCAGGTCCTGCAGTCTCTCCGCAGCTGCCACAAACTGGTAATGGTATTCCGGATTGTGCATCGGATTGCGGTCATCCATGACTTCATACGGTGCTCCGCTTTCCGATACCATGCCGTCCAGTGCCGTGGTGTTGTGCATCTGCACATAGGTAGCGGCGGAATAGTGTCTCAGCATACTGAAGATCTTCCGGCGTGCAATCACCGCCAGGAATGTCGCAAAGCTGCAGTTCTGATCACTGCGGTACGTCTCCTCCGCATGCGGAATGCACAGAACAGCTTCCTGAAGAAGATCGTCACGGTAGATCTCCATGCGGGCGTAGGAATGCAGCACACGGCTGATCTCGGCCTTCAGGAGCGGGATGTACTGTCTGAAAAGTGCCGCCTGTGACCATTCGTCACCGCAGCGGCACATATACAGCAGTTCATAAGGGTTTTCCATACAGTCTCCTCCTCACAGGGGGAAACGATGACGATAGATCTCGTACGACAGGATTGCCGTACTGACGGAAGCGTTGAGAGATTCCACGGTACCGATCATCGGAATCGAGACGATATAATCGCACTCTTCCCGCAGCAGTCTGGAAATGCCCTTTCCTTCATTGCCGATCACCAGAACCGTATTGAAGTCATACTCCAGTGAGCGGTAATCCTGACCGTTCATATCTGTTCCGACGATCCAGTAACCTTTCTTTTTCAGGTCCTGTACGGTGCGGACAAGATTGGTGACCGCCGCACACTTCACCGTATCAATGGCACCGGTTGATACCTTCGCCACCGTCGGTGTAAGAGATACACTGCGGTTCTTGCCGAAGATCACACCGTCCGCTCCGACAGCGTCTGCCGTACGCAGCACTGCACCGAGGTTATGCGGATCTTCCAGTCCGTCCAGCAGGATCAGAAAACCATAGGGATGTTTGTGCTCAGCAATCAGTTCATCTACGGTATACAGACGGTACGAATCCACTTCGGCCGCGATACCCTGGTGCCGGTCTGTTCCGGCCATGCGTGTAAGGGTCCTGCGGTCCACCGTCTTTACCGGGATGCCTGCGCTGCGGCACTGTTTCTCAACGGCTTCATCACGTCCCGTCAGATAAACCGCATGAACCCTGGAGGGATCAGACAGCGCCTGACGGATCACGTTTCTCCCGTAAATCAATTGTGCCATGTTTTCACCTCCGGCTGTTTCCGACTTCCTTCCAGATTTCTTCAATTCTGTCCCGTTTTCCTTCCAATTCCAGTGCACCGATCATCGCTTCGAAACCGGTGCTCTTTCTGTAGACGGCAACAGGTGTGCTGCGGGGAACGCTGCCGGCGTTGGCATTGCGTCCCCTGCGGAAATATTCTTCTTCCTCCTCCGTGAGAAAACCGGAGGCGTGCAGAGCATCATAGAAAGCTGCCTGTGCCTTGGCACTGACGTACTTTACCGATTTGCGCTGCAGATCATTGCCTTTGCCTTCCCCGTTTTCAATCAGATCCCGTCTGACCAGCAATGACCAGACCGCATCCCCGAGGAATGCAAGCGTGCGTCCGGAACAGTCTGTGCTTTTCACAGAAGTCCCCGTTCGCTCAGTACTGCACGGTATTTGTCAGCCGAAGCGAAATCCTTCTCCGCCTTGGCCGCATTCCACAGTCTGAATGTTTCTCTGTCTTCGTCGGTAACTTCCGGCTTTTCCACCGTGATACCGAGAATCGTCAACATTTTCTCCACCGCATTGCGCAGTTTTCCGACATTCTCAAAATCGATTTCTCTGACTCTGAGCGCCTGGTTCAGCTTCTTGACCGTCTCAAAGATTACGGCATATGCATTCGGTGTGTTCATATCGTCATCCATCTGATCCAGGAAAGCACGGTAAGCTTCCGCATCATATGCATCGCTGAATGCAGCACCGGCCAGAGCCGCTTTGATATCAGCCTGGCGCAGCGGCAGCAGCACACGGTCAAGTTCCTTGCGCGCTGTCTCAATCGTCTCATCACTGAAGTTCAGTTCCTTGCGGTAATGCACGGAACTCATCAGCCATCTGGTGAGATTGGTGCCGAGCTGTGCCACAACGTCCTTTGCCCACAGAACATTGCCGAGAGACTTGGACATCTTGTCACCGTTGATATTCACCATCGCATTGTGCACCCAGTAATTGGCCAGGGAATTGTGATGCAGAGCTTCCTGCTGGGCTGCTTCATTCTCATGGTGCGGGAAACGCAGGTCCATACCGCCGCCGTGGATATCGATCTTTTCACCGAGGTTGTTGTTGATCATGACGACACATTCCGTATGCCAGCCCGGTCTGCCTTCACCCCACGGAGAACCCCACTTGATTCCCTTGTCTGTTTTCTTCCACAGCGCAAAGTCATACGGATTGCGCTTCTGGTCATTCTCTTCGATTCTGGCGCCTGCTTCAAGCTTATCCATTCTCTGGTGGCTGATTTCACCGTATGTCGGTACGGAATCCACCGAGAAATAGACATCGCCGTTGACTTCGTATGCATGTCCTGTTTTTACCAGGTCATCCACGAAACGGATGATACCGTCCATTGTTTCCGTAACCCGCGGAGTAATGTCCGGCAGCTCCGTATTCAGCTGTCTGCGCACTTCCTGGTAAGCATCGATATAGCGTTCCGCCACATCGTTTTCCGTAGTGCCTTCTTCAATTGCTTTATTGATGATCTTATCGTCCACATCCGTGAAGTTGGATACATATGTCACTTTATATCCCTCTGCTTCAAACAGTCTCTTCAGGACATCGAACACAATCATCGGTCTGGCATTGCCGATATGCGCATAGTTGTATACGGTCGGTCCGCATACATACATGGATACTTCTCCCTCTTTGATCGGTTTGAATTCTTCTACGGCGAGATTTTTGCTGTTGTAAAGTCTGATCATGGTCTTCCCTCCATTCAAAAAGCGTCTTATCAAAAAGACGCTGTGTGCGTGGTTCCACTTTTCTTGCTTCTCAAAGGCGTAACGTACCTGACGTCCTATCCTACATATCGGATAAGCCCTCGCGGAGGCATTCATCTGTAAGTACCGGGCAGATGCTTTCACCGTACGCATCCTCTCTGCAGCTTTTCCTGTACAGATTACTTGTTCCGTTCTGCGGTTTCTTACAGTATAGCGGAAGAAACAAGGATATTCAAACAGCAATACTATTCTCTGTTCTTGAGCACCAGATTCAGGTTTATCTTTTCGATTCTGTGCACGAGCACGGTATGAATCAGGGCATAGATGAGCATAATACCTGCAAACATTGCAATGAAGATCCACGGTTCGAAATGCAGGTTGAGGGCACATGCCACATTGGACACAAGATACGGATACAGCGCATCAATGATGATCTTGGCCAGCGGAATTGAGATCAGCACACCCGCTGTGATCAGCACCGTATTCCCGTTCAGATACAGTCTGCCCAGTTCCTTCTTCCGGTATCCGAACACTTTGAACAGTGCAATATTCAGAGCAGAACGGTCAATCATCACCTTCATCATCAAATACATAACAATGGCCATGATAATTGCCGAAAGAACCGTCAGCGTATACACCATGCTTTCCATCAGTTTCGTAAAGATATCCGCAGCCTTCACAACGTCTTCACGGGTGCTGATGCTGTACAGACGTCCGGAATCAATGTGCAGATCATGGTCCGAGAACACAACATTGCAGTATTCACGGTCCGCACCGAACAGTTCCCGCATACTGCCGATATCCATGAAGACATAGAAACCCGGCGCATATGTGACAATACCGTCTGCGGTAAAGGCATAGTATCTCTCATTCCGGCTGTCTTCCAGCAGGAACGCATCACCTTCGCGGATACCGTATTTCTGCGCCATGGCGGAACTGATCAGCACTCTGCTTTCGCTTTCCTGCGGATCGGCCTCAAAGAACGGATTGTCATCTTCAAGACCCAGCACCGTTACATCGAGATTGTATCCGAGCACTTCCTTCTTCAGGGTTTCCGCATAGGCAGGATAACCGCCTTCCGGCACTGTTTCCTCCGGATACTTGTACAGGTACATATACTCATATTTCGTATCTCTGATATTGTCTTCGCCGACATGCGCGCACAGTACAGCAGCGTTGACGGCAATCATCATCAGCAGCAGACAGATAAAGATACCGAAGACCACCCCGGCAGCGCTTCTGCCTTCACGGATCAGCTGGCGCAGCTGAAACCTGTGCAGATAGTCCATCCGGCCTAGATCCACCTGTGATGCCTTTGCGCGTTTCTGCTGTCTTCTGATCAGACGCAGAACCGGCTCCGATAGTTTCTTCCGGATGACGATGTAATTGACCAGAACCGCCGTCAGCACCGGCATGCCCAGTCCGTATACAACCACCCACGGTTCAACGATCGTATCAATGGCAGGAACCGAGAAATACATATAGGTATCGGCAGTCTGCACCGGCACTCCGAATCTGCTGTAACCGGTCAGCACACCGGCAGCCCCGGCCAGAAAACAGATCCATGCAGGAAGCACCAGATAATGCCGCAGCAGATCCTTCCGGCTTACCCCAAGGGCAAACAGTGTACCGATGACACTGCTGTCTTCATCAATGCTGTGAATGACAAACACACTGATGACATATCCCATCAGGATCATGATGATGACACCGGCAAGTATGCATGAATACTTGTTGATCTGCACATCGTCGCCGGCCGCACCGATTCTCGGATTGTCTGCCGCCGGTACAAACGTACGCAGGTTTTCATTGCCTTCCGGCCAGTACCGGTCCAGCAGTTCCCGGACCGCATCACGCAGATCAGTACTGCCTTCCTGCAGATCTTCACCGCCCTGCTTCAACTCCCGCACACCGTCAAAGAATTCCTCCGGCAGCACCATCTTCAGCATCTCATCCGCTTCCAGCTTATCCGCCAGTTCCGCCGTTCCCTCCGCCAGATCACTGCTGCCATCCGCAAGATCATCAACCGCTTCCAGAAGATCATTCCGTTTTCCGCCGGTCCGCTCCCAGTATTCCAGAAAGTATGCATCCTGTGTCTGTTCCGGATCAAAGCGCAGCTCCTTCAGCCTTTCCTTCAGTCCGCTGTCCGTCAGGCTGCCGTTCAGTCTGTATGCATACAGGTATTCCTCACTCTGCTGGGAACATCCCGTATCTGCCAGTTCATCATACAGAGCAGCTCTGACAAAAGCTGTACCGAAACTGGCGCTGTCAACGGTGCTGTCTCCCATGGAGCGGAAGGCAGCCTCATAATCCGGTGACGTACCGGTACCGGACACTTTCAGTCTCTTTCCGGCAATCTCCACCGTATCACCGGCATGGATGCCTTTCACCTCACAGTAGCGCTTCTCCAGCAGAATCTCATCATCCCCGGCCGGCAGATGTCCCGTTTCCGTCTCCGCCAGGTCAATGGTTTCACGCACTTTGAAAATGCGCAGAACACTCTCATCCGCCAGCACATAATCACGGCTGAACATCGCTTCTGTCTCAATGCCGGTCTCTGCAAGTTCCTTCAGCTCTTCCTGCTTCAGGGGCACAAAGACCGTAAACTGTCCGTCTTCGATTCTGTTTTTCTCCGCATGATCGGCAGAACCGATGATAATCGTATCTGCTGCTCCGATCAGACTGACAATCAGATAAATGGATACCGTAATCATCAGGCCCAGAGCTGTATACCGCAGGGCATGCGCGCGCAGTTCCCGCATAGTCCGTTTCCGGAAAATCCCGTTCATTTACAGATCCTCCAGTTCCGCTGCCGGCACCGGTCTGTCGTTTGCATATTCCTCCACAATGCGGCCGTCACGGATCTGCAGCACTTTATGCGCCATCTTCCGTATTTCCGTATTGTGCGTCACCATCAGGATCGTTGTCCCGTAAGTCCGGTTGATCTTTTCCAGCAGGATCAGGATCTCCCTGCCGGAAGCGGAATCCAGGGCACCGGTCGGTTCATCACAGAGCAGAAGATCAGGATTCTTGATCAAAGCTCTGGCGATTGCACAGCGCTGCTGCTGACCGCCGGAAATCTGTGAAGGAAACTTCTTCTGATGTTCCTCCAGGCCAAGATCCTTGATCAGCTGATCGAGTGCCAGCGGATGTTCAGAAAGATATTCACAGACCTGGATATTCTCCCTGACCGTCAGATCCGGGACCAGATTATAGAACTGAAAAACAAAGCCGAGATACTTTCTCCTGTATTCCGCAAGCGCAGAAGGTTTCATACCGGTCAGTTCCCTGCCGTCCACCTGAATCGAACCGCTGTCTGCACTTTCGAGTCCGCCGATACAGTTCAGCAATGTAGACTTACCGGATCCGCTCGGTCCCAGAATGGCACAGATCTGTCCTTTCTCCACGCCGGTGGTAATACCGCGGAGGACCTGTGTGCGGCTGCTGTCTTCTCCATAGCTCTTCTTCAAATCCCTGATTTCCAGATACATATATGTCTCCTCATTTGGTTAGCTTTAACTAACACACGGGTGGTATACTGCCGGATGATGCAGAAGAAATCTGCACTTCAGTTATACTACACTAACTCGCAGTGTTACAAATACTTCGTTGTTTCCGGTACAGAAAAGAACGGTTTCCCGTTCTTATAACTGTTCCAGCAGCTGCTTCTTCATTTCCGGATACCACCATGTGAGATAACCGGCTCTGGTCGGATGAATCGGATCGTTCATATACAGTTCCTTTTCCTCCGCCGTGGCAGCGTTCATATGATCGTTGTTCCAGAGATCAATGACACCGACATTCCACTTGTCCTTCAGTTCATACAGATCCCTGATCATTTCCTCATAACGGGGACTGTCGAACTGTGTTCCTGTATAGAAGAAGACCGGACAGTGCCATGTATCATACGCATACGAGATGATGTATTCCATAGCACCCACAGCCGTAGTTGTATCGAACTGTTCTCTGTCCTTACTGTCTGATACGCTTCCCAGTTTCTTGCCTTTGGTTGCGTCATTGGTGGAAAGCTGGCAGATGAATGCATCAGCCCTGATATTCTTATCAATCGTCAGCATCCTCTCGATATACGTTTTCTTACCTTCTTCATCCCAGGCCAGCGTTGTGCCGCTGACAGCTTCCTTGACCGGAATCACACCGTCGATCTTTGCGAAATCCTCAACGAATGACTGTTCCCTGGAGGCAGCTCCTACGGTAACGGAGCTTCCCAGGAAGATAATGGTCTTTCCCTTCAGCGGTGAATCTGGAAGGGTTTCAGCATGTTCCACATTGTACTGTTCCTGATTGCCGGGATGTTCCTGGATGCGCTTATGCCATTCCGCATACAGTTTCTCAAGCTCTTCTTTTGTCATGTTCTTCATATATTTATCCTCTTAATGCAAGAGGAAGGACTTCTCCTTCCTCTCTCAGTTTCCGTTTGTTCAGTTGGCAGCACCGGGTGAAGATACATAGTCGGATGCGTAGACGGAAGCGGACGGATCGAATCCGAACATACCGATTTCCATCTTCAGGATACCATCCTGGCATACTTCAATGCCGTCACCTTCGAAGAGCGCCTTGATGATTGCATGATCCTTCAGATAATTGTTGAAGGCATTCAGGTTTTCGACGGACGGATCTTCTTCAGCAGCGAAGAGCAGATCTGTCAGTGTGTCATCATGCGTGAAGCATACGGAACCGTTGGTGTAGCCTGCAGGATTGAAGTTTGCGTCCCATACCGGAACAACATGGTTGTAGAAGCCCTTTGTGCCATAGCACATATCCCACTGATCGGATTCTTTTGCATACTTCATGTAGAGAGCCTGTTCAACGGCGAAGTTGTTTACTTTGAAGCCTGCATCTTCCAGGTTTGCGATCAGTACGGAACGGATTGTATCCGGCTGCATCATTGTTGTCATAACAGTGATTTCAACCTCACCCGGTTCATAGCCTGCTTCCTTGAGGAATTCTCTTGCCTTTTCCGGGTTGTAATCGAAGTAGTCTTCATTGTTCCAGGATTCCTGGTAACCGCCGGTCTTGGTGTTGCCGAAGCCCTTCAGAACACGGCCTGTATCACTGTTGTATCCTTTGGCAATCATAAGTGCTTCAGAGTCGATGGCATAGAGAGCAGCCTTTCGCAGATTCTCGTTCTTAGCGAAGAGAGAGTCACTCTTTTCATCCATATTCATATATACGCATGCGAATGTCGGGGTTGTGGAGCCGATCCAGACATTGTAGCCATCGGTTGCCTTGCCGTTGTCATAGAATCTGTGCAGGTTTGTTACACCGATGCTCGCATAGTCGATTTCACCTGTTTCCATGGAAATGGAACGCATAGCTTCTTCTGTGATAACCTTCAGAACGATGTCGTTGACATTTCTGTATTCGGACGGGTTCATGTCATCCTTGTTTGTCTTCCAGTAGTCTTTTCTAGCGGTCATGACAACTTCGGAACCGCTGATAACGGACTTGACTGTGTACGGGCCGGATGTTGCCGGATCGTTCATGATTTCATCATCGGATGCGCCTTCATACCAGTCTTTGGATACGATGGACAAACGGCTGTCGCATACCAGTGTTTCAATGGTTCCCGGAACCTTGGTGTTCAGCTTCATTGTCAGGTGTGTGTCATCAGAAGCTGTGAGAGATTCAACATTTGTCAGATACGGTGAGAAATTATAGAGTTCAGCAGACTTTTCATAGGACCAGATAACATCATCTGCCTTGATCGGGTTGCCCTTGGAATCCACGATGTTGTCGAAGATTTCGATATCGTATGTGTAGTCATCTGTCTTCGTGATTGTCTTACCGATGTAAGGCTTAACGCTGTCCAGGAATTCGCCGCCCTTGATGTAGAACAGCGGCGCGTACAGAGCCTGCTGGATGAACGTTCTGGATGCGCTGATTGTACCGAACGGGCTTACATCTGTTGCAGTGGAGTTGACGGCGACCACAACTTTGTCCACAGGTTCTTCAGCTGCTGTTCTTGTTTCATCGGCGACCTGACCTGTAGCAGCGGAGACATCACTTGTACTTGAATTGGAAGTTGAGCCGGAGGCGGATGCGCCGGAATCAGTTCCGGAAGCGGAAGATGATCCGCAGCCAACCAGTGAGGCTGCGAGGAGCAGTGTCATCAGACGTTTGATAGTTTTCATATTGTCCTCCTTGTTTTGACACCTACAAAATAGCATTGCGAAAGCGCTATCAAAAGAATAATATTATTTGTATCAAAGAACTTTTTCTATAGTGGAGGTCCTATGACAATACAGCAGCTTGAATACTTTATGAAGACTGCGGAACTGCTGAATCTGACCAGAGTATCGGAAGCACTTCATGTTTCCCAGCCGACCGTATCCTATGCCATCCGTGAACTTGAGAAACAGTTCGGTATCACCCTGTTCAAACGTTCCTCATCAGGGCTGAAACTGACGCCTGAGGGAATCCTGTTTATGGAGAAAGCAAAGCAGCTCCTGCAGCATTTCAATTCCTTTGAGAATTCCTTTCTGAATCTCGGCACCGAACAGCTTACAGTGCGCCTCGGCGTCATATCGCTGTATGCAAGCATACTTCCCGTTGTATACCGCTATGGTGAAGAGCATGATCTCCGCTGCAACTTTATCCTGGACAGCCGCAAACGCCTGGAAGACTCCTTCCACAGTGAACTGCTGGATCTTGTTGTCACCGACTATCCGTGTCCGTATTCCGATGCGCGCTCAGTTAAATTCGGAGAAAAGAAAATGGTGCTGTGCGTACACCCGGATCTGTTCTTCTCCGAAAAGAAAACAGTAATTATGGAAGATGTCACCTGCCCGATGGTGAATTACGAAGATCTGCTCACCCTCATTCCGGATGAGAACGGAAACCTGCAGGCTGCTTCTGTTGTTCCGAAAATCATATTAACCACTTCACAGATCGCCACCACAATCAATTTTGTCGTAAACAAAACAGCCGGCACGGTGATGCCCGGACTGTTCTTTACCGGGACAGATATACGGACCTATACAATCGCCGATTATCCGCCGCGTCCTCTCTATCTCTGGATGTCAAAGGAAATACATACGTTTGATGAACTTGCCAAGCATATCATAGATCACAAAGAGGCAATTCTGCGCAATCAGCCGGACTGGCCTGAAGTCACTCCGTACACAGCCTAGAAACCGTTCTTAGGTATAAAGAAGCTTCTGCAGTAAATCCGCGTATTGCCGGTTTATATTATCAATAGGAGGGTTTTATGGAAGAAATCAGAAAACTGTATAAAATTGTCTGGCCGGAAGGAAAAGACCGCGCCTTCACCATGAGCTACGATGACGGTATCAGACAGGACGCAAGACTAATCAGTCTCATGAACAAATACGGCATCAAAGGAACCTTCAATATCAACTCCGGCAAATTCGGACTGGAAAATAATTTCACCCTGTTCGGAAAAACCGTGGATACATCCACATTCTCAGCCGAAGAGATTCCGGAAGTATATAAAGGCTTTGAAATCTCCACCCACGGCGTCACCCACAGTTCCCTGATGAACATCGGCGCCCTTGCGGTTACGGAGATCGCTGAAGACCGCAAAGCCCTGGAAAAGATCACCGGCACCATTGTGCAGGGACATGCATATCCCTACGGACGCTATGATGAAGGCACGAAGAACATCCTGAGAGCCTGCGGCATCCGCTATGCCAGAACGATCACTTCCACGCATAACTTTGAACTGCCCGATGATTTCCTGGAATGGAATCCGACCTGCCATCATACCGAAGAGTGCATGATGGAGCTCGGCAAACAGTTCTGTGAAAGACATCCGATGCTTGCGAAGAACCCCATGCTGTTCTATCTGTGGGGACATACATACGAATTCGATCAGTTTGACAACTGGAACATAATTGAAGAATTCCTGGCTTATATCGCACAGTACAAGGACAGTATCTGGTTTGCGTCCAATATTGAGATATACCGCTACATCCAGGCATCCCGCCAGCTGGAATTCTCCGCCGACGGCACAGCGGTATACAATCCGACTTCAACAGAGATCTGGTTTGATGCGGCTGTCTTCGGCACCGGAAAGATCGTCCGGCTGAGACCGGGAGAAACAACCGTTCTGTAGCAGAACCGGCGGCAGAGAAAGCCGCCTTTTTCAATTGCCGGGATATCCATCGTCCTCTCTTAAGAATGCTATAATCAGCGTATGAAGAAACTGATTGCGGCATTGTGGGCGGTTATCCTGCTGAGCGGCTGCACGACCGATTACGGAAAAGAAGATATAGAGAAGTATGTGCGGGAGGAGCTTGGTCTGAAACGCTTCACTGTCAGCCAGACCTGTGAAGAAGTGACTGACAATGCGGACGGATACAAGGATTACCTGTGGACGGTTACGGAGAAGGACGGAACCGTCTTCCGGGTGCTGGATGATTATCACTGGGGCATGGAAGCACTCACCAATTCATTGCGTAATGATTACAGTGATGTGCATACACGGCTGCTGTATGAGGCACATCCCCACGGCAGTCTGAAGCTGGAGGAAGGAACCCGTGATTCCCTGTACACGGCACAGCTGACCGGAACCTTCACAGACCGTGAACAGCTGCACGGGCTGGTGGATGACATCAATGCATTCCTGCCGTACAACGATGGTATTCCGCTGTCCTTCCAGCTCTGCTTTGACCATCCCTCAAGATATATAGGAGATTATGTACAGGATGACGGCGATACCTCCGGTGCCCTGCGTGACAAACCGATTACCTATACAGACGCTGAAGCCAACTTCCTGCACCAGGTCATTGACATGCGCTATCCGCAGATGCATGATTTCACTTCTGAAGAAATCAGCGCATTCGTATATCAGAACAACTATGGTGTAGCCGTGGGAAACGGCAGCGGATATGAAGTGTATGATGATATCCTGACAAGCAGGTTCTCCTACGGTGCTTCCTTCCGGACCATCTACGAAATCCTGATCAGGAACGGATATCCGGTTACAGGCACGGCTGAGGAGTATACCTTCACCGGCACAGACGGAAATACCTACCGCTTCTCCGACAGCTACCGGAATGAAGAGACATATTACTATTATCTGAACGATACCGAAACACCCATGGAGTATTATTTCTACAACCATATCCGGCTGTACAGAATCGCTGAAATCACCGGTCTGGATCTGAAGGAATACTGGGAAACACAAAAGAAACAATAAACGCAAAAGATGCCGGTCAAACCGGCATCTTCTGTTTGCTGTGTACTTTTCAGGTACGCTTAACCTTAGTGAGCACCCGGAGCAGATACGAAGTCTGCAGCGTATGTGGAGCCCTGCGGGTTGAATGTAGCGTTGGAGATGTTCATCTCGAGGATGCCATCCTGTGCAACGCACATTGTCATACCTTCGAAGAGACCCTTCTGAATAGCATT
Organism: Solobacterium sp.; assembly: GCA_017459725.1. GTDB lineage: Bacteria > Bacillota_I > Bacilli_A > Erysipelotrichales > Erysipelotrichaceae > Bulleidia. Next base: position 4,679 of record JAFUCL010000023.1, on the reverse strand, counting down.
GTCTGTCAGGTAAGCGTTGAATGCTTCAACATTTGCATCGCTTGCGTCCTTAACAGCTGTCTGCAGGAGTTCTACGAGCTTGTCGTCATGTGTGAAGCATACGGAACCGTTGGAGTATCCTACAGGGTTGTAGAGGTTGTCCCAACCGGTAACGGCGTTGTCACCTGCGAGCTTAACGTCGAAGATCATATCCCACTGGTCGTTCTCGAAACGGTAGTTGAGGAACAGAGCCTGGTCAACTGCGAGCAGATTAACCTTGAAGCCTGCTTCTTCCAGACCTGCGATAACGACAGCCTGCTGGGAATCGGAATACAGGGAGATGGACATCAGAACCTTGATTTCAACTTCGCCGTCTTTGTATCCTGCTTCGTGGAGGTATTCCTTTGCCTTTTCAGGATCATAGTTGAAGTAATCATAGGAAGGATCATCCCACTTAGCCTGGTAACCTGCAGAATGCGGAGATGTAGACGCATGCGTAACTGTAGCGGTATCGAATGTGTTGCCGGAAGCGAGCATGAAGTCTTCAGCGTTCAGCGCATACAGAGCAGCCTTTCTGAGGTTGAGGTCATGAGCGAACTTGGAAGGACCGTTCGGATCCATGTTCATCCATACAGAATGCAGAATCGGGTTTGTAATACCCATGTAAACGTTGTAGCCTTCCTTGGCTGCGCCGTTTTCATAGAATCTGTGGAGGTTTGTTGCAGTAATACGGGCAACGTCAACTTCCTTGTTCTCAAGAGCGATAGCTCTCATGGAGTCTTCTGTGATGACCTTGAGGATGATTCTCTTAACGTTTGCCTTAGCAACATCCGGCAGCATTGTTTCATCCTTCTGCCAGTAATCATCGTTAGCTACGAGAACGATCTCGGAACCGGATACGTTCTTTTCGACCATGTAACGGCCGGTTGTTGCAGGGTTGTTCTGCTTTTCATCATCCGGTGCATTTTCGTACCATTCCTGGTTGACGATTGTCATTGCAGAGTTGCAGAGCAGCTTCTCAATAACGCCCGGGATTGTCTTTGTTGTCTTGAGCTGCAGATGTGTATCATCAACAACTGTGAAGGACTCTACGTCTGTGCCGTAAACCAGGAATTCCTGATTGCGGAAGCTGTATTCATAGCTCCACAGAACGTCCTGAGCTGTGATCTTGTTGCCCTTGGAGTCTGTTACGTTATCGAAGATTTCGATATCCCATGTGTAGTCATCGACCTGTGTAACGGTCTTGCCGATGTACGGCTGGATGTCTTCGATGAAGTGGCCCGGTGCGATATAGAACAGTGTGGCATACAGCGGTTCCTTTGTGTTTGCACGGGACGGAGTGTTCATTGCATACGGAGATGCGTCAGTGGAAGCGGAGTTGATGGCGACAACAACCTGGTCCAGCTGTTCAGTAGCAGGTGTTCCTTCAACGGAGCCGCCTGTAGGTGTGACATCCGCAGTCTTTGCGGGTTCAGCTGCTGCTGTAGCCGCAGTGCCTGTGGATGTGGATGTGTTTCCGGAATCTGTTCCGGAAGCCGGTTTGCTGGAGCCGCCGCAGCCGGCCAGCATAGCCGTTGCGAGCAGTGCAGCAAGGAGTTTCTTGTTCATTTCTTTCCCTCCGAAATAATAGATGATAATTACGGATTATTCCGTTTGCCGGTCATAAATAACTTATGACGCCCTTAAGAATGTTAGCGGTTACGCCGCTTGGCTTTTACAGAATACCCAATAATATCTACCAGTGTCAACATTTTTTTCACAATTCTTTCACATTCGCGGTTTTGTTATACGAACCCCGTAATTGTGCTATTATGCCGGACAAATGAAAAGAACCGCCCTTTTCAGAGCGGTTCCTGTATTGGCTGATTGCTTAGTGAGCGCCCGGAGCAGATACGAAGTCTGCAGCGTATGTGGAGCCCTGCGGGTTGAATGTAGCGTTGGAGATGTTCATCTCGAGGATGCCGTCCTGTGCAACACACATTGTCATCATTGTGTAGAGACCTTTCTGGATTGCATTCTCGGTCAGATATGTGTTGAATGCTTCAACATTCTCCTGGGAAGCATCCTTGACTGCGTTGTTCAGCAGTTCAACGAGCTTGTCATCATGTGTAAAGCATACGGAACCGTTGGAGTATCCTACAGGGTTGTAGAGGTTGTCCCAACCGGTAACGGCGGAATCGCCTGCGAGCTTGACGTCGAAGATCATATCCCACTGATCATTTTCGAAACGGTAGTTCAGGAACAGCGCCTGGTCAACGGCGAGCAGATTAACCTTGAAGCCTGCTTCTTCGAGACCTGCGATAACAACTGCCTGCTGGGAATCGGAATACAGGGAAATGGACATCAGAACTTTGATTTCGCATTCACCGTCTTTGTATCCTGCTTCGTGGAGGTATTCCTTTGCCTTTTCAGGATCATAGTTGAAGTAATCATAGGAAGGATCATCCCATGCCGGGTTGTAGCCTTCGGACTTCGGTGATGTGGAAGCCTTGGAAAGAATAGCTGTATCAAATGTGTTACCAGAAGCGAGCATGAAGTCTTCGGAGTTCAGCGCATAGAGAGCTGCTTTTCTCAGATTGACATCTTTCGCAAACTTGGAAGGACCGTTCGGATCCATGTTCAGCCATGCGGAATGCAGAGTCGGGGAAGTAATGCCCATGAATACGTTGTAGCCTTCCTTGGCTGCGCCGTTTTCATAGAATCTGTGGAGGTTTGTTGCAGTAATACGGGCAACGTCGACTTCCTTGTTTTCCAGAGCGATTGCTCTCATGGAGTCTTCTGTGATGACCTTCAGATAGATTCTCTTAACGTTTGCCTTAGCAACATCCGGCAGCATTGTTTCATCCTTCTGCCAGTAATCATCATTCGCAACCAGAACGATCTCGGAACCGGATACGTTCTTTTCGACCATGTAACGGCCTGTTGTTGCAGGATCATTCTGCTTTTCTTCATCCGGTGCATTCTCATACCATTCCTGGTTAACGATTGTGCAGGCTGCGTTGCAGAGCAGCTTCTCAATAACGCCCGGAATTGTCTTTGTTGTCTTGAGCTGCAGATGTGTATCATCGATAACCTTGAAGTATTCAACGTCAGTTCCGTAAACGAGGAATTCCTGGTTGCGGAAGCTGTAGTCATAGCTCCAGAGAACATCGTTTGCAGTGATCTTGTTGCCCTTGGAGTCTGTTACGTTATCGAAGATTTCGATATCCCATGTGTAGTCATCGACCTGTGTAACGGTCTTGCCGATGAACGGCTGGATGTCTTCAATGAAGTGACCCGGTGCGATATAGAACAGAGTAGCGTACAAAGGTTCCTTCGTGTTGGCACGGGACGGAGTGTTCATTGCATACGGAGATGCATCGGTGGAAGCGGAGTTGATGGCAACAACAACTTTTTCCATCTGCTCTGTAGCAGGTGTTCCTTCAACGGAACCGCCGGTCGGTGTTGAATCTGCTGTCTTTGCGGATTCAGCTGCTGCTGTAGCCTCAGTGCCTGTGGATGTGTTTCCGGAATCTGTTCCGGAAGCCGGTTTGCTGCCGCCGCATCCGGCCAGCATAGCCGCTGCGAGCAGTGCAGCGAGGAGTTTCTTGTTCATACTTCTTTCCTCCTGTGAACAATGATTATATGGGTTACACGTCTGTATAAGCCGTGAATGGAAGCGTTTACACCGTTTTGGCACATTCAAATTACTGTGCTTACTTGACTTTGTCAACTATTATTTTTCACAATTCTTTCACACAAATCAGGCTTACTTAACGCGTACTCTTTTAAGTTTTTCGGGCATCTGTAATATAATCTTCATGCACTCTGAAGGAGACTGACTATGAAACTTTTGTTTGTCAGACATGCTGATCCGGACTATGCCAATGACTCTCTTACCCCTGCCGGAAGACTGGAAGCACAGGCGCTTGCGGACAGGCTGATACACGAAGATATCACGGAATTTTACGTATCTCCGCTTGGCCGGGCAAAGGAAACGGCATCCTATACACTGAACAGACTCAACCGCACAGCGACCGAGTACAGCTGGCTGCAGGAATTCCCGGCCAGAGCAGCACGGCCTGACCTGCATGGCAGACGTTCCGTTGCCTGGGACTGGCTGCCGGAAGACTGGACTGCCGATCCTGCCTTCATTGATCCGAATCACTGGTATGATCATCCGGTGATGCAGGAAGCACATGTAAAGGAAATCTACGATGAAGCCGGTGAAGCATTCTTTCAGCTGCTGGCAGAACATGGTTATGTGCATGAAAACAACCTGTTCCGGGTTGAAAAGGAGAACCATGATACATTATGTTTCTTCTGCCACTTCGGTATCGAAGCCGCTCTGCTTTCACACCTGTTCCATATGTCCCCGATGTATCTCTGGCACAACTTTGTTGCCCTGCCTTCTTCCGTAACACTTGTCATAAGTGAAGAGAGACAGCAGGGCAAAGCTTCTTTCCGCACCAGTTACTTCGGAGATCTCTCCCACTTATACGCAAAAGGACTTTCACCCTCATTCTCGGCAAGATTCTGTGAATGCTGGAGTGATGATACAAGACATGTATGAATAAGTATGAGGCTGTAACAGTTAAGGAATGGTGAAACATTCTGAGGCTGGAAAACAGCCTCTTTTTAGATTCATTCAAAGCGAACATCCAAATGAAGCCAGCCAGAGTGAAAAGATTTCATTTCAATGGCGATATTCAAGAGATTCA
>JAFUCL010000022.1 GCA_017459725.1 Solobacterium sp. | reverse complement strand
CGGCAAAGAGTATGCATTCAGCCTGAGCGGCGGCGATTCCATCAGCTTCAGGGATCTGGCAGAAGCCCTGCATATTCTTGAAAACAATGACAATATGGATGAATTCCTGGCAGATATCGAGGCTGTCACTTTCAGTGATCCTGATCTCGTATGGGCCGGAAAGACAGGCAGACAGATAACTGCAGGTGAAATCGTTGAAGAAAACAATCTGACGGTTGAATACTCCGATGAACTGAGTGAAGAAGAGATTACGGCATTCAATGCCAAGAAATATGAAGCAGATGAATGGGTGCTGGTAAGCTTACAGCCGTTCCTGTCCGAAGAAGAACTGACCGTAACCATGAAGGACGGCCAGGTGTTCACAATAAAAGTAACGGATGCACAGATTAGCAAGGATATCCTGACGGCATCAGGTGAAACATACCGGATTACTGTCATATATGACGATGATGCGGAGATACCGGAAGATGCACAGATGGAAGTTGAGGAAGTTCTGCCGGATACGGTTGCGTATGCTAAATATCTCAGTGATGCGGCAGCTGAAATGGGTATTGAACAGGACAAAGTGTCCTTTGCAAGATTCTTTGATATCAGCATTTATAAAGACAATGAAAAGATTGAACCCAAAGCCCCTGTAGAGGTCAGGATTTCATATGCGGATCCGATGGAGATTCCGGATGCGCAGTCCCTGAGTATCATCCATTTCGGTGAAGAGAGAACCGATATCATCACGGATGTGCGGCTGTCGACAGACAATAAGAAAGTGATTTACAAGCAGGATGCTTTCTCAGTAACGGGAACCATCGTAGGTGAGCCGCCGCAGGGACAGAAAAACAAGTACATGCTGCTGGTGAAGTATCCGGCCAATTCCGATGATTATTACATCATCAACAATGATGGTTCACTGACCAAAGTGAACTACAATGCATCAAATGGTACGGTCGATATTGAAAATCCGATGATGTGGACAATTGACGGTACGAACCCCAACAGGCATATTTACTTCGAAACAGAGGCGACCGGTTTCAATTATCAGGATACAGCTGCAGACTATTTCAGAAGGTATCTGGATCCGAATTCGGCAACCGGTATTACAGAAGAAAACGCGCAGAATATTACTCTTGGACGCCGTTGGGGAGATAATGTCAAAACCGGTTATGTTGTAACTAACAGAGATAACATACTGAGTCAGACAGCCGTTAATAACTACAACGATAATGGCGTGGAAAAGATTTATCACGGTGCGTACAACGATAATCTTTCACTGGGTATTGAACTGAATGATGAAGGAATACCTGTTCATGTCACCGGCCGGAACAATTGGAATAACGCAGTCAACGTAATCTTTGCCGAACCGCGTTCTGTCCCGGGTGTCGGAACATCTCATCACACAGTTGATCATATTGATATTTCCATCTCCGGAACCTCTGAAGTAGATGTACCGCTTGCTTACGGAACATATTATTACCAGGATTCTTTGGGAAACTGGCAGGAATACAAAGTCACAACGAATACAACTCTACATTTGGAAAAAGACAACATCCGCATTACGCCTGAGGATATGAAGAAAGCTGAAATCAAAGCTTTTGATATAAACGGGATTGAACTTAATAACGCGTTTGTAATTGACAGTTATTCCTCCAATCAGGCAAATGGATACAGCACGGTGCAGGTGCGTATCGGCGGACGGTTCAAAGTGGCAGATACATATGATGGCGGAGGAAATGACCCGCAGACTAAGCAGAGACGTCTGGAAAACAAGATTACATACAGTGTCTCTGCCGTAAAGGAACTGACCTTTGATATGGCCGATGAAGAACACGGACAACTGTATGAACGTCAGGCAGACGGCACCTATAAACCGATGTCGGTGACCATTGATGTTAATATGGGCGCTAATTTCAGCTACTGGGATGAAGCGAATGAATGCCCGGGAATCAAAAATGAAATTATTGGAGGTTCTCATGATGCATGGGTAAACGGGGGTATTCCGGACCATGGTCTCAGCGGTATGGATTTTGTCCTTGGCGGTGATGCAGAGGATGCAAACAACAAGATCGTAGCGCTTGAAATCACAAAGATGATTGTTGATGAAAGCGGTCATCTGATCAGCCTCAAAAAGCAGCTTGTAAATCATTTCGATGTTTACCGGAATGGTACAGCCGACAGGAACGATATTGTTAAAGACTCCAACGTCGAAGGTTATACAAAACCATATCCGTATCAAGGCTATTCGTGGCTGCATTCCAAAGATGTCATTGTCGGTACAGACGGCATAGGCATCGCATATGACTATGCGGTAGATGACGGCATGTACTACATCACTGAAAAGTATGCAAATGATGACGTGCCTGATCAGATTACAGATGCAAATAATAAAACATGGAATTATAAGAACACGTATATTCAGACAGAATACGTGCGCAGAGGATATCGAGATTACGATAATAAAACACTCTATCCGAATCCGATGCATTACAGCAAGGTTTATACGAAGGATAATCCATACAGCGGCAGTACCGCAGATGCATCACAGGCATATGCAAGTGATCCTGAAGTTCTCGGTACATTCACAGCAGTTGATGGCTCAGTAAGGAAGAGCGGCTTCCTGGAGTTCTTTGTATATAACGTGTACACACGAGGCGAAAAACTGGATGTAAGGAAAGTCTGGGATCCGTCCAATGATATTCCGCAGGGTGCTGAAATCACGGTGGAGCTTCTTTACCGAACACGGAAGATTATCTCCGAAACGGAATTTGGTGAGTGGAGTGAATATGCACGTGTGAGTGATTCTGACATGTTTGATGAAAAGCCGAATACAACCCTGACTTTGACAGCAAGCTCCATCGCAGATCAGAGTTGGAAAGGTACATACACAAATCTGCCGAAAACGCTGAAAGATACGGCAGGAAATGTATATGAAGTCGAGTATTCTGCAGAAGAAACCTCTGTGAAAATCCCTGGTCCGGGGAAAACAGTTGTAGACCAGGATGCAGTAGATGTGACAGACCAATACACAGTAACGGTTGAAAAGACCGCTCCGTCTCCATCGGAAGCTGACAGCAGTGACGGAACCGTGACAATTACAAACCATCAGAAAGGTTCCCTCCTGATTACCAAGAATGTCACATACAACGGCGGTGACGTGCCTGAAGACAAGATGTCCCTGGTCAATAAGACATTCACATTCACAATCACCAAAGACGGAACGGAGATTGCGGAAAGCCCGGTGACCATTACGGTTGAAAACGGCGAACCCAAAAAACAGCTGATTGATGGTCTAGCGGCAGGTGATTATGTGATAACCGAATCTGACAGCGGCGGTCTGAAGCTGACAAGCTTCACGGGCGGCAGCAGTCAGAATCCAACAAACAAGTCTGTGACGGTGACTGTTACAGCCGGCAAGACTGCAGAAGCGGAACTGTATGAAACGGCAAAAGCGGAGTTTAACAATAACTACGCCGATACAACGATCACGCTGCAGAAAGTGGATCAGGCCGATCTGAGAAAGACAGATGCAAATCTGCTCGATGGTGCAAAATTCAGAATTGAGAAATATCTCTCTCTGAATCCTCGCAGCATAGATACCGCTTGGTGCAATGCTCATCCGGAAGAGAATGCCGGAAACGAAGGTGTCTTCGAGTTCACGGAACTTCCGGAAGGTTACTACAGAATCGTTGAGACAAAGTATCCGGACGGATATGCAAGCCAGTCTCCGGATCCGTACTTCCTTGTCAGAGAAAAAGCCGGTACGCATACCCTTGAAGTAATCCTGGTGGATGCTTCAGGAACACCGGTAACCGGCAACGCAACCGATATGATTTACGTAATACCTGGTTCCAATACAGTCAGGTATGGTAATACACCCGGCAGAGAGCTCCCGGAAACAGGCGGCCGTGGCAGTGTGCTGAATTACATCGGAGGCACATTGCTCAGCGCTGCGGCAGGCTATCTGCTGTACAGAAGGATGCGGAGGTGATGATTCCGTTGGATAAATGGAACAGTTATTGTCCGCACACAGCCGATACAGCGGAAGCTGAATTGGACCTGTCAGGGTAGCGAAAGCGGGGAGGTACAGTTATTCGAGTACGTAAAAAACATTAAGCAGGGTATATTAATTACATTTACAGATTCAAAACAATTCATTTATACTTAAAAGACTCTTATAATTAAAAGGAATTCGGTACGAATTCCGGAGACAGTATAAGAGCGGCTTGAAGAGAGGTAAGACAATGTCAGTATTGAAGAAATTAACAACAGTAATGATGGCGCTGATTATGATGCTCGGTCTGGGTGTTACAGCGGCTGCTGAAGGAGAAACAACAACCGGAACCATTACAATCAAGGGTTCTGAGAACGGTACCGTTTATAACTTCTACAAGATTTTCGCCCTCGAAGGTCAGGATACTTCCACAACTCCTGATAATGTATATGACGTTGTAACATACCAGTTCAATGATGTCTGGGAAGGATTCTTTGTCGGTGATGCAGCACCGGGCAAGGCTTACCTTGTTGATACGAATTCCGGTAATTTGAATGAAATCGTTGTCAACGGTGATAAGAAATATATCAACATCACCGAAGGCAATGTTGTGGCATTCACCAATGCAGCAATGCAGTATGCGCTGCAAAACAACATTGGCGCAGATAAGAACGCAACAGGCACTGGCAGTGATCTTGAAGTCACAGGTCTGGCGCTTGGTTACTATCTGATGATTCCGGTTGATGCATCCGAGAAAACAACAGACAGCTCCGGTTCAGTTGCAACCCTGGATTCCACCATGCCGAATGTCGAAATGAAGGTTAAGGCCAAGAAACCGGAAATCGGCAAGACAGATAACAAAGAGACTGTAGATGTCGGTGAAACCGTAACATACACGATTACAGGTAAGGTTCCGAATACATCCGGATATGACACATACAAGTATGTCGTCAAGGATGAAATGACTACCGGTCTGACATTCAAGAAGGATGTTGTCATCAAGATCGGCGAAACAGATGTAACCGACAAGGCAACAATTGATTACACAACAAAAGCAAATGCATTCTCTGCCGATATCAATGTCAAGGAACTGCAGAACTATGTCGATCAGGTTATTACGATTACATATACAGCTGTCGTGAATGATAATGCTGTGATACATGAGCAGGAAAAGAACAAAGCGCATCTTGAATACGGACATAATCCGGATGATCTGGAATCAACAACTCCGATTGAAGAGGAAGTATATACAGCCAAGGTCATCATCAACAAGTACACAGGTAATGATCCGGCTGCCACCGACAAGAAACTGGAAGGCGCAAAGTTTGTCCTCATGAATTCTGAAGGTAAATTCTATAAATACACTGCTGCTGCAGGTGAAACACCGGCAAAAGTTGAATGGGTAACTGTAGAGAACGCTCCGGCAGCTGATGCAACAACAATTACAGATGCGCAGGCAAAAGCACTTGCCGCATCCACCGCAATTATGATCAAAGAGACAAACGCACAGGGTGCTGCTGAATTCCCTGGCATCAAAGACGGCACATACAAGCTGATCGAAGTTGAAGCACCTGAGGGATACAACAGAAAAGATACACCGGTCCCTGTTACCATTACCGGAACAGACGCCGATACAGCAGAAGGCAAAACAGAGAATGTTGCGGATGCGACAAACAGTTTTGACGCACATGTCAACGGTACAGCCGATATTGAGAACAAGGCTGGTACAGAACTTCCTTCCACCGGTGGTATCGGTACAACGATGTTCTATGTCATCGGCGGTGCTCTTGTAATCGGTGCAGGCGTAGTCCTTGCCGCAAGAAAGAAAGCTGAGTAAATCACACAGTACGCACACTGATCCCGGCATTTAACCAATGCCGGGATTCGGCGTGCATATATACTGCAGGTTTGATCTGTGGTCATTTCCGTGGAAATAATCACAGATGAGCTCTGCAGAGAGTTCAGGAGTATGAAGGATAAGACAGCGAAACGGAACAAAAGAAAAAGTGATCTGTTAATCAATCTCGGTCTGGCAGGAATCATGCTGGCGGGGATACTGATCGTGGCATATCCGACGTTCTCGGACTGGTGGAATTCCTTCCATCAGACCAGAGCCATTGTGTCGTATATGAACAGGGTCTCCGATATTGATGAAGCGGAAGCAGATGCGATGTTTGCACAGGCTGAGGCATACAATGCCGGGCTTGTGGAAAACACTGCCCGGTTTGTCATGAGTGATGATGAACGGGCTGTATACAACAGTATTCTGGACCTGACCGATACAGGCATTATGGGCTATGTGGAGGTCCCTAAGGTACATATCAATCTGCCGATTTACCACGGTATGGATGATTCTGTTCTGCAGGTGGCTGTAGGTCATCTGGAAGGCTCATCACTGCCGGTAGGAGGAATTGGCACACATGCGGCGCTGACCGGACACAGAGGTCTGCCCAGTGCAAGGCTGTTTACGGACCTGGATCAGCTGGTGCTCGGTGACCGGTTTGTGATCACGGTTCTGAACAGGACGATGACGTATGAGATAGATCAGATACGCATTGTGCTTCCCTCACAGCTCGAGGATCTTGCGATAGATCCGGAGATGGATTACTGCACACTGATTACCTGTACACCGTACGGTATCAATACACACAGACTTCTGCTGAGAGGACACAGGGTTGAGAATGATCCGGCCTTTGTGGAAGTCAAACCGGATGCGGTACAGATCAGGACGTCCATTGTGGCGCCGCTGATTGCGATACCGATGCTGACGATAACATTGCTGTGGGTGCTGATTTCCACCAGCCGCAAGGCTGCGGGAGTACGGCGCCGCAGAGACTGATTTAAAAGGAGAGACGGTTATGGACAAACGGTTGAAAAGAGCTCTGACAGTGCTTCTGACAGCGGCTGCGTGTTTTGTGACAGCGGCGAAAGTCAAAGTAAATGTGCAGGCAGTGGATAAAGAAGGCAGCGGTTCCTTCACTGTGGATGCGGGAGAAGGACTCAACGGCAATGAAGATCTTGTCATAGATTTCTATCGGGTGGCAGATCTGAATCCGGATACGAAATACGATACGTTTGCATTTACGCTGAACGGCACATATCCGTCTTATACGGCAGGTGATTATGACATCACGAAATACACTGCTGATAAAGATTCAGGCAAGACAGGGCTTGACAGTATGGACAATGACAGCTGGACGGAACTGGCACAGCTGTTCGCAAAGGATATCCTTGCGGAAAGCTATACAGGCAGTGCCGATCTGAGCGGTGCTTCCGGTGCGAAGGTAACGGCTCAGTTCGGTCTGTATCTGATTGTTCCGCATGATACGAATCTTACCAAAGCAGAGTACACGAAAGAGGAAACAACAGGTGAAGGCGAAACGGCAAAGACACTGCTGAAGACGATCCTGAATACGGATACGGATGTGTATTCGTTTTATCCGCAGCTGGTTGTACTGCCCAGTACGAACAAGGATACCCGTGAGGATATGAAGACTTCCGACGGTGAGTGGGTTGAAGATCTGGATGTATATCTCAAGCCTTCCAGTGAACCGCGTTTCGGCAGTCTGAAGATCACCAAGATTGTAACGGTATACGAAGACAGCTCACCGATGACGGCAGCGTTCAAGATTGTCGGCACACTGGACGGCAAGGAAGTGTACAACAACGTCGCTTCCATCACGATGTCCAAGGCAGGTGTCGGTGAAGTTGTTCTGAATCATATCCCGGCCGGTGCGGAAGTAACGGTAACGGAGACATACAGCGGTGCCGGCTATAAGCTGGTTTCGGAGAATGATCAGACGGCAGTCATCAAGGTTCCGGGCAAAGATAAGGAAATTGCAGGTGTGTCATTCACCAATGCATACAACGATGAAACGAAAAAGGGCTATGGTGTCATGAACAGTTTCACGAACCATAAAGGCGATTGGGAATGGAAGAACGACCTGCCTGAAGGAGGTACTGCACAATGAAAAAGCGTAATCTGATTCTGGCAGTGCTTGCTCTGGTGCTGGTTGTTACGGTAAGTGTTCCTTCGGCACTGGCTTACTTTACAACATATGTACGGGCAGCCGGTTCTAAGCCTGTTCACCTCGCTGAAGAAACAAGACTCAAGGAACCGAAGCCTGTTGACTGGACCAAGCATCTTACCGTCACAGCACAGGATGGTTCCGAGCCTGTATTTGTCCGGGCAAGAGCATTTGCACCGGATGGTCTGACGCTGACATACAGCGGTGAAAACTGGACACAGAACGGTGATTTCTGGTACTACGGACCGTCCATCAAGGGCGGAGAGAGTGCTGCAGAACTGCTGATTAAGATTGATAACATTCCGCAAGATGTGAAGGAAGATGAAAACTTCAATGTCGTGGTTGTTTATGAGTGCACACCGGTTCTGTATGACGCTCAGGGTAATGAAACCGCAGACTGGAACGGCAAAGTGACGACAACAACAGAGAACGGAGGGGGCAACTGATGAAGAAGCGTAAACTCAGAGTCCCGGCATACATACTTGTAATGCTTGTGGCTGCGGTCGGTCTGCTGCTGTTCAGTGCAGTCGGCGGTGCCAGAGCTGCCCTTACCTATTACTCACAGGTTTATACATCGGAATTTGAAATGTACCACATTGGTATCACTCTGCTGGAAAACAACAAAGAAGTGAACTGGCGGAACTACAAGGATGAAGCATGGCATGTCGGCGGTTCCGAAAGACTGCTGGATCATATTGAGGAGTTCAGATTCGGTGAGACATACGATGAAGAACTGAAGGTAAGAAACAGCGGATCCATTGATGAGTATATCCGTGTTACGGTGCGCAGATACTGGACGGATGCCAACGGTAAGAAGCTTACCGATCTTGATCCGGATCTGATTCAGCTGCATTTCACCGAAAACAGCGGCTGGGTGCAGGATGCTTCCTTCAAGGATCCCGAACGTACTGTTCTCTACTACACAACACCGGTAAGCATCGGTGCGGAAACAGCAGCTTTTGCGGATTCCCTTACCGTAGACAGTGCAATCAAGGCCAAAGTGACGCAGACAAAGCGGCAGGACGGTGAATACACGGTTATTACAACCACATATGATTACAACGGTGCGCATTTCAATCTGGAAGTTGAAGCGGACGGTGTGCAGACACACAATGCGGAGGACGCAATCCTCAGTGCATGGGGACGCAGTGTATCCGTTGCGGAAGACGGCACACTGAGTCTGAAGTAAGGAAGGAGGAAACATGATGAAAAAGTGGATGACATGTATTACGGCAGCCATTGCGGGATTCATGGTTCTTTCCGGCACTGTATCGGCTGAGACATATCCGACTGATAAGAAAGACTGGCAGGTGACCTTCACCGGTTCAGAACTCAAGAGCAACTTTACGACTGCGGATATCCAGGAATCACTGCGGGGAATGCAGCCGGGTGATGATGCGGCTTTCAGCATCAATCTGACCAATCAGTACAAGGATGAAGCTGACTTCTGGATGGAGAATGAAATCCTGAAGAGCTTTGAAGACCAGAGTGTTGCCAACGGCGGTGCATACACCTATGAACTGACATACTATACTTCTGCCGGAGAACCGATGTCGCTGTATTCCAGTGATACCGTAGGCGGTGAAGATACCCTCGGCGGTGTCGGTCTGCATGAAGCGACCACAGCGCTTGAGAAGTACATTCATCTGGAACGTCTGGGCAGCGGCAAATCCGGAAGGCTGGAGCTGAAAATTGAACTGGATGGTGAAACCCAGGCAAACAACTACCAGGATACAGCCGCAAAGCTGCAGCTTGATTTCGCGGTGGAACTGCCGGAGACAACGCCGCCGACACCGAGCAATCCGACGCCGCAGATCATACACAGACGCAGAGTGATCTATCTGCCGAATACCGGTGACAGATTCCATGTGCTGCCGTATGCAGCTGCAGGCGCTGCCGGTCTTGTGCTTCTGCTGGTATGCCTGATTATCCTGAAGCGTTCAGGGAATAAGGCGAAGTGAGGTGGCAGGCATGAAGATGATGAAACGTTTGATGCTTGTTCTGGCGCTCTTTACGGCAGCGGTGCTGTGCTCCGTAAAGGCTGAAGCAGGATACAAATACAGAGTAACGATTGAAGCCGGTCTGCACGGTACCGTCAACGGCGGCAGTACCTATGAAGCAGAACAGTTTGATTACAACCAGCAGTGGAATCCGAACAACTACCAGGATATGATCGCTGTCAGTGATCCGAAATACTATTTCAAGGGTTTCCATATCAGCGGTATTGAGGGTGTTGTCGGAACCCAGTACATAACCAAGGACACTGTCTTTGTCGCAACCTACGGCATTAAAGGACAGACAGTTGCATATACGGTTGAATACGTGGACAACAACGGTGCGACCCTGTTCCCGACGCAGACATACTACGGCAATATCGGTGACAAGCCGGTCGTTGCCTTCCGTTATATCGATGGATATGTTCCCCAGGCATACAACATTACCGGTACGCTGAAAGCCAATGCGGCTGACAATGTATTCCGGTTCACATATACCAGAGGAACGATTCCGGGAGGCGGAGGAGCCACTCCTGCAGGCCCCGGACCGATTACGTATGTTGATGACGGTGTTACCGTGATTGGCGGCGGTGCTGCCGGTGGCGGTGGTGCCGGCGGCGGAGGCGCTGCAGCTGCCGGAGGAGGCGGTGCAGGTCAGGCCGGTGCAGATAATGGCACAGGCGGACAGGAAGCAGTTCCGGGCGGTACGGAAACAGGCACAGAACAGCCGGGCACACCGGTGGAGACGATTGATATCGACAATCCGGATACACCTCTGGCCCAGCCGGAACAGAGTCCTGAAGCGTCTGCACAGCCGGGCACACCGGAAGAACAGGGAAGCACACTTCTCAGCAATCTCTGGAAGTACGGACTGACAGGCGGCGGATTCCTGCTGCTGTTGCTGCTGCTGATGCTGTTCCTCAGGAAAAAGGACCGCGGCGATGCCTGATACACAGGTAAGAAAAAACAGAAAACGCACAAGAAGAGGGAAGATACTTCCCTCTCTTTGCAGTTTACTGGGAACGCTGATTCTGGCAGGTGTGATTCTCATGCTTGTACCGCTTGCTCTGCCGAGATTCATGAACTGTCAGGTATTCAATGTAGTCAGCGGCAGTATGGCGCCGGAGATACCGGTGGGCAGTCTGATCATCGTGAAACCGATTGAGCCGGAACGGATTGAGAAAGGTGAGATCATTGCCTTCTACAATGAAGGAACCGTGGTTACACACCGGGTGACGGAAAACAAAACCCTTGAAGGTGAGATTACAACCAAGGGTGATGCCAACCAGGAAGAGGATATGCGCAGTGTTGCCTATCACCAGGTCATCGGTGTGGTTACAAGGCATATTCCGGTGCTGGGAGATATTGCATCCTATGTAACGACAGGACTCGGGAAAATATACACGCTCTGTCTGATTGCATGTGGTATTATGTTCCATATGATTGCCGGAAAGCTGAAGATTATCTATAACAGCGAGCCGGAGAAAGAGGGTACAAAATGAACAGCCTGCTGACTGCTGCCAATGCGGTTCTGCCGATTACCGCAATGATGGCACTCGGATTTCTGACCAAACGCATCGGAGCCGTAAAAGATTCTTCCTATAAAGATTTCAACTGGGTGGTATTCCATTACTGCCTGCCGCTGACATTGTTCCAGAATGTCCTGAATGCGGATTTCTCAAAGATCACGGATATGCGTATCTTTCTGTTTGCGGTCGGCGGCCTGCTTCTGCTGATTCTGCTGTCCATGGCATTCCTGAAGAATTCTTCAATGCCCGATAAAAGAAAAGGTGTAGTGGTGCAGGCTCTGTACCGTACGAACTTTGCCATTCTCGGTCTGCCGATTGTGGAAAGCGTGTACGGTGCCGGAAATACGGCATTTACGTCGGTTATGATTGCGGTCTGTCTGCCGTTCTTCAATATTGCGGCGGTGCTGGTTCTGCAGCATTACTCCGGAACGAAATCAAATCTGCTCGGTACGGTGAAGAAAGTACTGCGCAATCCGATGGTTGTTTGTGCAATTGCAGGTGTGATCGTCAAGATGCTGGGTATTCCGGTGAAGGGACTGCCGGCGGATATTATCTCCATGATCACGAAACTGACAACACCGCTGTCGCTGTTTGTGCTGGGCGGCAGTATCCATGAAGACGAAGTGAAGAACAACAGCCGGATTCTGGCTTTTGTGACGGTGATGCGGCTTGTGGTGATTCCGCTCGCTGCGATTACTTTGGGTGCTTTGATTGGCTGGAGAGGCGTGGAACTGCTGACACTGTTGGTGCTGTTCGGAGGACCGGTGGCGGTAAGCTCGTATCCGATGGCTGCGCAGATGGGTCTGGATGGCGAACTGGCTGCGCAGTGTATTCTTGTCAGCACGGTGTTTGTCATGCTTTCCATGTTTGCGTTTATTACCGGTCTCAGTATGCTTGGACTTCTGTAGGGGAAGTGCTGTAAATCTGTTGTATAATGGACTCAATTAATTGGAGCGGATCATATGGAAATAGATAAGAAATACAGGTGGAAGATCATTACGATTCTGGTACTGAGTGTACTGGTTCTGCTGGGACTGTTTTATGTGCATATTCTGCGGAACAGGAGTGGGAAACCGGCGGCTGCGGCACCGACACCTGCTGCCACGGCAACACCTGAGGCAACCCCTGCGCCTACCCCGGAACCGACACCGACACCGACACCGGAGCCTACCCCGGAACCGATTACCCTGGATATTGACAGTGATGACAGCCTGTACAAGCTGGTGAATAAAACCTATACGGTATCGCCGTCCTATGTTCCGAGTGATCTTGTACTGGTGGATGTACGCAGTGACAGCCCGCAGTACCTGCGCAAAGAGGCAGCTGACCAGCTGACCAGAATGTTCAATGATGCCATCGCTCAGAATATCTATTTCAAGCTTGTCAGCTCATACCGTGACTACAATCTGCAGAGTGATCTGGAGGCCTGGTATATCAACCGCGACGGCAAAGCACAGGCAGACCGGCTTGACTGTCATCCGGGTGCCAGCGAACATCAGCTTGGTTTAGCGGTGGATCTTGGCAACTGGAACAACGAATGTGAGCTGAATGCATGCTTCACCTGGTATCCGACATACACATTCCTGCAGGAACACGCCCATGAGTACGGATTCATTGAACGTTATCCTGACGGCTCCGAAAGCATTACAGGTATTCTCTATTCACCGTGGCACTGGCGTTATATCGGTGTGGAGGAAGCCACCAAGATTCATAACTCAGGAAAGACTCTGGAAGAATACTACGGAAGATAACACACAGGATGGCTGTTCACGGAACAGTCATTCTTTTTTTTCGGTTTCACAGTAAAATGAGTGTATAAGGAGGCTGCCGTATATGCCGTATGTAAGAATCAGCACCAATATGAATCTCAGTGCGTATCAGCTTTCCCAGCTGAAGAAAGAGACTGCCGGTCTGATTATACAGATTCAGGGCAAGAAACCCGAGTCTACCATGGTCGAAATTGATGATAAGAAAGAGATGTATTTCGGGCTGAGTGATGAACCGTGTGCCAGAGTGCGGATCGATATCTTCAGGAACAGTCCGGATGAAGAGAAGCGTTCCTATGCGGAGGCTGTATGTGCTTTGATCCAGCAGGTGACGGCGATTCCGACTGACAGAATCTATCTCACATATTCTGTATTTGATCAGTGGGGATACGGAGGAAAGCTCAACGGATGACGTTCTCGCATGAACGAATCACGCCGCATATCATAAGACTGAGTCTGCCCGGCAATGTATACGCATATCTTTTCTGCGGAGAGAAGAGGGCGCTGCTGGCGGATACAGGATGCGGATACGATGATCTCGCCGGTTATGTGAGAAGTCTGACGGATCTGCCGCTGACGGTGTGGCTTACCCACGGGCATGTTGATCATGCGGGCGGTGCATCACAGTTTGCGGAAGTATACATGAATGAGAAAGATACGGAGATCTGCCGTATGCATACACATAAAGCGGCACGGGGTGTATATCTGAAGGCAAACGGGGTCAATGCGGATAATGATCTGATGGCAGATATGTGCAGGGAAACACTGCCGCTGCGGGATAATGATGAGATTGATCTTGGCGGTATACATGTGGCTGCCTGGGAATGTGCGGGACACACACCGGGCAGTATGGTTTTCTGTCTGAAGGAAGAGCGGATTGTTCTGCTGGGTGATGCCTGCAATTCTCTGACATATCTGCAGCTGGATCACTGTCTCAGCATAAAACAGTATCTGGCCAATCTGCAGAAGTTCCGGGCGGAGCACTATGATGCATTTGATACATGTCTCTATTCCCATCCGCATAATTACGGCGGAAAAGAGATCATTGATGAAGCTGTGGAAGGCTGTGAGGAAATCATTGCCGGACACACCGGAGAAAAGACAAAGCGCGGAATACTGGCATTTCCGATGGATGCGGGTTTCCGGCGTGCGGACGGAAAGAGTTTCAACTGTATTTACAGCAGGGTTGAGTGAAAGAAGGAATCGGTATGAAATATGCACTGACAAACGGAAAGATACTGAACGGGCATAAGGATATGGAAGTTCAGGAAGGTCTGACGGTCTATGTTGAAGGAGAGAAGATAACGGATATCCGCGGCGGTGAGGTGCCTTCAAAGGGATACCGGGTAATCGATCTGGAAGGAAAGTACCTCATGCCGGGCATGATCAACATGCATGTGCATCTGCCTGCTTCCGGCAAACCGCAGAAAAAGCAGAGGGACAATACGAAGCTTGTGCAGCTGGTCTTCTCCAACCCCATCAGCGCAAGGATTGCCTTTGAGATGGTGGCAGGCAATGCCAAGACAGAGATGCTGAGCGGCGTTACTACGATACGTACGGTGGGCGGTGTTAAGAATTACGATACGAAGCTGCGTGATGCCATCAATGCCGGCAAACGTGAGGGACCGCGTATTCTTGCCTCGGATGAAGGTATTTCGGTTCCCGGCGGGCATATGGCAGGTTCCGTGGCCTATCCGGCAAAGAACATTGAAGAAGCGCTGGAATGCGTGCACAGAGCGCAGGCAAATCATGCGGATCTGATCAAGCTGATGATCACCGGCGGTGTGCTGGATGCCAAGGAAAAGGGAACACCGGGTGAAATGAAGATGGATTCTGCCATGATCAAGGCCGTCTGCGAGGAAGCCCATAAGCTCAGTTATATTGTGGCTGCACATGTGGAATCGCCGGAAGGTGTAAGAGCTGCCCTGGAGAACGGGGTGGATTCGATCGAGCACGGTGCCAAACCCGATGATGAGATCATCCGTCTGTTCAAAGAGAACCATGCATTCCTGACCACGACTTTGTCACCGGCGCTTCCGTTTGCACTGTTTGATCAGTCGGTATCCTGTGCGGATGATGTCGGCAAATACAACGGCGAAATCGTCTTCAACGGTATCGTGGACTGTGCGAAAAGAGCACTGGAGGAAGGTATTCCGGTGGCTCTGGGCAATGATGTCGGCTGTCCGTGGATCACACACTATGATTTCTGGAGAGAGCTGGTGTACTATCATAAGTTCATCGGTGTATCCAATCAGTTTGCACTGTATTCGGGAACCCTGGGCAATGCAGAACTGGCGGGGATTGCGGATATTACGGGATCCATTGATATCGGCAAGGATGCGGATCTGATTGTTACGAAGGAGAATCCGCTGGATAATCTGGAAGCGCTGCGCAATGTCACAACGGTTATGGCAAGAGGCAGACTGTATACGGATTACCGCATCAAGAAGATGATCCAGACCGAAAGGGAACTGGATAAGTTTGTATAAGAAGATACTGCTCCGGAAATGATCCGACTCTTGTCAAGTAGACAAGGAAAATAAATCACTGTACAGACATCACAAAAATATGGAGGATAGGGTAACCTGTCCTCCATATTTTCATGGTGTCGATTGCGCTTTCTTGTAACATTGCCTGAGTTGAACAT
>JAFUCL010000021.1 GCA_017459725.1 Solobacterium sp. | reverse complement strand
GTGCCAACGAATCGTACTTCTTGGCCATATCTGCACCTCATCTTTCTTCATAGTGACTTCGACAATCTCTATGATAGTTTTGATGAGGTGCTTCTTTCTACAAGAAGCACCTGTCCATCCACCCGCCAAGCGGGTGGTTTTCTTGTTTCGCACACTTTACTCTCTGCCTCTTTTTCTCTTCCTTCTTGTGCTCAACTGTCCACTAAGACGAACAAAAGCCTGCCCTTTCGGGACAGGCCGTACATATCACTCGGTGCGCAGTTCTCCGATGAACATCTCCAGACGCTCCATCGCATTCTTCAGATCCTCATCGCTTGCCGCATAGGAGAAACGGATAAAGCGGTCATCTCCGAAACAGGCACCCGGGGTTGCCGCAAGCCCTGCTTCTTTTATCATGCGCCTGCAGAAATCCGTTGAGGAAAGCCCGAACTCATCGATCCGCGGGAATACATAGAACGCTCCGTCGGGTTCCGTCAGCGGCAGACCGATTTCCTGTATCCGCTTAACGATGAAGTCCTTTCTCTCTTTATATTTTTGGACATACGGCGTCGGATCAACCGTCAAAGCTTTGATGCAGGCACTCTGGAACATAGCCGGTGTGCTGGTAATCGTAACCGCATGGGCCAGCTGCATCCTGTCAATAATCGATGCATCCGCGCAGAGATAGCCGATCCGCCAGCCGGTCATGGCATACGGTTTGGAAAAACTCTGCACGAGGATGGTCTGTTCGCGCAGATCATGGAAATCCGTAAAACTGGGTACATTGTCCGAGAAGATGACATACTGGTAGACATCATCGCAGATGACAAATATATCCTTGCCCTTGACGGCATCATACACTGCCTGCATACTCTTCTGGTTCAGCGCTGTACCGGTCGGATTGTTCGGTGTATTCAGCACAATTGCCTTGGTTTTATCCGTGATCAGCGCATTCAGCTTTTCCGGATTAATCTGGAAATCATCATCAGATGTATTCAGCGGCACAAACTTTCCCCTGCACATGTTTGTAATATCTTCATACAGAATAAATGCAGGTGTAGGCGCAATGACCTCATCACCGGGATTGAGAATCGAGAACAGTGATGTGAACAGGGCCTGGGTGGCACCGGCCGTTACAATCACTTCATCCGGTGTGTAGTCCAGGCCGTTCTTTTTATTCTCAAATTCCGCAATTGCCCTGCGCAGATCCGCCCTTCCGTTGTTTTCAATATAATGTGTCTCACCGCGTTCAATCGCAGGCATGACTTCTGCGGAAATCTCCGCCGGCGTATCAAAATCCGGTTCCCCAAGCGTCAGCGCAATACAGCCGGGTGTTGCCTTGGCCAGTGCTGAAAATTCACGGATCTGACTGCGTCTTGCTGTGTACAGTACTTCGTTCAGACAATCCTTCATCATATGCTGCACCTCATTTCCATTACGTTTCTTTGCGGTTAATTATACAACAGAGTACTTTTTTATTACTGTCTCCCGGGAACGAAAGAGAAAAAAGAACAGCCGTTCAGACTGTTCCTATGAAACTCTTTCAGAGACGGGTTTCCCGGAGGCTTCCTTTTCCTTTCGGCGTTCCGCCTTTTTCTCACGGTGTTTGTCACGGATCCGGTACAGCACCGCAAGGGTTTTCTGATCATCCGGAAACAGCCACTTCAGCAGTCTCACGGCAATGACCACGGTAATCAGCTTCTCAGGTGTAAACGGCACCCAAAGCAAGGCAAGATAGCCTGCTCCGGCTGCACTCAGCCAGTCGATATCCAGCAGCATCCCCACCCCCAGGGCTATATATGCCCAGCCGTTGGTGATGATCCAGGCAATACCGAAACAAACCAGCAGATGCGGGTTCAGGAAAAAGCGCAGTATTTCTTTACACCATTGACGGAACCTGTCCATATACCACTATTATAACAGCCTGCTTAACCGGCAGATATACACCCGTCATAATAAGACGTCTGATTGCACATTTACTCCGGTTTGTACTCACCGAGCGACAGGGAGCCGTCCATACCGCTGACATACATTGCAAAATACCGCACGCTTCCAGCCGCATCCCTGTATGAAATACCGAGTGACGGTCTGTCTCCAGCCTGCACATATTCGGCAGCCAGCGGTTTATCCGGTTTCAGCGTATCCTGTTCGTAAGCTGTTTCCGCATCAAACACAATATGACCGTCTGCGGTGATTTCCCTGACCGTCAGCCGCAGCAGCTTCACATCATGCACTTCCGTATCCGTCTCAAACAGAACCCATTCCGCATACTCCCCGGTATCCAAAGAGACGTAGTCATAATCAGCGGGCTCCTCAACATCCGCAGCTCTGTGGATATGCAGAGGCATGCCCGGATAGGTCTGTTCACTTCCGGTTCCGTACAGTCCGAGTGTCTCATAAGGCATCCTATGTAAACGCACAACCTGTCCCTTTGCATTGGTTTCAGCATGAACAAACTGCGGACGGATGACACCGTCAAACACATCTTCAACACCGCCGAAAGCAAGCTCATACGGAACCGCATCAAGTGCATCATCATTATGCATATAACCGATTTCTATCACCGGCACCGGTTTGTCATACAAAGCAGCTTCATACTGTTCCGTTTCGACTTCCTGCAGCCAGACCGTACCGTCTTCCTTAAGCCACTGCATGGCATAGAACTGACTGTCTTTCTTAACCTGTGCGGATGCTGTTCCGGTATCCTGCTGCTGCCGGAAGATCCAGAAACGATCATCACTCTGTACTGCATAAAGCAGTGCATCCCGGGCAAACAGCGACTCGCCGTTGCCTGTTTCCCGCAGGGCCAGCAGTTTCATGCCGTTCATTTTACCCGCAAAGATTTCAAAATCAGCAGTCGTATGCAGCAGTGCTTCATCACCCGGCAGCAGCTCCGCGTCAAACGAAGACGGCGCCACCGTGATCTTCATCCGCTCCTGACCCGGAGAGAGCTCTGAGATTGTAAACGAACCGGCAGCCATGTCCCTATTCTTTTCAATATTCACTGAAAAAGTGCCATCCGGGAAGAACGAAAAATAGTGGTATGGCGTTTCATGCATATATCCGTACGGCATCATCTGCCAGTCACCTTCCAGGTATGCGTATACATCCTCCTCCGTATACAGTCCCTGCCCGGTCGGATTCGCCGTTTCCACAGAGGGAGCAGTGCTTTGAACAGCAGAGGGCTCAGTACTCTGTGCTGCAGATGCCGGTGAGGGCGTGGGTGCAGATACCGGCTTTCTGCCTGTACACGCGGTGGTGAGTGACAGGACGGCAGCTATCATGAGAAACGGTTTTCCGTTCATGGTATCGGTCCTCCTTTTATGATCTGTAAATGCTTTCTTCAACCCCATTATACAAAGAAAAGGGCAGCCGAAACTGCCCCTCGTTGGGTGTTTATTCTGCCCAGCGTCTGAACAGACGAACGTAGAAGTCTACGTTGTCGGTGATGATGCCGGTGTCAATGTGTTCGTTGACCGCATGTGCACCGCCGCTTCTGCCATTCTGCAGAATGCCCGTAAACCGGTAGACGCTGTGGGTCGGTGAAAGATCACAGTAGAAACGGGCATCGGTGCCGCCGGCCATCATGGACGGGATGAATACGATACCGGGATACTTTTCATTCATGATCTCCTGCAGGATACGGTATCCTTCACTCTCGTCTGATGAAACAGCGGGAGGATTGTGTCCCTTGATGAGGCGGAACTGCACTTCATCCGGCAGAACACTGCGGAAATGCGCTTCGAGATCCGCAATCGTTTCACCCGGCAGGATTCTTGAGTTGGTGATGACGGAGGCATGTTCCGGCAGAATGTTTGCCTGGCCGCTGCCCTGCGCCATGGTCGGGGTCGTGGTCGTTCTGAGCATCTGGTTGATTTCCTTATCGGTGGCGGCAAGCTCCTTCAGGGTTTCTTCGTTTCCTTCAGGATCCGCATACAGTTTCTGTCTGTCAATCTTCAGGAACGGTGACTCTGCACGCATGTGTCTGGCTGCAGCTTCGCAGAGATGCGGTGCCATTCTGGACTCTTCAAGCTCATACATTGCCTTGCCGAGTCTGCCCAGGGCATTGTGCAGCGGCGGATATGCGGAATGTCCGCCCTTGTCATCAATGTAAAATTCATGATCCGCATAACCCTTCTCTGCTACAAAGATCTGTGCTTTGTACTGGCCGTTTTCATCGCAGGATACCCCGCCGCATTCATCGATTGCCATACCGAGTTCAATGCCGCGCTCCCTGAGGGCATCATGCAGGTATACACCGGCCGCCCCGGGTCCGCCCATAATCTCCTCGTTGTATCCGAAGGCAAACAGAATATCGCAGGAAGGCACAAACCCGTCCGCAATCAGCAGCTCTGCCGCATCAAAGTATGCCTGGATATTGCATTTGGAATCCGTTGTGCCGCGTCCCCAGAGAATACCCTCTTCATCGAGATGGGCTTCAAACGGCGGATACTTCCACATAGCATGGTCGCCTTCCGGAACTACATCCTGATGCGCTGTCATCAGCAGCGGCAGACGCTTTCCGGTGCCGTTACCCTTCCATGTATACAGCAGCGCGCACTTGCCGATGATCTCACGGGTCATCGTCTTATGCACCAGCGGATAATCTTCTTCGAGCACGGCATGGAGCTTACGGAATTCCTCCGTCCGTGTTTTCTCGGGATCTGCACTGGATACGGTGGGAACACGCACCATATCCTGCAGATGTTTTATAAACAGGTTTTTGTCATAGCTGATCATAGTTGTCGGTTTCCTTTCGCAGATGGCAACATTATACACAAACTTACGCTACTGAATATATTCGAAAACTGCACAGCTGAGCCGTTCACTGTCGGGACCTGTCATGACCTCAAATGTGCCGGCTTCCGCCGCATAGCTGCAGTCCGCATGCACATACTTCAGCATTTCCTCATCGATGGTAAACTGCACGGTTTTCTCTTCACCGGGTTTCAGGACAATTCTTCTGAAATCCTTCAGCTCCTTCACGGGTCTTGCGACAGCCGCTGCACAATCATGCAGATACAGCTGTACGGTTTCGCATCCTTCCCGGTCTCCGTCATTGCGTACGCTTACGGAAACGGTCAGCGTCTCGCCGCTCTTCATGCATGTTTTATCCGGCTTTGTCTCCCCGTATACAGCCTTGTGGTAGCCGAGTCCGTATCCGAACGGATACAGCGGTTCATTCGGGGCATCGAGATATCGGCTGGTAAACCGGCTGCGCTGGCCGGGAGCGCACGGTCTGCCGGTGCGTCCGTGACTGTAATACACAGGCACCTGTCCGGTCGTATACGGCATGGATACAGACAGTCTGCCGCTCGGATTGGCATCACCGAAGAGCAGATCTGTAACTGCCAGCGCACCGTATGTGCCCGGGAACCAGGCTTCAAGCAATGCATCCGTGTACGGTTCGACATCTGACAGTGCCATCGGTCTGCCGTTGAAGAGCACCAGCACCATCGGCTTGTGATACGCCGCAAGCTTCCGGATCAGTTCCTTCTGCGGTGCCGGCAGGGTTATATCCGTGCGGGATCCGCCCTCACCTGTCTGCAGGGTATGTTCACCCATCGCCAGCACAATGACATCCGCCCATTCTGCCGCTTCAATGGCTTCCTTCTCCCACTGTCTGACAGTCTCTTCATCCGGATTCTTCGTGACAACCGGAATATTGCCGAAATCGCCGAGTTCAGCCGGATCATCGAGTGTTTTACAGCCGGTGCAGCAGCGGAAATTCTCCGGTGAAAGCTTCTGTTCAAATGCCTGGCGCAGGGTTACGGAATGCGATCTGTCCGCATGGATTGCCCAGAGACCGAGCATATCGCCCGTATCCGCATAGGGACCAATCAGTGCGATTCTGACACCAGTTTTCGCCAGCGGCAGAACACCGTTGTTCTTCAGCAGCACACAGGCTTCAAGCGCCGTCTGCACAGCTGCCTCTTTACCGGCAGGATCGTTGATGATTTCCTGCGCCTTCAGAGCATCTGCCTGATAATACGGATCCTCAAACAGACCCAGTTCATTCTTCAGCTTCAGCACGCGCATGCATGCACGGTCAAGATCAGCCTCCGCTATCTTTCCTTCACGGACAAGATCTGCAAGATTGTTTGCATAGCATCCCGTCTGCATATCCACATCCGTCTGGGCACGGAACGCCATCAGGGCAGCTTCTTTCTCATCTGCCGCAACCCCGTGCATGATCAGTTCATAGATTGAGGCAAAGTCCGTAATGACCGTACCGTCAAAACCCCATTCATCCCTGAGGATATCCACCATCAGGTGTTTGTTGGCAGTGGCGGGAATACCGTTGAGCACATTGAAGGATGACATCACCATCCGGCACCCTGCATCCACACCTGCTTTGTACGCAGGCAGATAATCCTGGCGCAGCCGCATCTCACTCATATCCACGGTATTGTATTCCCGGCCGGCTTCCACGGCACCGTACGCAGCGTAATGCTTGATGCAGGAAGCAATATTCTTTCCCGGCACCATGTCTCCCTGCAGACCTTTTACCATGGCTTCACCGTACCGGCTGTTGAGCAGCGGATCTTCACCCGTGCTTTCCATACAGCGGCCCCAGCGGGCATCCCGCACCAGATCCAGCATCGGTGCAAACGTCACCATTGCCCCGTCCGCAGCACTTTCTCTGCCGATAAACGCATAGTCCCTGCCGATCAGTTCCGGATCCCATGTGCAGCCAAGACCCAGCGGAATCGGGAAGATTGTTTTATATCCGTAAATGATATCTGCCATGAACAGCAGCGGAATACCGAGTCTGCTTCTCTTAAGATAGTTTTCCTGGATTCTTCGCACTGTATCCGCGCCGAGCACGTTCAGTGTACTGCCGGCCATATCCACAGTTTCCTGGGTGATGCCGAGCGCTTCCTGCGGTCCTGTAGTAATGCCGCGGGTTCCGAAGCAGGCTCCGTCCAGCTGCACAAGCTGTCCTGCCTTCTCTTCCAGCGTCATCCGGCTGAGCAATTCCTGAAGTTCATGATCTTTCATAATTGAGTTCCCTCTCTTTGATTAGCATACTATGGGGATGGCAAAGAGACAATTGAGGGCAGAAAGAAAAGGGATCGCTCCCTTTTCCTTTAAGCAAGAATAATTGTTTCTTTTGCTTTGCCGGCCTTTGCACAGCCGCAGCACAGCGTTACACCATCACCGGGTTTGCCGCTGACGATCCAGACAAGCTTCTTCTGCACCGGTGCGTGTTTGGCAGTATCGGCACCCATGGCCCCGGCATATCTTGCCTTGGACCACCAGCCGCCCAGATGACCGATCTTTTCCTTTGCCTTTCCCTGCACGATTTCAGCACCGCTCAGTTCACAGACGATTTCATCCGCCCGGCCTGTCTTCACAGCTTCTTTGGTGACATAGGTCGGCAGGAAACCGGTGTTGACAAGCATTGCCTCAATACGGTAATGACTTTCAGCCACAGCCTCGGCTTTTACATCACGCAGTTCAAGATGCGGCAGGGTTTTCATTTCACGCAGCAGGAAGCGGGTATGCTTCTCGGCCTCTTCGCGGATATATGCCGGCGGGGCGTTCTGGATCACGGCTTTGTAATCAAATCCGCCGATCTCCACCTTGCCGAGCTGCGGATGATCAAATGCCGTCCAGTTCAGGAAACCGCTGCCGCCGTTGTGCTCATCCACCCAGGCAAGTCTCTTCTTCAGCTGGTCCGTCAGTTCCTCTTCCGTCTTTTCGCGGTTGGGGCATATATAGTCAAATCCGGCTCTGAAATCGAGATTCCAGCATTCACAGGTATAGTTCACAAGACCCATGGCGTAATATGCAAAATCATCCATGAGACCGAGAATCTCACCCTCGATCTTACCCATGTATTCATCCCGTACATTCCAGCACGGATAACCGGTTTCTTCGGTTGCCATCTTACCGATCAGACGGTATATCTGCATGTCTTCCTTTTCGGCTTCCTTTGCGGATTTGTATCCGGGCGGATACAGGTACTGGCCTCCCATGGTATGGAAATGCAGGATGGTGCAGAGGTTGCGGTGATCGTTCATGAAGGCTGCCATTGCCTGTGACTCCGGATTGGAGAGCGCATAGGAACCGGCTCCGCTCTGGCGGTTTTCCGGTGCCCAGCTGATCGGGAAGTTGCGGTTGAGATCATTGCCGTACAGTGTAGGCGCACTGCGCAGCTCTTCATCAGGATCATAGTCGAGAACCGTCCCTTCGGAATACACACTGTAGAATTCCCCTTCGGTTTCATCCGGTCCGCGGCGGACCATGATACGGGGATCCTCCGGACAGACTTTGAAGGCACCGTTGGGATCCTTCACACGCATCTGCCGGATCACACCGTCACCGTCGAGGTCTTCCGGCTGCACACCGGGCATCGGTTCTTCAAACGGATACATGGCCGGCACCGATCTCAGCATAACCGGACTGGTCAGATACAGCTCCGAACCATCCGGTGAGATGCGCGGTACACAGTAAACGGTATTGTTCTTTAGAAGGCCGGCGACCGGTTCTTCCTGAAGGTTGGAGAAGATGACATCAAGGAAATACATCGCACAGCAGTTTCCGGTCACTTCACCTGCATGAATATTGGCAGTCACCGCAAAGCCGGGTTTGTCTTCGTATGTTCCGGTGGAAGGATCGGTGATTTCAAGCAGCCAGATATCCCTTCCTTCCCGGGTTTTCCCGAGCGAGGAAAGACGGCAGTAATCAGCGTATTCCTGTGCATACTTCTTTACCAGCGCCGTGATCTCGTCATAGCGGAAATAGTGATCATATGTACCTGTGGTCTTCATGCGCTTTCTCCTTCCAGTACAACTTTAACGGACGCTCTGCCGGCCCGCGGACAGCCTGCTTCAAGGGTCAGTTCGGTTCCTTCCGCAGCTTTGACGATCCAGCTGAGACGCTTTGAATACGGCGCATGCGCCATGGTTACCGGTCCCATGGAAGTGACCATGCCTCTGTTGCCGGAGAAGCCTTCCAGATGACCGATTTCCTGTTCCGCTTTGCCCTGGGCAATTTCCGCACCGTTCAGCGTTACCCGTACGGGTCTTGCCGTACCGAGGGTTTCTGCTTCCTTCATTGCGCTTGTCGGCAGATAACCGAGATTGATGACGGTGCCTTCCACCTTCCAGGTATTCGCATCCGTCTTTACGGCACATACATCTTTCCAGGCGAGACGCGGCAATGTCTTTATGGCACGAAGCAGGAAGCGGGTATGCTTTTCCGTCTCCTGTTTCAGATAATCCGAGGGCGGATTCTGCACGGTGTGCTTATAGTCAAGACCGCCGATCTCCACTTCACCGAGCTGAGGATGCACAAACGGTGTCCAGGGCATATACCCCTCACCGTTTTCATTCTCCTGCAGCCACTTAATGGCATCGGTGAATACTGCCTGCTGCTCTTCATCACTGATCTCGGCAGGACGCGGCCATACGGACGGATGTCCGGCACGGTTGGCAAGATCCCAGCATTCGCAGGTGAAATCAACAATACCGAGCGCATATCCGCAGAAATCATCAAACGCACCGACGATGCCCATCGCTCCGGCTGCTTCGCCGACATATTCATCAATCAGATTCAGGGCCGGATAACCGGTCTCTTCCGTTGCCATCTTTCCGATGGCTTTGATTCTGGCAATATCGGAAGGATCGGCTTCCTTTGCATGCTTGAATCCGGGCGGATAGAGATAGATACCGCCGGAAGTATGGAAGTTCAGCACTGCACAGAGATTCCTGAGACCGTACATACAGTCTGCCAGAGCAGCAGTCTCGGGATTGGAGAGCGCATAGGCACCGGCTCCGGACTGTCTGTTTTCAGGCAGCCAGTTCAGCGGGAAATTGCGGTTGAAGTCATTGCCGTGCTTTGTGGGTGCAGGATTCAGGTCATCCTGTCCTTTCTCCACAACCCCTTCACTGAAGACATCGTAGAAGTCCCCTTCCGTCTCATCCGGTCTTCTTCGCAGCATCACCTGCGGATTGTCCGCTGAAATCTTAAAGGCACCTTCCGGATTCTTCACACGCATGCGGCGGATCACTCCGTCACCGTCAATATCCTCCGGCTGCACACCCGGCATCACTTCATCAAACGGATACATCTTTGGGACCGAACGCACACTGTACGGTGTGGTCAGATAGAACTCCGCACCGTCCGGCGCAATCCGCGGGATTGCATAAACCGTATAGTCTGTCAGGATCCTGTCCACCTCGGGTTCGTTCCGGTTGGTCAGCAGATAATCCAGGAAGTACAGCGTGCACATTGTGCCGGTCACTTCACCGGCATGGATATTGCCGTTGACACCGAACGCCGGCTTATCCGAAAAATCACCTGCAGACAGCTTCGTCACCGACATCAGCCACTGTTTCCGGCCGCTGTCGCTCTGACCGAAAGCCTCGAGACGGCAGTAATCCGGATAGTCAGCTGCGAACTTCTGCAGAATCTCCGTCAGTTCGTCATACCGGACATAATGATCGTATACATATTCTGTCTTCATGCGGCTTCCTCCTCTCCACCGAGAATAAGTGTCTTTGTAATACAGCCGGCCCGCTCGGAAGTGACCTGCAGGGTTACAGCTGTGCCCGCTTCGGCTTTGACCACGTATTTCAGGGTCCTGCTCTGCGGGGCATGGTTCAGCGTTGTACCGCCTCTTCCTGAACCGAGGGTGCCGCTGTGTGAATATCCGGCAAGCTGACCGATATCAATTACTGCCTCCCCAATCACTTCAGCGCCGCACAGCTCTGCTCTGACCGGTTTCAGGGAACCGATCTTCACGGCTTCCGCAGTCACATTGGTCGGCAGCCAGCCGGCATTGGCGACTTCAGCGGTAACTTCATAGCAACCGCCAAGTTTTTTGCTCTTCAGGGAGCGCACTTCAAGCCTCGGCAACAGCTTCATCTCTCTCAGCATGAACCGGGTATGCTTTTCAATCTCCTGTTCCAGGAACTTTGCGGGCGGATTCTGGATCACATGCTTGTTGTCAATACCGCCGATTTCAACTGTGCCGAGCTGGGGATGTTCAAAGACTGTCCAGTCCTTCCATCCTTCACCGCCGTTTTCTTCATCAATCCATTTCAGCCTTGCCGCATCCATCGCAATCATACGTTCTTCATCCGGTTCCGTCTTCGAAGGGAACTCATTCGGATAGCCGCATCTTGCCTCAATGTCCCAGCATTCACATGTAAAAGAAACGATGCCGAGCACAAAGTGGCAGAAATCGTCTATGGAACCGCCGACCGGACGGCTGACGATATACTCATCGCGCAGATTCACAAACGGATAGCCTGTTTCCTTTGTGCAGATCTTACCGATGGCCTTGTAGCGGTCCATGTCCTCTTTGGATGCTTCTCTGCGTGTTTCAAATGCCGGCGGATACAGATACATACCGCCGTGGGTATGGAAATTCAGACATGTGCAGATATTCCGGTGTTCATGCAGGAATGACGCAAATGCACGTGTTTCGGGAGCGGAGAGACCGTATGCCCCGCCGCGTCCGCCAACACCCCACCATCCCGGGAAGTTGCGGTTGAAATCTTCCTGGTAGCGCTCCGGTGCCGGCATTGCTTCAATGGGCTCACCCTTCAGAATGCCTTCGGAGAAAACGTCGTAGAAATCACCGTCGGTTTCATCCGGCTGTCTGCGGATCATGCGGCGCGGATCTTCCGGTGAAATGCGGAAGGAACCGTTGGGATTCTTTACACGCATTCTGCGGATCACACCGTCTCCGTCCAGGTCTTCGGGCTGGATGCCTTCCTGTTCCTCCGCAAACGGGAACAGTCTGTCGCTGGAGCGCACCGTATACGGCGTCGTGAGATAGAACTCACTGCCGTCCACCGCAATGCGCGGCACACAGTACACCGTATACTTCTTCAGCAGCTCCGCAATCTGCGGATCATCGCGGTTGGTGAGGAGCACATCAATGAAATACATGCATGCCATGGAGCCGGTGACTTCACCCGCATGCACATTGCCGTCCAGCGCAAACCCGGGTTTATCCGCAAAGTCTCCCACGGAGGTATCCGTCAGTTCTGCCATCCAGATGTTTCTGCCCTTCGGTGTCACACCGATGGACTGCATGCGGAAAAAGCCTTCAGCTTCTTCTGCCCAGGCTGAAAGCACCTCCGTGATTTCGTCGTATTTGTAATAATGATCATAGTTGTAGCGGGTCTTCATAAAAAACCTCCTGTTGATGAAAACTTCATTTACTATTGTACTTTGAAACCGTGTTTCCTTACTGTGCCCGCCGTGTAATTGTTCTTTACAGTGTATATTTTTTTGAAACAAACACGCGTTGTTTTCATGGAGTCATCAGAGTACGTGCTACACTGTATGTAACATAACCAGGAGGTATCGCTATGACAAGAATCGCTGCCGGGGATGTATTCCCGGATTTCACGTTTGATACACATCTGCACAGCGGACTGACCAGCCGTTCCGTACTGAAGGGAAAGACAGTCTTCTGGGTGCTGCGCTACATCGGCTGCACCGTATGCCGCTATGATGTGCATATGATTGCGAAGCGCTACGAAGAATTCAAAGCGAAAGGCGCACAGGTATATGTGGTCATGCAGAGTGACAGAGAACATGTCGTGAATGATCTGCAGAATACCGGTGCCGTGCTGCCGTTTGAAATCATCTGCGACCCTGATCAGTCCATCTATAATCTGCTTTCAATCAGAGCTGCCGAAAGCAAGGAAGAACTGCTCGGTGACGGTCTGGAAAAACTGCAGGCCAAAGGCGCCGCCGCAAGAGAAGCAGGTTTCTCCCACGGTGACTACGAAGGCAATGAGCAGCAGCTGCCGGCCATGTTCATCGTTGATGAAAAAGGCACAGTATGCTATGCACACTATGCCGCTTCCATCATGGACATGCCTTCCATTGATGATGTTCTGAATATGCTTTGAGATACTGCCGGATCTTGATATGATCCCACCAAAGTAGACAGTGCAAATATAAGAAGCACTGCCCACGGAGGTGGGATTTTATCATGGGAAGAAAAACGAAATACAGTTACGAGCAGAAAGTACAGGCATGCGAGGATTATTTGAACGGTCGTAAG
>JAFUCL010000020.1 GCA_017459725.1 Solobacterium sp. | reverse complement strand
TTTTTTTCGGTATGACTCCTCGGTGTATACTGCGCAGACATTTGGAAACAAGTCTTTCCTGTCGTGAAAATCGTTTTCGATCACACCACAGCCACCAACGATCTGATCATCATCTAGGCAGAGATACCAACCGTATTCTGTCTTTTCATCCAGGTTGGCGTTCATACATTCAAGATAGGCTTCTTTAGGTACTCCCCACTTCTGGTGAAACCACTCTGCAGCGGGCTCTTTCAATTCCGGCATTTCCCGCAGTTTGACATATCTGAGCATGTGATTCTCCCTTCAGATTCCGATTTGTCAGTTACTGTTCTTTATATATGCTGCGTTTTTATAAGTCACGTAAATATGCCCGGCAGCAAATAGTACGGCAAAGCTGACAAGCAACCAATGCCGTAACAGGATCCCGCTTATCAGGAATATACATGAGGGAAGAATCGCAAGGACGAGAGCCAGTCTCACAGTCTTACGCTTCATATAGGCCGCAAACGAGATCCAATACGCAGCAAGAAGTATCCCGTTGCACACTAAATAAAGCACCATTTCAAATACGCTCGCAAATCCGAATTTCCAAACAATAAGAGGAAACCACATAAGTACGATACAAGCATACCTTCCAATCTGTTCGATAACGTTCATGAAGCGGTTCGTGCATTGATTCTTCTCGTTTTTATTCTTTACAGCATAAACAATATTCGGTATTAACATAAGGATCACGATGATCACACCGAATACATTAATCCATCCGAATTCCATTCATCCACCTCTGCAAATTAGAATTTACTGTTTCAATCCAGTTATCGGCTTCCTCTCTGGAATAAAAAATAATGATTCGTCGGCTATCCTGATACTGTTCAATCAGCTCATATATTTTGGGAAGCTGATCCTTTGGAAAATCCAATATGTACTGACGAAATTCCGGATCAAATTCCTGCTCTATCCAGGGCATATCTTCACGGACCATACCAACCCGTGAAGCAGCTCCTTCCAAACACTCATTTAAGGGAAAATCCAGAAAGAAAACGTCCGTACAGGCTTCAAATCTCAGTGGCAGAGTTCGTTGGTAATTTTCATCTATGATCCATCGATCTGTTCGCAGAATCGTCTGTAGTTTCTGATCGAATTCTTCGCGGGTAACCGTTGTTCTGTCTGGTTTATGAAAGATCCTGTCCAGATAATAAAGCGGAAGACCTGTCTTATCTTTCAGTTTTCTGGCAAAAGTGCTCTTGCCCGCTCCCGGGCTTCCGATCACGATAGCTCTTTTCATTACAGCATTTCCTTTAGTTTTTCCCTGACTGTATCCAGATTGCTGCAGGTCAGGATTGGGATCAGTGCGTTTATTTCCTCAATGCTTCTATCCCACCATTTAAAACGAAGCAGGAGTTCGATCAGTTCATCATCAAAGCGTTTCCGTATAGCCTTTGCGGGATTTCCCACCACAATGGTGTAGGGATCAATATCACTCCCGACCACGCTGTTTGCTCCGACGATGGCTCCGTCACCGATATGAACTCCAGGAAGAATCACCGCGTTCTGGCCAATCCACACGTCATTACCGATCACAGTATCTCCTTTAAACGGCATTTCAGACGGATCGGGAGCATTCATTTCCCATCCTTCAAGTGTATAAAACGGGAATGTCGTTACAGCATTCATTTGGTGATTCGCATCATTCATAACAAACTCGACACCCGCTGCAATCTGACAGAACTTGCCGATGATAAGCTTATCCCTGCTCCAGGGATAATAGTTTGTTACATGATTTTCAAATTCTGAGTCTGCAATGTAGGTAAAATCTCCGACGATGATATTCGGATTCTTTACAGTCGGTTTGACGTATATTTCCTTGTCATATCCTGCGATCGGATGGATCACATTTGGATCTGGTTTTTTTCCGTTCTTCATCTATGGTCACCTCATCAATCCTGCAATTTCAGAAAGCGTTTTTTCCTTCACCGATTCCTCTACAGATACATTCACATAGAACTTCCTGCTGCGATACGAAGAATACCGCATGAAAAGGTCCTGTGAATACAGCGTTTCAAATCTGCGGATATCTTCATAGTTCCTGCAGAATATTCTGTCCTGATAGGTTTCATACAGGAAAGGTGCTGTCGTGAACAGCCGGAAGTCCACTCTGTCATCCAGGGCTTTCAGCATCATGGGAATCGTTCCCATATAACCGGATTCAATCACAATGATCCTGCTCTGTTTGATCGTGTTCAACAGATCAAGCAGGATCGTTTTCAATTCAGGATGTTCATTCAGAACCGGAAGTATTCTCTCCTTGCAGTAAGCAGAGTAATCATCAAACCGGATATGACCGGATTCCAGGGCATCGTATAAAGGAAGGCGTATATCGTCGTCGACGTATTCCGTTCCTGTTATGTCTTCCAGAAAGCGGCGGCTGATCAGCCACGGGTAGATATTGTCCCTTCCTCTGCTGCGAAAGAATACATAAGGCAGCAGCGCATCCCTCATCAGAAAAACATAGGCGGTATCTTCTTCATATCCGATCCATTCACAGTACCTGTATATTTCTTCAAGAAAAGGATTGGAGGAGACACCGTTGTGACTCCCTGCATCTTCAGTCAGATTTCCAAGCAGCGCTTCAAGTTCATACTCATTTTTTCCGTAAACAGTATCTGACAACCTTTCATGATCGATTGGGAAGGGGACTTCCCCGCATCGGTGTACAACAGCTCTCAGCCTTGTCAGACAAAAGAAATCTGCTTCCATCGTATCATTCAGATTTGTATATCCTTCATCGCTCAGATCGTCCAGAACCTTCAGCAGCTGTTTTGCTTCGCAGATATCAGCATCAGAAAGAATCTTATTCTCGTATTCTTCCAGCTTTCTGCGGTAGTAGTTTTCATTAAAAGATATGAATCCCATAGTTAACCTCACAAGCTCCGATTCAGTGTTTCACTTTTTCCCTTAACAAAGCAGTGAAGCGCTTTGGACTGAAGATGATAAACTTGTAGTTCTCTCCGTCGTTCATGGAGATAGTAAATACCGGAAAGCACAACACCCATTTTTGTGAATAATCCCGAATGCTGCTGTATTTCATTTCGAGGTTCCTGAACCTGGGCGATACAGTCACTTTCCCCGTTTTGTATGTTATTCCATCATCATCGGCAACAATACCGCCTCCGAGAATACCTTCACGGCAGAGACTGGCAACGTAATACTGTTTCATAGATTTCTCCTCTGCATACCGCTTACTGCTTTACAGATGCCGCCTTAATCGCTCCTGAACAGTGGATTCTTACGACACGGTTCTCATCCGTTTCCGATATCTGCCTCAGCAGTTCCAGATACGGCCTGACGAATTCCGGTCTGCGTTTACCGAGAACGCGGAAAATCTCCGGTGCTTCCATTCTGACTCTTTCATCTGCATCCCGCAAAAGCTTCGCAAATACCGGCATATGCGCCTGGTATATGTCGGGAGTGTTTGCGGCGATGTTTTCCGATGCCCAGATGAATGCCAGCCGGACTTTGGGCTCTTCATCAGAGGCAAAGCGGAACAGACCCATCCAGTATGGTTCAATCAATGCATAACTGCCCCGTCCGATCCTGCCCATAGCGTTTAAAGCCCTTTCCCGCAGAAGCGGCTGCGGACTGTCCAGGAAGGAAGATACAGCCGGAACAACGTCCTTCACAGACTGAGGAAAGCTGAGACCCATTTCCCCCAGCAGCCACAGTGCTTTAGCCTGTATCTTTACGGATTCACAGCCCAGCAGAGACGAAACATAAGGGATGGCTTCCCGCCATTTCTCCTTATCCTTTGTCAATACACCCAGTTCTTTATACAGTTCTGTTTCGCTCATTTTCCGGTCTCTCATGTTTCCCCGGAAAGACTTATACATGTTCCGGGGTTTCTGTCTGTTTTCTCTTTAATGAGTATTTCGTGACCCTTGAATATGATGATTCATCACTCGAGCGGGATTCATAGTCATCAGTTCTTCCGGCTTTGCTTCCGTCGGTAAAGAGAATCCCGTATTCGTCATTCCTGTAAGAGGCCATGCCCATTCCCCAGCGGTGGTGGGAATGGATCAGTGCACCGAAGAAATGTCCGTCTTTAATAACGACTGCCCGTTTGTAAAAGTCTTCGATCTCTTTGGTTTCTGACCAGCTGGATGTATCGTTATCATGCCAGTAGAGTACCTCTTTCTCCTCAATCAACGCAGTGACCACCCATTCGCGTGCTTCCGCAAGGATGTTATTTCTTTGTTCACGGTCCGCATACACTTCCTTCAGACCGATATCATCTGCCGCAATGACCGCATATTCTCCATCTGCCGCAATCTCATAGCATTTCTCCGGCTGCCAGCCCCGGCTCTCTGCCCAATACGGAATGGGACCGAACAGGTCATTCCAGTCATCAAAGTCCTTCAGGAATTCCTGGTACTCTTCCTCCGTCATAGGACGGGCTT
Source organism: Solobacterium sp. (assembly GCA_017459725.1). GTDB lineage: Bacteria > Bacillota_I > Bacilli_A > Erysipelotrichales > Erysipelotrichaceae > Bulleidia. The sequence continues at coordinate 4,029 of JAFUCL010000020.1, read as the reverse complement.
CTTTTTTTGTATAGGCCAGTTCTCTTTCGTGCAGCTGCCCGGCAAGGCTCCGGCGCTGCCATTTGTCTTCCGCCCAGTATGTCAGATACAGTGCTGTCAGGATCTCCTTTGCCGCATCCGAAATGACCGGATGATCCCCGGATATCCGTAAACTGATGTCTTGCTCCGCATCAGATATCATAGAGCTTTTGACGAACTCCGCAAACCTTCCGGGAAGACGTTTCCGCAGGGAATCATCTGAATTGCTTATTACTGCCCACACTTCGTTGTATTCATTGCCTTTCATAACCTGCCGCCTTTGTAAAAGTATATATACTGCTTATGCTTCATCCCGGCAGACTCCGGGTCATTTCTTTCTCCTGCTGTTCTGTTTCGCTTCCGCTTCTTTCATGGCTTCGTTCGCTTCTTCATCCCAGACGGTCCGCTCCGGTCCCAGCGTGCCGTACATGGTGTTTTCAAAGGAATACGTCATCTTAGCAGTCTTTATGATATGCTCGTTTTCAGTGTCATCCGCAAACGTACCGAGCCGGCTGTAGATGTCCTGCGTTATTTCGTAATCGTACTGCTCGCGGCCTTCACGGCTGGTATACATGATCTCCGCAAAATAACGTCCGGTATCCGGATCATAGTACGCCGTCCAGTTATTGCCTTTCTTCTCTGTTGAACTGCAATTCAGCGTTTCAAAGTCTTCATGCATGACAGTATCTCTGTCCATTTGTTTCGTTAACACACAGAACTGCTTCAGCCATGGGAGCACAATGTCTGCGTTCACCTCATACGGCAGCTGTTCAAATGTCTCTTCGTTCTGCGCCGCAGCTGTCACATTGCACAGAAACTCTTTGTCTTCTTTTAGTGTCCCGTCCTGCCATGGCATTTCATCCAGATCAAAACCTGCTGTTCCCGGAGCGGTTTCATTGATATCTTTCTGATCCTTCAAAAAAGATATCAGTTTCTCCTGCTGCGGGGTTTTTGCAAAGGCATCTGCTGCCGCAATCAGAAGATCAAGAAAGCAATCCGTTCCCTGATTGGACATTACGATCCATTCGTCATTCGGCGCTTCCTGGTTCAATCTTATGATATTACTCATGACTCCTCCTCAAATCCGGGGTTACCTGTCTGATTTCATTATACAAAAAGCAGGACCTTTACAGTCCCGTTTATAGATTTCCAGCCTGTGACCGACATTCACCGCAACGATGATAAGATCCTCATTTATCGTTAATAGATCAGTATTTCCAGCAGTTTGAACACACCGTAGAAAATGTGGACGGCAATGACTGCAACGCAGACCAATCCCAGAGTATATCTGAAGCCGCCCCCGCAGGTATCAGAGATTTTCTTTAACATCGCATTGTTTTCATGATAGACCAGAAACATGAAATTGCGGTTAAAGATCCTGTCTGCCGTATACATGACACAGACAAGACACAGGATTGCAAATATTGATTTCCAAAGTCCCGGATAGGTCATGGATGTTTCCCGGGCGAAAAAGCACCCCAGAATATAAGCGATAATCAGGGCGTGATAGAAATACTGATGGAATGTAAAAAAGTTTAACACCGGAAGTCTTGTGGTCGTCGGAAATATAAGCGCCATGATGGCAGCCGGCAAAAACATGACAACCATTAATTCCCGCAGGAAATCATTACCCGGTATAAACGCATCAACCACAATGGAATAGGCAGCAAAACTGCAGATTTCACAAGGCAGGTATTCGCTGGCACCCTGATGGGTAAAATAGATAATACCCATCTTGACCACTTCACTCACAAGCAATGCTGCCGCCACTGCTGTTCTCATGTCATTTCTGGCCTTCATACCGCAGCGGACATAGAGAATACAGTAGGCTGCCATAAAAACTGTCCATATTCCCACCAAAAGCAGGTGCGTTCCGGAAAACTGACCGTATCCTTTATCATTACTGTCTGTTCTGAGCTTCAGGTAGTTCTTCATCTTATTCACATCATTTCTCCCCTGAATAATTATACCCTCTTTCAGCGAATCATATTTTTCATTCCGGTTCGTAATAACAGGACTGATTTAAAATGTTCCCCCAAAAGATGAACAAAACTTTTGGAAGCACTTCATTACAGTCCTGTCTGTTGTTACTGGCGGGTCTGACGGGGGTTCTGCAGAATTCTCCTGATCAGCTTATATGCTCTTCTCTGATTGGAAATGTCCTGACAAGATAGAATAAATATCCTCCCAAAACGATAATTATCATCACAAGATTAATGATCATATCTGCCGTTGGGTTTAAGCTTCCTTCTCCGGCAAACACTTTAAGTGCATTGTTTGCGGAATGAAACACAATGCAGGAAATCAGCGATTTTCCGTGATAAAAGATCAGAACAAGAACGAATCCGATCAGAACAGCAAATATGATCTGGATGAGCGTGGATGCCAGATCTCTGCCGCTCCCATTAATCAGATTCACGATATGACCCATACCGAATGTCAGTGCAGAGACAATGATCGCTGACTTAAGGCTGTCTTTTTCCATGGCCCGGAAAAGCAGTCCGCGGAATATAACCTCTTCCAAAAAGCCCACACAGCACATACTGACAATATACAGTACTGTTTCCAGAAAACCGTAATGCATTTTGAACCCGCCCAGGAAAGCTGACAATGCGATGATAACCAGCGGGAGATAATACAGAAAACGCTTTGCCGGAACTTCAGAACTGCAAAAACCGTATTTCCTGCTCAGATGATTGTTTCGAATCCAGAAGAACAGTATCAGGGACATCACAATATGCAGTGTGGCTGTTACGGACTTTATGACCCCGATGGTCTCTGAGAACTGGTCCGCAAGACTTGTCAGAACTACATAGGCAGCGATCCACATGACCGCAAATGAAATCTCATTCTTTTGATACAACTTAGTCATTTTGAATTCCCCCCTTCTCTATTCCTGCCGCAATCATCAGTAGTGTTCTTCGAATTGCATCAAGATCGTATTTCATTCCGTTGTTTGCAATCAGACTCGCATAACCATGAACAACAGCCACCAATGGTTCAAAAAAAGCAGCCGCTTCTTCTGTTGTCAGTTCTGCCTCTGCACTGACTGCCGCAAGCACATCCGCTGCTTCCGGAGCCCGGATCAGATCCTCCAGACCAAGACCGGAAAAACGGTCTGATTGAAAAAGAAAGCGGAAAAGCTGCGGTTCCTCTTGTGCAAACCGGACATATCTGATTCCCATCTCCAGAATATCTTCAGCCGCAAGTATATATTCGCTGTGATATGCATCTGCTTTCCGGTAAACCAGATCTTTCAGGATGTCTGTATCCGGAAACTGATACATGATCGGCTGTGTGGAGCACCCCAGGAAAGATGCCAGGTTCCGCACCGTCAGTGCTTGATGACCCTGTTCCCGGATCAGCCGGAAGGCACCGTTTATCATGTCTTCTTTAGTCGTCGTTGGTTTCTTTGGCATTGAAGTCCTCACTCCGGAATATTATAACATGTGTTATAGTATTTTGGACCCGGTTCTGTCCGAGGCACCAGGCCGGAGTCAGGTGCGCTGCAGAATGGTGAAGATGCAGTTGCAGAACAGGATATGCAGCTGCAGGATCAAAGACATAAAAAGCCGGAACACTGTGGAATTGGGCTGATCTGCCTGCAGCGGTGACTTCCCGATGGAACTGCCCCGACGGTCAGGAGAGCTCTGATGTTGTCTGAATGGTATTTGACTGCAGTGTGTCTTCTTCAGAGATTTTAAAGTCGTTGAGAACAACGGCAAATATATAAATGTAACGATTGTGTTCCATTTTTAGAAATAATAATCGCAACTTCATTACTATTATTATTTTCTTTTGAAACACGTAAAACTTCTTTATGCGCCTCAAAAACCGTCTGATATGCTGCGGCATAAATTCGCAACAGACATGCAGAAAACACAGAGCCCACGGACCGTGCAGGATCTTCTGGGACATGCGACTTTCCAAATGTCTGTAGAATATGCCAGAAGTGATGAAGATGAACGCAGAAAAGCCATCGAGGACCGCAAGCTGTCCTGAACCCGGTAT
>JAFUCL010000019.1 GCA_017459725.1 Solobacterium sp. | reverse complement strand
CATCGATTGGCATAACCAGCTGAACAGCATTATAATATGTTCGCTGATCAGGTAGGGCTAGTACTTGATTAGCACTTTTCATATCTCCATTTTACCAATTCAAAAGAGGCTATAACAGCTTTTCAACTGTTACAGCCTCTCTTACTGTCTGTTCTCTTTGTCAAAGTTTCTGATGGAATCCGTCATATGTCCATGCAGCATCACTTGCGTCTTCCTGGTTAGTTCAGAAGGATCCTCGCGCATCCCGTCTTCGATCCAGCTGACCGTCAGACCTGCCGCAATGAGGACATATACCCTCAGCATGAATTCCTTCTGCTCTTCCGTGATCCGGTAGCCTTCCGCAGCCTGGTTCATGATATTCTGCAGGAACGGCCGCAGGACATTGCCGACAAACTTCTCTTCGTGTCCGTTCCGTCCTCCCGTAAATGAATTCATGACGAGTTTCCGGTGGGCAAGCATCCATCTGAGGATTTCCTCAAAGCCGAACTTCCAGTTCTGCAGACTGTCGAAACCGTTCAGCAGTGCTTTGCTTTCCAGTGAGAAAATATCTTCCAGAACATCATACACGTCCTGGTAGTAGTAATAGAATGTCTGTCTCGAAACATGGCACGCAGCGGAAAGCTCGGTAACCGTGATCTGATTCAGTTTTTTGCTGTCGAGCAGCTTCATGAGCCGTTCTCTGATTACTCTCTGCATATCGCGCATAATGTCAGCCTCCGTTGCCGGGTTTATCGTATTATACCCGAATCTTTGTCTGTGCGGTATGGTTTTACTCAGCGTCCGTGTGTCTTTTTCCAGGAAGCAATCTCTTCCGCAATGGTTGTATAGTCTCTTTCGAATAATTCCGCGCTGATCAGACCGTGCAGTTCTTCCTCGGGTATCTTTTCAAGAATCCGGCTCCGCACAAAGGCAGCGGATTTCTCCTTGTATTTCGGCAGGCCTTTTACAGCCAGGATATGGGCAAGTTCCGGTCTCCACAGCACACTGAGTTTGGCGGCAAGGGAACGTTTCGGATTCGGCTTTGCTTCGCGCTGGATGTAGAAATCCGGTCTGCCCTGCTCCGTATCAACGGTGATGATACCCCACCAGTCCGGAATGTGTTCGGCAATGTGATAGGCATGTTTCACACCCACGGCAGCTATGCAGCAGTCGCAGAAACGGTTGTAATCCTTCACCTGCCTGGCAAGCCTGGCATAGGTATCAGCATCACTTTTGATTTCTATTCCGTATACAGCATCCCGCAGAACCATCAGGATATCCGCCCGTGAGCGTCCCATGTTCTTTTCTTCCAGAAACCGCACCTCGCCGTACTGCAGTTCCAGAAAATCAAAGAGAGGTTCGCGTATATCCTTATCCAGCAAAGTCATGGTGATATTATACCCCGGATCCTGCATACCACAATTTCACATCATCTTTTTTAGCACTCTTGTGTCCTTTGTGCTAAGCTTGAATGCAGGAGGTGGTACTATGGATGAACAGAACAACTCCAAAAAGCCATTGATTTACTACTATGCACTGGTTCTGCTGGTGCTGGCGCTGCTCAATCTCTTTGCGATACCGCACATGAATTCGGCACGCATTGAGGAAGTTGATTACGGCACATTCATTACTCTGACGGAAAACAGAGAAATCGATAAAGTCGAAGTACAGGACACACAGATTCTTTTTACCAAGACAGACAGTGAAGAACAGGTATACAAGACCGGACTGATGAACGATCCGGGACTGACCGAACGTCTGTATGCCTCGGGAGCGGAATTCACCAGGGTGATTCCGGAGAGAGAATCACCGTGGATCAGTCTGATTACGGGATGGATCATCCCGGTCATCTTCTTCTACCTGATCTGGCAGCTGATGATGAAGCGTGTCTTCAACAAAGACGGCGGCAACTCCCTGATGTTCAACATGGGCAAGTCCAATGCCCGTGTCTATATCAAATCCACCAGCGGCATTAAGTTCTCCGATGTGGCGGGTGAAGATGAAGCCAAGGAATCCCTGCAGGAAATCGTCACCTACCTGCATGATCCTTCCGTATACTCGCATATCGGCGCATCCATGCCGAAAGGCATCCTGCTGGTCGGTCCTCCGGGAACCGGCAAAACCATGCTGGCAAAAGCAGTCGCCGGTGAATCCAACGTGCCGTTCTTCTCCATGAGCGGTTCCGAATTCGTAGAGATGTTCGTAGGTCTCGGCGCATCCAAGGTCAGGGATCTGTTCAAGCAGGCAAAGGAAAAGGCACCGTGTATTGTCTTCATTGATGAGATCGATGCGATTGGTCAGAAACGCACCAGCGGCAACATCGGCGGCAATGATGAACGTGAACAGACACTGAATCAGCTGCTGACAGAAATGGACGGCTTTGAATCAAACAACGGTGTTGTGATTCTCGCTGCCACCAACCGTCCGGAATCCCTCGATCCTGCCCTGCTGCGTCCGGGCCGCTTCGACCGCAGAGTTCCCGTTGAACTTCCCGATCTGAAGGGCCGTGAGGAAATCCTGAAAGTACATGCCAAGAAAGTAAAGATGGATCCGGATGTTGATCTCAGTGTCATTGCGAGAATGGCAAGCGGTGCTTCCGGTGCGGAACTTGCCAACATCATCAATGAAGGCGCGCTGAGAGCCGTGCGTGAAAAGCACAGTACGGTTACCCAGGAAGATCTGGAAGCGAGCATTGAAGTCGTCTTTGCCGGCTATGAAAAGAAGAATGCAATCCTGACGGATGCAGAGAAGAAAACCGTTGCCTACCACGAAGTCGGACATGCCCTTGTGGCAGCCCTGCAGACCCACAGTGCACCGGTGCAGAAGATTACGATTATCCCGCGCACCAGCGGTGCTCTCGGCTATACCATGCAGGTAGAGGAAGGCAACCACTATCTGTACACAAAGGAAGAGCTGGAAAACAGAATTGCGACCATGACCGGCGGACGTGCCGCAGAAGAGATTGCCTTCGGAACAATATCCACCGGCGCATCCAACGATATCGAGCAGGCAACCAGAATGGCGCGTGCCATGGTAACCCGCTACGGTATGACAGATGACTTCGACATGGTAGCCATGGAAACCGTGCAGAATCAGTATCTGGGCGGCGATACATCCCTGTCCTGTTCGCAGGAAACCGCAGCCGATATCGACCGCAAGGTTGTGGAGATTGTCAGAAAGCAGCACCGCAAAGCAAAGGAACTGCTGGAGCAGCACAGAGATGACCTTGATCGGATTGCGGCATACCTTTACGAAAAGGAAACCATCACCGGTGAAGAGTTCATGCGGCTGCTGGAAGATACACAGGAAACCGAATAAACATAGTAAAAGGACGGTTCATATGAGCCGTCTTTTCATTGTCTCTCACCTGTCACTTTCCGATCCGGAACAGCAGGATGGGAACCTCTTCCTTGAAGGATCCGTTATAGACACAGACTTCCTTCACACCGTTCTCATCTTCCTGGTCGGAAAGACGTGCATAGATTTCTTCAGTTACCTGATCGCCGGTTCTCTGCACAATGCGGAAGCGCCCGGATTCAAGCAATTGAATATCAATGATCTTCTGCAGGTTCTCGCCGCTGTACAGCATCACTCTCTGCGCACTGTAGACACCCTGCTTCATCAGTCTTGAGAAATCGTTGTATGCCGGCATATTCAGTGCCTTTTCGCCATCCACGGTGATCCAGCCTTTCTCGGTTGCTTCGGCAGGTGTCATCTGCCAGTTCACTTCGGTTATTTCACCAAGCGGCCAGGCAATCTCATCATCCAGTGTCCATCCCGCACATGCATTTCCTTCTTCGTATACATAGCGCAGTCTGGTCGGAAGAATACCGCTTTCCTCATGGGATACCAGTGATACATCGTTGTCCGCATCGTAGTAATACGTACGGCCGTAGCACTTGCTTTCCTCATAGGAATGGAAGGCATTGTCCGCATCCTTGCCCAGTGCATATGCACTGCGGATACTGCTGAAGGTCAGCGTATTGTTTTCATCAGCACGGAAGGAAACACCGAAAGGCACCCGCCATGTACGGCCGGTGCTGTCTGTTGTTTTAACCGTGATAAACGGCATGAAGTACAGTGCTATTACAATAACAGCTGCTGTACATACTGTCCGGATGACTTTTCTGTTCAAATCTTTTCTCCGTGTTACTTTGTATGATTGCGCTTTTCAATATCCATGATCTGACCGACACGTCTTGCATGACGGCCGCCTTCAAACGGTGTTTCCAGGAATTCATCGACAATCATCTTGGCGGTTTCCGGACCGATGACTCTTGCGCCGAAGGCAATCATGTTGCAGTCATTGTGCAGACGTGAATACTTCGCTGTATACGGGTCCGAGCAGATGCAGCAGCGGATGCCGTTTACTTTGTTGCAGGCAAGTCCGATACCGTTGCCGGTTCCGCAGATAACAATACCGAGATCTGCTTCTCCCTGGGCTACGGCATTGGCAGCCTTTTCACCCCAGACCGCGTAATCCGTGCTTTCCGTGGTGTCGGTTCCGAAGTTGATAACAGTATGTCCCTTGCTTTCAATGTACGGGATCAGTTCATTCTTCATCCCGACGGCTGTGTGATCATTTGCCATTGCGATTTTCATACAATCATCTTTTCCTTTTCTTTCTTGGCTTTCAGCCGGAACAGCATTGCCAGACCGGCAGCGAATACAAATATACTGATAAACTGCGATGTGGAGAACGGTCCCACCGAACCTCTCTCAATATCGCCGCGTAGGAATTCAATCAGGAATCTGCCGGCACTGTAGAGAATCAGATACCAGAATCCGGTTGTATTCCTGGTTTCTTCGTTTTCGTAAATACGCATCAGAATCAGGCACAGAACAAAGTCACCAAACGATGAGAGAAGCTGTGTCGGAATCAGACGGACACCGGCCGGAGCCAGTGAACCCTGCGGGAATATCAACGAGAAATGCGATTGTGTTTCCGCTCCGTAGCAGCATCCTGCAAAGAAACAGCCGATACGCCCGAAACCCTGTCCCAGCGCAACTGCCGGAATCATGGCATTGAAATAATCCGGGAATGAAAACCCGCGTATACGGCAGTACACATACACTGCAGCAATACCGCCGATAATGCCGCCGTAGACAACCCAGCCCGAAGATCCGAGAACAGACAGCGGATCAGCCAGAAATGCCTGCCAGTTTACAAAGACGAAAACAGCTTTGGCCATGATCCAGCCGAACACGAGTCCGGCATAAACCATGTTGTCCACCTGATTTGCATCAAGTCCATGTCTCTTTGCATTCCGCTCCGCAAGAAAGAAACCTGCCAGAATGCCGATACCGATCATGACACCGTATCCGTGCACGGTCAGTCCGAAAATACTGAACCAGTTGTTGTACATATTGCCTCCGTGTTACCCCCGCTATTGTAAGTGATTAAAAGAAGAATTGAAAGGCATCCGGTTATCCGAAAAATCTATCAAAGAAGCCCTTCTTCTCTTCTTCAGCAGGCTTTTCAGCCGGTTCTGTACCGAACGCTCCTTCCGGAGGCTGCACATATGCCGGTGCTTCCTCACTGCTGTTTTCCGCAGGCACAGTTTCTTCCGCTGCCGGTTCAGCAGGTTCTTCCACAGCTGTTTCTGAAGGTGTTTCCACAGGCTCTTCAGCAGCCGGTTCATCCAATGTCAGAACAGGGGTTTCCTCCGGTACAATGACATGTTCAGGAACGATCTTGCCGCTCTCATCCTCTGCCGGTGCAGGTTCCTTGAACTCTTCATAGACAGGCGCAGGTTCCGGTTCAGGCTGCGGCTCATCCTTGTGTTTTTCAGCTTCCAGATACTTCTGGAAAACACGTGAGATGAAGATTGCCGAACCGAAGTCCGTAATACCGCTGTAGATCAGGGCAATGCCCACCACCAGATAAAGCGTGTCTTCGTTTTTGATCAGATTGAACAGGACCACCAGACTGGCCGCAATCGAAATCAGGGCCAGCACCGTAAACACGGAATGATTCGGATAGCCCAGACGCTTCGCATCTACACTGTCCTGAATCTTGGAGAATCCGCTGACCATCAGATAGATACCAAGTATGAACGGCACCAGGGATTCGAATGCCGTCTTCTGATAAATGATCATGATACCGGCAAGCAAAAGCACAATGCCTTCCACCAGATCATTGCGGAACAGTGCCTGACGGACATCCATGAAATGATACAGAAGAATCCGTACCAGTCCGAAGAGAATCAGCAGTCCGCCGATCACTTCACAGATCCTGTTCCGGACCAACTGCGGATAAAATGCAAGAATAACACCGGCTCCGATATAGACCAGTGAAAGCAGGATAGAATTCCATTTAATCGTTTTCATACCTCAGTTCCCCTCAGTTTTCTGTATCCATTGTACCGCGGATTTACGAATGATGAAATGATACAGACTGACATAGTATTCTGCAGATTACCGTAACATGGTAGAATGGCATGGAAAGCGAGGACCGACATAATGACCAAAGTGATTATTACAGAAAAACTTCATGATGAAACCGTAGATCTGTTCCGTACGCTTCCGGAGTTTGAATATACCTTCTGCAGCAGTATCAAAGATGTAACGGATGAAATGCTTGCGGATGCTGAAGTGATCATAGGAAATGTCACGCCGGAGATGACTGCCAAAGCGCCTGAGCTCAGATGGGTGCAGCTCTTCAGTGCCGGCGCAAACAATTACGGCTGGCTGCCTGAACATATCACCCTCTCCAATGCATTCGGCGGATACGGTGCCGGTATGTCAGAGCATATGCTTGCGGCAGTTCTGATGATTATGAAGCTCTTTCCTGCATATATTGAACAGCAGAAAGAACACCAGTGGAAACGCATTGACGGCATCACCCAGATGAAGGACGCCAAGGTTCTTTCCGTCGGTATGGGCGGTATCGGCACAGCCTTTCTGGAGCACTGCTTCAATATGGGTGCGCACTGCTACGGTGTCCGCCGCACTGTGCATGATAAACCCGATTTCGTGGAAGCCCTGTACACCATGGATACCATGACGGAGATTCTGCCGGAGTGCGATGTCGTTGCCCTCAGTATGCCGGAAACACCTGAAACAGCAGGCATGTTCAATGAAGCGCTGATGCGGAAGATGAAGAAAGGAGCCATTCTGATCAACGTCGGACGCGGTTCTGCCATTGTCCAGGAAGACCTGATCCGTCTTGCGAAAGAAGGCTGGTTCAAAGGTGTAAGCCTTGATGTCACTGTGCCTGAACCTCTGCCGCAGAACAATGAACTCTGGACAACCCCGAACATCTTCATCACCCCGCATGTATCAGGCGGATGGATGTCACCGGTCAATTATCAGAATGTCATCGGTGTTGTCTTTGAGAACCTGAAGAGAGACGCTGCCGGTGAAGCACCGGTGCATGTCGTAGACCGCAGCATCGGATACTGATGAGCGGGCAATGCTGTCAGAGAGTATGCAGTTCTGAAACAGCAACAATCTGAATATTGTTGGAATAAAGAAAGTAACCAATTCAGGTTAGCTCAGCTGACGTGAATCGGTTACTTTTTATTATGCTTCAGATTATTAAGACGGATTATGATTCCCACTCATTGTATAGCTTCGTGGTGTTAGATCCCATCAGTGGAACGAATTCTTTTTCAATATCATACATGCGTATATTGTCTATTACTGTTACACCTATGAGATTGCGTATTTCAAAATCATCACTGGATGACAATTCCTCAACAAACTTCATTATTCGGTCAATTTTGTTTTTGTCTTTATCAACAAAAGACCTAATAATGAACGGCATAAATACATCTTCATAGACAACGTAACTTCCTGTCTCGATTCCTTCATTCCAGGATGTTTCTTTTTCGAAATCATCCTGCAGTTCAGGAAAGTTTTCCAGAAGCAATCTGTTCATTTTAACCTGATCATACATTACTTTTCACCTAACGCTTTCTTTAAATCCTTCAATAACTTGTTCGCAATAATCCTGTCAGAGACAGACAACTGTTGGGTATCAAGAATTTTCTTCAGCTGCCGAATTCTTTCCTGACCTTTTCTAATGTGACTGCGTCCGCCAACTAAATATCCGGTTCTAATTTCTTTTTTGATAGCAGCCGCAGTACTACCATTGCCAACTTTTGCCCCAGGCCGATAAAGCTCGATAATCACATTTTTTATATTCCTGTTTGTTGCCATATTATAGAGGATTCTTCCCTCGATTGGCATTTTACCTGCAGCAAAGAATTGTATATCGAGTGTGAATTTCATGTGTCCGTTTGTTCCATGAAACAATCCGCTATTAGCCTTCATCCCCATGATTAGATACTCCCTTCATGGAAATTGACATATCAGATTCAAAAACGACATACTTTTGCATTCGCTGTGTGAGAATCAGCTTAGTAGTATCTGTTACAGAACCATAAAAGATAATTGTTTCAGGATGGATTCTTTTTATCATTTCTTCCAGTCCAAGATCAAATAGTTTTCTATCGTCAAATGATTTTGCACAACCATAACTGCTAACAGCCACGATTGATCCCACTGAAATGCCTTCGAAACAGAATTCATAGCTTGCAGAGTCTGCCCAACGAGCGTTGATAATCACTTTATATCCAAGATTTTGCAAAGCATGTGCAACAACTCTGCTACGATAGACATTCCAGATTTGCCATGCTATAGGCATATCAGTGTAAAGGGAATAATCAGGAACGATAACACAATCAAAATCTTGGATTTTTTCCAAATTGAACCCGCGGGCAAATGAAACCCCATTAATTAACGAGTTCCAAACGCCATATTTACCATCGAAAATATAATCATAATTGTAGAAGTGAAGTGCGGTTCCGGGAAGCAAATCCAATTTTTTCTTACCAACTTTGTGATAAGAGAGCACAGCCGCTGGAATCGAATCAATGTTCGATTTAACAACAGGCATATCAAATTTACCATGTGTGAAAGTCGCGTTTTTAACAAGAAATGCACCAAAAACATCTTTAATGTCAGAAGGTTTCTGAAGAATACACTGCTTCATTCTTTACCTCCCCAGACCATACATTCAGTCTTAATAAATTCTTCTCAGAATACTGTCTGACATTGCATCATCATATACGATATTCATGACCAATCCCTTTCTATCAACCTAATGTTGAATATATGAATTTCGTCATGTTAAAATACTAATAGTACTTGTTGTTAGCTAAACAACATGACATGCCGAGACTATTACAGTAGTTTCGGCGTTTTTTGGTTCTTTAGGTAAGAACTAATAATATTTATGGACAACCGAATTGATTGCAGCCACTAATTGTCTCATCATATTATGACGTTGATGTTTTCATAATGACCTCTTACCAAAAAATATTAAGAGTATACCCCCACTGCGGATAGAGCTACACGTTGAAGTGCATTGTACCGATTGCCCCACTGTCAGTTACAATGCTTTATAATGCAAGCAATGGACATCACCTCCTTTAGATCATACGTGTTGTAGTTTCATTCGGGTTTTCTTAAATAATTCAGTGAAACCCTATTTATTGGAAGACGTATCAATAAATGTTTCGAGTAATTCTTTCTCGTCTGGAAAAATCTGATTCCCGTAAGTGCAGGTTCTGTTCCACACCGAAGACAATGTAATTTGGGCTTGAGTCGAACTGATTTGAAAATAAGAGATTAATTCCATTTCTGTTGACAGTCCCAAATGAATCACTATAGGTATAGGGCATCGCAAATACCTCGCAAAATGATCACATAAATCGTCTTCCTCGTCAGTAGTATCTTCTTCAAGAATGTGTTTTATTTCATGACCTAATGTGGATTGAATCCGCGCCGGTGTCAAATGATCACCATATTTATCGTTATATATAATTTGAGGTGGCATTCCATTACATGCCGGAAAATAGAAACCATCTTTTGATTTTTTAAGCAATAACTGTAATGCTTCTTCGTTCTTTTCATATGAAGAGTAGGGTACAACTATAAAGCCCATCTTTTTGCAAAGATCAAACATGTCTAATGGAAATCTTGTTATTCCATAATCGATCAGGATATTACGTGCCAACCTGTCAATTCGATCATAATCTTCTCCTGGTCTATGCATCGGTCTCTTTTCCGTTCTTAAGTAACAGAATCAATTTGTTTTTCTCTTCTTCATTTAACTCATTCCCCCTTCTTGCAATGGCTATTGAAATATCCTCATATGCACTATGTACTGAATGAGTATCCAGTAGCTCGTTAATATCCAAATCTAATACCTTTGCAAAGTTTGTAATGATATCAATTCTTGGAGTCCTTTCTCCTTTCAGATATCTTGAAACTGATGGTTCTGTAATTCCTGAATATTTTGCCAATTCTTTTTGATTCATTCCTTTCTCGGTCATGGCTTTTTTCACCTTTTCAACCCATGTTGTCATCCTTTCTAAATTCTCCTTTCTAAAATCTATTGTAATTTCAAAACGGTAATTGTCAATATGAAATTTCAATTTGGTAATTCACTGTTGTCACAACTACGGTCAATTTTGTAAATAGCACTCACAATTGTCCCTAGCTTTTGTCACATTAATGATTAGCCGATTCCTCAATTAATATGAATGAATTGTTTCTATCTTTCGACTATACCGGCCGATAGATGTAGTGGCATGGCACTTATGGTCAGCCAATTATTCACAGGTCGGTTTAGCAAACAAACAGCATTTTGGGTAGTCATAGCACTTTAATAAAAAACGCTTTCATAGTGACTCAAAGACTCTGCACTTCGACGATCATGTAAAAAAACTGTTCCAAGACATTTCCTGGAACAGTCATTTTCAACTGTGCAACTTTGCGCAGTTTATGATAGAAGCATATATGGTTTTCTTAATACGGCGCCATAATCATTCACTATATGGCTTTTAAAGCTCAGAACACGGGATCTGCTGTAACAGGTCAGTTCGTTCACTTATTCAACCGGAACGATCCAGCCGAACTTATCTTCTGTCTTACCCCACTGAATAGCTGTCAGCTTATCGTAGAGTCCCTGGGTTGTAGGACCGATCTTACCGTTGTTGATTTCATATTCCTTGCCCTTGTAGTAGAGCCAGCCGACCGGAGAAACAACTGCAGCAGTTCCGCAGCCCCATGCTTCTTCCAGCTTGCCGTTTTCAGCAGCTTCAATCAGTTCGTCCACACTGATCAGACGCTCTTCGGGATCCTTTCCTTCAGCCCTGAGCAGTTCAAGAATGCTCTTGCGGGTAATACCCGGCAGGATGGAACCGTTCAGCTTCGGAGTGACAACCTTGCCGTCGATCTTGAACATGATGTTCATAGCACCGACTTCTTCGATATACTTTCTGTCCACACCATCGAGCCACAGAACCTGTGTATAACCGAGGGTTTCCGCTCTTTCACCGGCACGCTGTGCTGCACCGTAGTTGCCGCCGCACTTTGCGAAACCTGTACCGCCTCTTACGGCACGTACATCTTCATCTTCAACCATGATCTTAACGGGGTTGATGCCTTCTGCGTAATAGCTTCCTGAAGGTGAGCAGATGATAACATACTTTGCATGATGCAGTGTATGCACGCCGAGGGTTTCATCATTGCCGATCAGGAACGGACGGATATACAGGGATGTTCCGAAGCCGTGCGGAACCCAGTCCTTTTCAACTGATACCAGTGTCTTGATAGCCTGCAGCATATCTTCCGGATCCATCTGCGGCATGCTCATACGTTCTGCGGAACGGTTCATACGTGCGACATTCTCCGTCGGACGGAACAGCTGCACTTTGCCTTCTGCAGTGCGGTATGCTTTCATACCTTCAAAGATTTCCAGACCGTAATGCAGTACGGTTGCGGCCGGATGGAGCTGCAGCGGAGCGAGCGGTTCAATACGGGCATCATGCCAGCCGGTAGCTCTGTCCCAGTCCATTACAAACATGTGATCCGTGAATACTTTGCCGAAGCCGAGTTTGCTTTCATCGGTCGGTTTTTCCTTGGGTGCTGCAGTGAGATTCATTTTGATTTCCATACAATTCAGTCTCCTCTTTCTATAAACCAAGCCTTTTGGCGGCATCTTCACGCATTTTGTACTTCAGGATCTTGCCGGCAGCGTTCATCGGGAAGCTGTCGACTACTTCAATATACTTCGGAACTTTGTGGCGCGCCATATGTGATTGAATATATTCGCGCATTTCCTCCACATCTACGGTTTCGCCTTCCTTTGCAATAATGCAGGCCATGATTTCTTCGCCGTACCGTTTGTCCGGAACGCCTATGACCTGGACATCCTGCACTTTCGGATGTGTATAAATGAATTCCTCGATTTCCTTCGGATAGATATTCTCACCGCCGCGGATGATCATATCCTTCAGTCTGCCGGTGATCCGGTAGTTTCCGTTTTCATCACGGCATGCCAGATCTCCCGAGTGCAGCCAGCCTTCCGCATCAACGGTTTCTGCAGTGGCTTCCGGCATCTTGTAATAGCCCTTCATCGTATTATATCCGCGTGAGCAGAATTCACCGTTTACACCGGCAGGCACTTCTTCGCCGGTATCCGGATCGATGATCTTGCACTGTACATGCGGGAATGCATAACCGACTGTATCACAGCGCACATCCAGGGGATCATCCCAGGCCGACATCGTACTGCCCGGTGAAGATTCCGTCTGTCCGTAAACCGATACAATACCGGTCATATTCATCTCATCCGGCTGGGCAGCCCGGCGCATCAGCTCCGGCGGACATCCTGCCCCTGCCATGATGCCTGTACGCATATACGAGAAGTCGGTATGCCTGTAGTCTTCGTGGTTGAACATAGCGATGAACATGGTCGGCACACCGTTGAAGCAGGTGATGTGCTCCTGGTTAATGCATGCCAGCGATGATTTGGCGGAGAAATACGGCATCGGACACAGCGTAGCACCATGCGTCATGCTGGAGGTCATGCTCAGAACCATACCGAAGCAGTGGAACATCGGCACCTGGATCATCATGCGGTCTGCGGTACTCAGGTCCATGCGGTCACCAATGCATTTGCCGTTGTTCACGACGTTGTAATGCGTCAACATAACGCCCTTCGGGAATCCGGTTGTGCCCGATGTGTACTGCATGTTGCAGACATCGCCCGGACGCACTTCCGCAGCCATACGGTGCAGCTCCTCCACCGTTGTCATATCATGCCGTTTCATGGCTTCTTCAAATGTAAGGCATCCCGGCTGCCGGAAACCTACGGTAATGACATTGCGCAAAAACGGCAGTTTTTCGCAGTGCAGCGGGGACCCGGCTTTGCTGCGGCGGATCTCCGGACACAGCTCATTGATGATGCCGCGGTAATCGGAATCCAGCGCACCTTCAATCATCACGAGCGTATGTGTATCCGACTGTCTCAGCAGGTATTCCGCTTCATGGATCTTGTAGGCTGTGTTCATGGTTACCAGCACGGCACCGATCTTGGCCGAAGCCCAGAAGGAGATATACCATGCCGGCACATTGGTTGCCCATACGGCCACCTTTGAACCTGCCTTTACACCCAGTGAGATGAGCGCTCTTGCGAAGTCATCCACATCATCACGGAATTCCTCATAGGTGCGTGTGTAATCCAGAGTTGTATATTTGAACGCATACTGGTTCGGGAACTCCTCAACCATACGGTCAAGAACCTGTGAGAAGGTCAGATTGATCAGTTCATCCTTCTTCCAGACATACTGACCGGAACCGTCATGGTTGGGATAAAGAGCTTTGCGCAGTCCCCGTGTATTGTCATAGCGTTCCATGTAATTCACGAAATGCGGCAGGATGATCTGCGGATCCTGTATATCCTCAAGGTATTCAGGCTTCCATTCCAGGGAGATAAACCCGTCATAGTCAATGGAAGAAAGAGCCCGCATCACTTCGGCAACCGGCATCGTTCCTTCACCGATCAGATCATACTCACCTTCATCATTGGAATCACGCAGATGCACATGTCTGATATAGGCACCGAGATTGGTGATGGTCACTGCCGGCTTTTCATGCAGGTCTCTGTACGGATGATGCACATCCCAGATGACTGCCAGCTGATCACAGGCAAAATGATCCAGTACCAGGCGCAGCCTTGCCGTATCCGCAAATGTTCCGCTTGTTTTGATCAGCACCGTAACATTCTTCTTTTCCGTCTCATCGACGATCGCTTCCAGTGCTTTCAGAATCTTGCCGTCATCGGTTTCCTTCGTAAAGGTGCAGACATACGGAATACCCGCATCAGCCGCAAGGGTAATCAGTTCACTGAGACGCTCGGAGGAACCTTCCGCCGCAAAGTCAACCGGACTGTCTATGACCGGAATCTTCAGACCGCGTTTCTTCAGGTCACGCATCGTTGCCATGACATTGAATTTATGGAACGGTGCGTTGCGTGCAGTCAGTTCCGGATACCGGAAAGGATCATATACCTCAATACCGGAGAATTTCATCTCCTCTGCAGAAGCGACCAGCTCCTGCCAGGGAATATCCATCCAGCCTCTTGTGGAAAATGAGAGATTCATGCGGCATCCTCCTCATAGACGATTTTGTTTACAGCGTTGATATATGCAAGAATACCCGAACCGATGATATCCGTGGAAATGCCTCTGCCGGAATACAGCTTGCCGCCGGAGCGCAGTCTTACAACGGTTTCACCCATTGCCTCTCTGCCTTCCGTAACAGCTCTGATCTGGAAATCATCCAGTTCGAAATGACGTCCCGTAATCTGTTCAATGGCAAGGAAGCTGGCATCGATCGGGCCGTCTCCAACCGCAATTCCTTCCAGGAAACTGCCGTCTTTCTTCAGACGCAGATGTGAAGTCGCCATGATCACGTTGCCGGAATTGATAACATAGCTTTCCAGCTGATACATCGGCGGCACCTGCATCGCTACAGCAGCCACGATGGCATCCAGTTCTCTTGCGGTTACCTGTTCCTTCCTTGCGGCAATTGCAGAGAACTCTGTATATACATTGGTTATATCTTCATCTGAGAGATCATATCCGAGTGCTTCGGCAGCCTTTCTGACCGCCTGCATATCTTCATGTGCACCGAGCGCAAACTCTTCCCCATCGCGTACACCGGTGTCAAACGGAGATGTCTGTGAACGGTGAGTTTCACACATGCGGCGGATCTGTCCGACGATCCGGTTCAGTTCCGTCACCCGCACACCCGTGCCGACATCATATACAACCCCTTTGGCCGCCAGGATTCCTGCAAACTCCTGCAGGGACGGAGCGTTGTCGCCGTATGCCACTGTTTTGACTTCATCCGCACCGGCTCTTACCGCTGCCATGGCGCATGAATTCGACATATACAGGGCATCGGAACAATGCACAGCAAGTTTCACGTTTTCCGGAACAATGTCACGGATTGCCCTGACGGATTCGTAGAATTCATCCGGAAGCAGTGTACCGGCGGTATCGCTGTATGTAATGACAGTGGCACCTGCTTCAATGGCTGCCTGCACTGCTTTCTTCAGAGTATCGGCATCGCTTCTTCCTGCATCCAGAGCGGCAAATTCCACTTCACTGCAGTATTTCCGGCATGCGGCAACCATCTCCGCAATCGTCCGGATCATCTTGTCTGCCTTCATGTGATGGAAGTATTCCATCTGTACGGTGCTGATTGGTGCCCGCACCTGCAGACGCGGAGAGACAGCATCCTTCAGCGCATTCCATGATGCACTGACACTTTCCGCATCACCGAGTATAACCGGAACTGCCACTGTGCATGTACGCACCGAAGAGGCAATGGACTTGATCAGCAGGGCATCCGATCGCGCATTTAGAATCGGGTCTGTTTCAATGACAGACACCCCTGCTCTGTCCAGCAGTTTTGCCAGTTCAATCTTTTCACGGAAGCTCAGGGAAAGATTCTCTCCGCCGTCCGCTGTTCTCATTGTGACATCACTGATTGCAATTCTTTTCATGTTCCGTATCCTTTCCGATGTATAAAAAATCCCCGAAGTCAAATATGACTTCAGGGACGAATATTCCGCGGTACCACCCTGTTTACCTTCTTCTCACGAAAGAAGATCTCTCTTGAACTCAAACAAGTCCTCAGCCTGTAACGCGGCACACGTACCGGAATACTTACATTGCTGTGTTCGTCCGGTCTGCTCGGGAAAGAGACTGCACACCTGTCTTCCATACCGGCTTCCACCAAACACCGGCTCTCTGCAACTTCCGACAGAGGCATAATTCCGTCACTGCATTTAAGTTAACTTGATAATAGATTTATCACAGAAAACCTGCATCGTCAACGGGATATTGGCGATTCTGTTTATAATATTACCTTTCTTTTTTCGGCATTCTGCCGCAGGATTTTTCCTCTGTGCAGAAGCCTGTCACTTCGCACTTCGGCATGAAGTAATTCTCGGTCAGATACTTCCATTCCTCTGAGTAATCAGCCAGGGCATGCATCAGATCCTGCATCAGCTGCCGGAATTCCCAGTATGCACGCGTGCACAGTCTCTGGTGGCTCATGTCAATCAGATTGCGCAGGTTTGTACGCAGAACAACCTTGCTGGTCATACCGAGCGGCAGCAGCATCGCACAGTCTTCTCTGGGGATACCGCAGCCTTCCAGCTTCTGCAGGGCGGCCGTAATATCCGCCATGGCAGTTATATACGCTTCTTTGGCTTCTGCGTTGTTCTCAATATGCGGCGGGATGACATAGTCAAACCCCTTCTCGTAATTGATATACCTGGTGGATGCCTGCAGACGTGTCGGTCCGCCCGCAATATGCGTATACAGTTCCCTGATCACTCTTGCGGAATAGCCGTCCAGGACAACATAGACCTGGGGATACTCCCACGTTCTGCCATGACCCGATGTCAGACAGCCGAGACCTCTTTTATAATTCTTCTTTGCACTGGTGATATCGGCACCCCAGCATACACCTGCTTCACGTCCGATCAGACTGACCGGATCCTTCGTGGTTTCTTCCTGTACAATAATCCTTCCCATAGTTCCTCCTTCATCCGTATAAAACAAAAGCGCACTGGCGTGCGTTCTGTTTTGTTCTGACTCCGATGACGGCTTATTCACCGTCTTCTGTTTCACCTGCTGTTTTCGAACCTACGATCTTGGCGCCGCAGCTCGGGCATACCGGCTTTTCATAATTTGAAACATAACCGCAGTTCGAACATTTGCAGCGGGGCAGAACCTTCAC
Source organism: Solobacterium sp. (assembly GCA_017459725.1). Classification (GTDB taxonomy): domain Bacteria; phylum Bacillota_I; class Bacilli_A; order Erysipelotrichales; family Erysipelotrichaceae; genus Bulleidia. Next base: position 1,630 of record JAFUCL010000019.1, on the reverse strand, counting down.
CCCGTTCAGATAATTGGAATCCTTGACCGTATCATGGATCCAATATGCATTTTTAGCTGGCATCATTGCTTTCCCTCTTTCTGACTCCGTTTATTCACTTATATTATAGCCGGAAACTCCGTTCTTAATCATCAGAATAGTTCCTCTGTCACGAGATGTCAAACACCGTTCTTCGTTTCATCGGTCTCTGCCGGCATCTTCCGCAGAAACAGACCTTCCGAAGCACAGAGCATACCCATCAGCCGCAGCAGATCATCATCCGGTTCATACAGCGTCATATACAGATCTTCACTGTTCAGGGTGATGACAGCGGCAGATCCCGTCCGCATACAGAGACCGTATCCCGGCTTGCGGCAGGCACGCACCAGATCCGCCAGCTGAGCAGGTTCCGGATTGATCACCGGTTCATCATCTTCTCCCGATGTTACGCAGAGATCATCATAACAGTTCAGCTTCAGCAGAAGTCTCACAAACCGCTCATATATCTCTTTGCCCTCTTCAGAGCTGCGCAGGTATTCCTCCACGGCAAAGTACTGTCCGACACCGTCCGCCGGCACCAGCACAGGCAGAAAATCAATAACCCAGTATTCTTCCATGACATCTTCCTCTCCGGCTGATTCACACGGCAAAACAGGATTTACTGAGAATCGCCGTAAAGCCCATGACTTCAGCCATGGGGATATAAGACTGAACGCCGTATAATAATAGTATGGAATACAAATCAAATAACAATGTGATCTATTCCTGTAAATATCATGTGGTCTGGTGCCCGAAATACCGTCGTCCTGTCCTCGTTGACGGAGTCGATGAACGCCTCAAAGAACTTGTCAAAGAGACGTGCGGCCAGATGAACGTAGATCTTCTGGAAATGGAGGTCATGCCGGATCATGTTCATCTTTTGATCGAAGTGGCCCCTCAGTATGGTATCCATAAAGCTGTCAAAAGGCTGAAAGGGTATTCCTCCAGGATACTCAGAGAAGAGTTCCCGTGGCTCAGATCCCGGATCCCCAGCCTGTGGACAAACAGCTATTTCGTATCGACTGTCGGCGGTGCTCCGCTGTCTGTGATCAAGCAATATATAGAGAATCAGAAAACCGTTTAGGAGAACGAATGCAGTTATCGGAAACAGTAAAACTTTATCTGACCAGAGACCAAAAAGCTTTGGTCATTCAGACTATGAACGAATACATATGTACTGTCAATAGTTTGGTTTCTGATGCCATGAACGGTGTTGCCGTCAATAAGTATTCAAGTGCCGACGTTAAAGCTGACCTTCCTTCTGCCATAAAGAACCAGTGTATCCGTGATGCGGGATCCATAGTCAGGAAATATAACAAGGAGCTCCGTAAATTTGAAAATCTGAAGAAGAAACTGGCTTCACAAGGGAAACCGGTATCCGCGAAAGAGCCGACCGTCCCTGTTCTGAAGCGCCCGTGCTGCTATATCAACAACCAGAATTTCAGGTTAACGGGCGGCTGTATCGAGTTCCCTGTGATGATGAGCGGAAAATCGAAAAGGATGTCTGTACGGATAAAGATGACGGAGAGGCAGAGAGAGCTATTTGAACGTGCCCGGTTCGGTACTATGCGGATCGTATTCAAGGGAGACAAAATCGTCGCCCAGATCGTTT
>JAFUCL010000004.1 GCA_017459725.1 Solobacterium sp. | reverse complement strand
CCATGAGTTCGTACTTCCCAACGGCAAAGTCCTGCTCATCGATCCGTTCTGGGGCTTCGGCAAGAATCCCGACGGTTATTACGATGACGGTCTCTGGGGTCATGATCCTGATGAGATCACCGGTGCGGACTACATAATTCTCACGCACACGCATCTTGACCATGACAAAGAACTTGCTTATTACACAGAGAAGTATGGTTCCATCGTCATTGCCCCGGCAATGTCCGCGCAGGCTGTGCTGCGTTTCCACAGAATCTGCTGCGACAATCTGTTCCTGGCTTTCCCGTATGAAGAACTGTCTTTCAAGGATCTGACTGTTAAAGTATTCCCGGCCAAGCACTGCAACCTGGGCGCAAGATACAATCCGGACGAAGACAGATCTGTAAGACACGGAATCTACGGACATAAAGACTGTGATGACTGGGGTTCCATTGAGTCATATGACTATCTGATCACGACAAAAGACGGTTTCCAGATTCTGTTGGCAAACGGCCGTGATCTGTATACAAGCACCTATCTGGAGAGCCAGAAGATCTGCCCTGATATCCTGATCAGACAGGCAGAGGTCAAGTACGAAGACGGACCGAACAAAGGAAAGATGTATTCTGCAGAAGATTACGCTGAACTGTGTTCGAGATTCAGAGCAACCATGGTGCTGCCGACACATTATGATTCCGTATGCAAGAAGTACGGCGGTAAGGAATGGCTTGATCAGTACTACGCAGACGTTGCGAAGGAATACAAGAAACTGGTTCCGGGCGGATTCTTCTTCTTCCCCGAAGTATGGAAATGGTATTCCATCGGTCTTGATATCTCAGAGGAATAATTGCTTTTCCGCAAATAGAAAGGGAGCTGGTTTTTCAACCAACTCCCTTTTGCTGTCTGAGACCGAATGATTATTCAACTGTGAATTCCGGACTGAGATCTTCGCCGTTGCTGGCAATGACCTTCTTGTACCAGAAGAAGGAATCCTTTCTGAATCTGTCCAGTGTGCGCATGTCAAATTCATCTCTGTCCACATAGATGAAACCGTAACGCTTCCTTACACCCTCATGTGTTGAGACAAGATCGATTGCACTCCACGGGCAGTAACCCATCATATCGACACCGTCACTGATGGCAAGACGGATCTGCTCAATATGTCTGGCAAGATAATCAATGCGGTAATCATCATGCACACGGCCGTCAACCAGCGTGTCGTATGCACCGAGACCGTTCTCCGTGACAATCAGCGGCAGGCGGTATCTGCTGTAGATTTCGCGCATGGTTGCACGGAAGCCGATCGGGTCGATTTCCCAGCCGAATTCGGTTACGGTCAGGTTCGGATTTCTGTAGCCGCGGTAGAAGCCTGCATCACCTCTTGCGGTCTGCTGGTCTGCACCCGGGTTTGCCTGTTCCGTACCGTCACTTGCTTCGCATGTTGCGGTGTTGTAGTAGTTGAAGCCGATGAAGTCAGGATGACCGTTGGCCAGTGCTTCTTCATCACCCGGCGCAAATACCGGGCAGGCATCATGTTCTTCAAGATATGACCAGACGATGTTGTTGTACTTGCCGTAAACTGCCATATCGAGGTACAGCCAGTTGCGGATAGCATTGTAGTTCTGGGCAGCGATAACATCTTCCGGTTTGCAGGAAGCAGCATATACCAGTGAGATATTCGGTGCAGGACCGATCTTGGCATCCGGCAGCATCTCATGGCACAGTGCCATTGCTTTCGCCTGGGCAACAAGCATGTGGTGGTTCTGCTGGTATGTTTCCTTGATCACATTGGTTGTGCCTTCCGGAAGCGTCAGCGTACCGATTACCGGTCCGACCAGGGTAAGCATATTCTGCTCATTGATGGTCAGCCAGTACTTTACGCGGTCACCGAAGTTTTCGAACATAACCTTCGCAAAGTTCAGGAACCAGTCAACGGATTCCGGATTGGACCAGGATCCTCTGCGGTCAAGCGCAGCCGGCATATCAAAGTGGAACATGGTTACCAGCGGTACGATATTGTACTTCAGGCATTCATTGATCAGATTGTTGTAGTATTCGATTCCCTTCGGGTTAACCGCACCGGTTCCTTCCGGCAGGATACGGGACCAGGAGATGGAGAAACGGTATACTTTGAAACCCATCTCGGCCATCAGTGCTACATCTTCTTTATAGCGGTGATACTGGTCGGCACATACATCCAGTTCCGAGGTTCCTTCCGGGACCTTTTTAACATCCTGGCAGGAAGGGCCTTTGCCATCTTCCAGATTAGCGCCTTCCATCTGGTAGGCAGATGTGCTGGCACCCCACAGGAAGTTCTCCGGGAACGGTTTCAGCGTTTTATGAATCATATTATCAGATCTCCTTTTCGACTGTTTCCATTATACCTGCGCCTAATCTGTTTCTTCCATCATAATCACGGTCTCTTTTATTGTAATTCCTCGCTTATGCATATTTCTGTTCCTATTGTCCTTCAGCAGTGCTAAACTTTCCTCATTATGGGAAATTCAGTCAAATACTACCTGGCGGTTCTGATCGGTATCTTCTTCTGGAGTTCATCCTTCATTGCCACCAAAATCGCATATGAAACCTTCACCCCGATGACCCTGTGTCTTGCCCGCTTCTCCATTGCATGTATCCTGCTGGGCATCATGCGGATTGCCAGCGGAGACCGCACGCGTCCGGCAAAGGAGGATCTCGGCAAGTTCGTGCTGTCCTCCCTGTTCGGTGTCGGTCTGTACTATATCTTTGAGAATTCCGGTGTGCATCTGACGTCTGCCGGCACTGCTTCTCTGATTGCAGGCTCTTATCCAGCGGTTACGGCACTGGTCGGTCTGTTTGTCTACCATGTACCGACGTCCAGGATGAAGCTGGCCGGTATTGCCACAGCGATGATCGGCATTGCCGTGCTTACCTTACAGCCGGGTGAAAGCGGCGGCAGTCTGATCGGCAATCTGCTGCTGATTACCTGCGGATTCTACTGGGCTTTCTACAACTTTGTCACCCAGTCCGTTCCGGAGAAATACAGTGTATCCACGCTGACCTTCTGGCAGATCATCATTTCCACCTTCCTGTTCGTTCCCGCTGTCATTGCAGAAAATGCCGGCATCCCTGCGCTTACACTGCGTACCGGTGCAGCCATGCTGTATCTCGGCATCTGCTGTTCGGTGCTTGCGTATCTTTTCTACAACTACGGTCTGCGCGGTGTATCCGCCTCCACGGCCGCATCCATCATGAACCTGATGCCTGTGTTCGGTCTCATCTTCTCCGCCACGATTCTGCGTGAACCGATCTCCGCAAGACAGCTGATCGGCGGCGCCATCATCATCTTCGGCGTCATCCTGAGCACGGCGGAATTAAGCAAAAAGAATGCCTGACCGTTCATCTTATCCCGCATACCTGATGTCTGTATTAACCACAGACATTTTTTTATTTCGTACCAGTTAAAAAAGAGATATGATTTTTTCATGAAACAGGTACATTGTAAAAACTGCGGCGCTGTATTCAGCGAAGATCTCGAAGTATGTCCTTTCTGCGGAACCATGAACCGCAAAGGATCCTACCGTTCATTCAGGCACAAGGTTGCCGGTTTTGTGGACAGTATGCTCGGCCTGAAGGATGAAGTGCACAAGTCTACCGGTATGATGGTGCTTACGGCATTCCTGCGGTCAGTGCTGCTGATTGCGGTGGTCATCGGGCTGGCTTTTGTATTTGCACAGACGGCACGGATTGATGCGTACAATGACCCCAAGACGGATCAGCACGCTTTGGAGACCATTCTCTGGGAAGATGAGAATATTGAAAAGCTGGACGAAGCATATGCGAAGGATGACTTCGAAACCATCGGTGTTCTTTATGTGGAAAACAGCAATGTTGTCAGACGCTGGTCACACTATGCCGATTATGTTCTTAAGGACCAATGCAAAAACATTCTTGAATATCCGCATTTCAGCAGCTACCAGCTTCAGAATGTCCTGTACTTCCTGTTTTATCCCGACTATTACGTCCACGGATATGATATAAAGCCTGCCGATCCGGAACTGTATGAATCCCTGCGGCAGTCCGTTCTGAAGATGATGGAAGAAAAAGGATATACCGAACAGGAACTCTCGGAAATCTATAATACCCACGCTGATAACTACGGATATGTAAAGCTTGCGGATCTGGACGCATATGTAAAGAAGGAGTAAAGCATGCTGAACTGTAAGAACTGCGGTGCGCCGCTGTCATTGAATGATGCATTCTGTCCCCATTGCGGCACTCCCAATCCGGAGGCACAGGAACATATCCGCAAACTGCAGACGCTGGATCATGAGTTCCAGATGGCACAGGATGAAGTTCATCTTGAAGTCAAAAAGAGCAGAAAAGGATACGGGGTTCTTGTCAGCCTCGTTATGGTGCTGCTCGCCAACCTCATTCTGATTCCGTTTCATATGGCAAGTTATGACATTGCGGACAGTATCCGGATATCCCGGATGGGTGATGAGGAAATACAGCATACACTGGATACACTGCTGGAGAACGGGGAATTCGCGGAATTGTATATCTTCACCAACAAATACGATCTGCCGTATTCAAAATATGCGGAGTACAACCGGGTTGCCTATCTCGGCAGCAGCTATGTCAATCTGATCGAGAATCTGACCAATTACCTGTACAACAGGAACAACTACACCGATCCGCTCGTGCAGGTATGCAGGAATATCACGGAATTCAAATCGGAGTACAGATATTATCTGAAATGGGCCGAGGATGAAAAGCTGATCCCGTATGCCAACCGCCTGAACAGTGACTTTAATGCGGTCGCCAAGGAATACCTGAACCTGACGGATGAAGATCTTCTGGAAGCGGAAAACATGACAGACTCTGCGCTGCTTGTAAGAGTGAACGAAAGGCTTAACGATGAAAAAGCGAAACAGTAAATGGGTGCCCGTAGGACGGGTGATGATTCTGATTGCTCTTATTGTTCTGTTTTTCAATGCGTACCTGCTGTTCACAAGCATCCGCAGAACCGTTATCTACAACTCCCGCAGTTACGGACTGGATACGCTGAACACATATTTCGATGAAGGAAACTACTACGAGATTTACGAGAAGACCATCGAAAACAAATATACAGACCGTGAAGTCAGCGTGGATGTAAGCCAGTATGAAGCCTTTGGCCAGTACTATCACAACTATGTCATGGCAAGAACGCATACGGACAATGCCCGGTATCTTACCGCAATGGAAGACGCGAAGCAGCGGATTACCTGGAAGAAGCTGCTCAATACAATTGATGCACTGGAAGAGGAGCTTCACTGAAGAGAGACATGATGAAAAGGGTGCCTGCAGTTACAGACACCCTTTCTTATGCTCTTCTATTTAACGGGAATTATACGGAACATATAAAACTTCAGGTAGGATGTTTCCGCCATCGTCCAGAGGATCGGATGATCGCCGTTCTGCTGGGTGACAGAGATCTGCTGCAGATATACACCTGCTTCCGAAGCCGCTTCCCTCAGCATCCTCTCAAAGTTCTCCGTTTCCATAAACCTGCTGCAGCTGCAGGTCGCCAGATAGCCGTAGTTCTTCAGCAGTTCCATCGCACGTTTGTTGATGGTCTTGTAACCCCGGTAGGCATGATCCACGGTGCGTCTGCTCTTGGTGAAGGCAGGCGGATCGAGAATGATCAGATCATACTGTCCCTGCGTGCATGTTTCCAGGTATGCAAACACATCAGCCTGCACAAAATGCATCCGTTCGCTCAGCCCGTTGAGTTCGGCGTTCTCTGCCGCTTTTGCTAAAGCGCCGGCCGAAACATCCACTGCCGTAACATCCGCAGCACCTCCGTAAGCCGCATTCAGTGCAAAGCCGCCGGTATGCGTGAAACAGTCAAGCACCCGTTTGTTCTTTGCCAGATGCCGCACAAGCACACGGTTGCTCTTCTGATCGAGGAAGTAGCCGGTCTTCTGACCGCCGGCAATATCCACCCGGATCTTCAGACCGTTCTCGTTGATGACGGTTTCCGCCGGCACATCCGTCTGCGTATACCAGCCTTCATACCTTGTCAGACCTTCCTTCTCCCGGACGGCAATATCATTCTTTTCATAGATGTACTTCACATCCTCACCGGCATCCTGCAGTACCTGCATGATTCCCGCGTACAGTGCATCCTTCCGCATCTCCATACCGTACGTGCTGATCTGCACAACCAGGAATTCGTTGTACCGGTCCGCAAGCAGGCCCGGCAGTAAATCCGCTTCCCCGAAAATCAGACGGCAGTTGGTCATGTTTTCCGGTTCAACGGAACGGCGGAATTCATATGCTTCTCTGATCCGGCGGATGAAGAATGCTGTATCAATATCCTCATCACGGTTTCTGCTCAGAATACGGACCGTGATATGGCTCTTCTGTGAATACAGTCCCGTTCCCAGGTATTCACCGTCTTCACCTACTACATCCGCAGGCATGCCGTTCTGCAGCTCTTCAGAGACATGCAGAACATTGTTGCGGTACAGCCACATCTGTCCTTTTTTCTGCCAGGATACGCCTTCCGCACTGATGACAATTTCCGGATATCTTTCTCTCATAATCATTTATCTCCGAACAATACTGTATCGGACTGCGCCGCAAAAGACAAATCTCTTTCATCCGGACCGCTTGACTTTATCAACTGATAAAATTTATTTTTGAATGTATGGAGGTTTGTTATGTCCGGTTTCAAAAATCTGCGCATTGTGGATAATTTCTACCAGTCGTCGCTGTTTTTTCCGATGCCTGCCGTGCTGATCAGCACACTTACGGATGACGGAAAGACAACGTGCGGTCCCTATTCCCTGCTGGCTCCGTTCTATGTGGCAGGCAAAGACTACTATGCATTCATGCTGGAATGCCGCTGTTCATCCAACACCGCCCAGAATCTGATCAAACACAAGAAATGTGTAATCAACTTCATGGGTGATGACCGCAAAACATTCAAGGAAATGGTGCGTCTGGGATGGCCGGGCGATACACCGGAAGAAAAGATGAAGGATTTCCGTTTCCACCTCGAAGACGGACTCCGCAAACAGGAAGATCCTGCCGGCGCTTATCCGCAGGTTATATCGGAAGCTCTGCAGGCGGTGGAGTGCACCTGGGTGGATACCCTGGACAATGCCCAGGATGATCAGCCGCTGCCGGAAGGTGCCGATCATTACGAACTTGAAAAGTTCCATGACTTCAACGGCATCACAACACCTTACGGTGCCCACTTCGTATTGAGAATCGATAAAATTCTCATGAAAGAGCGTTATTACAATGCCATTGTCAACGGTGTGAAAGCCGGTGACTTCCCGCATCTGCCGGTTGACTACGGATACCGCGATTCCAAGAATTTCTGGTATCACAAACACAGAAGGCTGCTGCCGGAGCTTCTGCCGCAGAGAGCCACTACGGTTGCCTCCGTACGGTATGCAGCGGAACGGCTGCAGACAGATGTGAAATTCACCGATGCAGCCCTGGAAAAACTTGTCAAAGTTCCGCGGGTATTCCTGCCGACGGTTCTTAAAGGATGCGTCAAATGGGCGGAAGAGAATCACGTCAGCCTGATTGACGCAAAGGAAATGGACATTATCAACGACAAGCGGTCCAAAGAAAAGAACAAATAAATACCAAAAAGACTGCCCGCAATCGACACCATGAAAATATGGAGGACAGGTTACCCTATCCTCCATATTTTTGTGATGTCTGTACAGTGATTTATTTTCCTTGTCTACTTGACAAGAGTCGGATCAACAGAGGCAGTCTTTTTTGGTATTACATCAGCATATCCGGTGCTTTCAGTTCATCGTTCAGCTGTTTATGATACTCGATCAGTTCTTTGTCGTAATTGACAGCTGTACGGCATTCACGGTCAATGATCATGGTGACTTCATGTCCCTTGGTGTACGGTTCCCAGTACGGCAGATTCCTGCCGTTCGGATTGCCGGTTCTTGCGAAGTTCACCCAGAAACCGGAGAACTGATCCTGCAGCCGTTCACCGTCTTCCGTATTGGCATATGCCGCTCTGTCCATGTTGCGGAATACATACGGAATCTCTGCACAGTGCCATGCGGCCTTGCCGTCATCCACCGGGAAATCATAGGCAAACACATATGTGTATGTATCTGCGGCATTCTGCTCTGCCCGCAGATCACACAGAGCCAGGGTTGTTCCTCTGGTACCGTCATCGAGAACCACTGCATCCAGAGCATCATGATCCGGATAAGCATTGTAGAACAGATCGAGCAGCTTTCTTCCCTTCTCTTCACCATAGCGTGCAATGACAGCCTGTTCCTTTTCTTCTTTGGTCATGTTCTGTCTGCCCGGTACGCTGAAGCCGAAGGATCCGAACTCACCGATATTGGTGCCGACCAGCAGCGGAATCGACTTCGATACTTCGGTAGCGCCATGGTAGATGGTCTTGCCGAACCAGTCGTTCTCAATCGGTCCCCAGTACTGATTCGGAGCGACTTTGTTCACCAGCTCCATCAGCTCCTGCACCGGCATATGTACAAGTTCCTTCACATTGGAAGCACCGATTTCTTCAAGCATCTTATCGGTGATCCAGGATGTATCTTCGTAGTAGGTCTTCTCCATGCTCGGTCCGGTTCCGGACTCAATGATTGCTTTATGCACAAGACCTGCTGCAGAAGGCACCTGCATCAGACTGGTGACTTTCTTGCCGCCGCCCGACTGTCCGAAGATTGTCACATTGTCCGGGTTGCCGCCGAATGCCGCAATGTTTTCGTGCACCCATTTCAGAGCCAGGACAAGGTCAGCGATGCCGCAGTTCTGTGAGTTGTGGTAGAGCTCATCATAGTGGGACAGATTCAGGAAACCGAACACATTGAGTCTGTGATTGACCGTAACCACGACCACATCACCGTATTCCGCAAGATTCCGGCCGTCATATGCAAGCATCTCTATAGCCGAACCATCGGACATACCGCCGCCGTGCAGCCACACCATGACCGGTTTCTGCGCATCCTTTTCAATGGACGGTGTCCAGATATTCAGGTTCAGACAGTTCTCGCTCTTCGGCCAGAAACGGTGCGGAACAAACAGATCCCCGCCCGGCTGATCTGCATGCATGGGATAGCAGATTTCCCCGTAGGCCAGTGCATCCTTCACACCTTCCCACTTGTCCGGGAACACCGGCTGTTCAAATCTTCCTGCTTTGCCGTACTGAATACCGTAGAAATGATAGATATCATCCAGGCGGAATCCTCTCAGTTTGCCGAGGGTTGTTTCCACAACCGGTTCCGTTGATGTACAGAGAAAACCTTTTGTCATTTTTCCGTTCTCCTTCCAAGCCTGCCGTATTGTGCAGACCAATGTTTTTCTGTTTAAAAATAAGATTGCGAAACTCTATTGCCATTATATAATATTCATAGATTTTATGCTGTGGTTTTTATATGCAGCGGTCTATCATTACCAGACGTTTTATCACAAAAATGCACTTTTGTACGGCATATGCTGTGCACTTTCCGGCCGTTCACCCGGTATGGAAAAAATTTGCTGCAGAGAAGGAGAAATCAACTAATGGCAAAGAAAGAAACATTCATCTTCCGTGAAGACTACCCGGTAGTCTCAACCAAACAGGGAAAACTCCGCGGTTTCTTCTACAAGGACGTTTTCACATTCTACGGTGTCCGTTATGCACGCGCCAGAAGATTTGAAATGCCTGAAGAAATCCCGCACTGGAAAGGCGTTCAGAACGCAACCGGCTACGGCTATATCAGCCCGATCCTCGGTTCTCCGAAACCCTCCGGTGAACACCGCATTGCCCACCGTTTCTGGCCGGCAAGCGAAGACTGCCAGTATCTGAACATCTGGTCAAAGTCAATTGACAAGAAAGCTAAAAAACCCGTTATCGTCTGGTTCCACGGCGGCGGCTTCGCAGACGGCTCCTCCATTGAGCAGTCCTGCTACGACGGCGCAAACCTGGCCAGAAGAGAAGACGTTGTTGTCGTAACCGTTAACCATCGTCTGAATGCATTCGGCTTCCTGGATCTCTCCAAATACGGTGAGAAGTGGAAGAATTCCGGCAACGTCGGTATTGCCGATCTCGTTGCTTCCCTGCAGTGGGTTCATGACAATATCGCAGGTTTCGGCGGTGATCCCAAGAACGTTACCATCATCGGTCAGTCCGGCGGCGGTATGAAGGTTACCTGCATGGGTCAGATTCCGGCAGCTGCTGGTCTGTTCCACAAAGCAATGCCTATGAGCGGCATTATGGCACCGTCAGAAGACGGCAGCCCGATGCCCTCCGAAGTTACATCCGCTGATATCGCAAAAGAAGTCTTCAAGACCGCAAAGATCAAGGAAGGCAATGTCGAAGCACTGCAGAAGCTTACCACCAAGCAGTACATCTCTGTGGTAAACAAAGCCGGTATGAAGTTTGTCAAAGCAGGCAAGAGCTTCAGCTGGGGTCCTGTAGCCAACGACTACTATCTCGGTGATCCGCTGGTTGTCGGTTTCGGCGAATACTACAAGACCGTTCCTACCCTTGCTACAACCGTTATATCCGAGTTCGGCGCAAGAGGATACAAGTCTCCTAAGGACAAGGTATCCGCAGCAGAGCAGAAGGCAATGGTTGCCAAAGTTGTCGGCAAGAAGAATGCAGACCGTGTCATCGCTGCCTTCAAGGAAGCTTATCCTGACAAACAGCCGATGGATCTTGTCGCTGTCGACAGAATGATGCGTCCTGCCACCATTATGTATGCCGAGAAGAAAGCGGAAGTATCCAGTGCACCGACATACAACTATCTCTTCACTCTGGACTTTGCGCTTGAAAACGGTGTTCCGGCATGGCACTGCAGCGATATCCCGTTCATCTTCCATACCAAGGAAGTGCAGCCCTGCATGGATATGGGACCGGAAGTAGACAAGCTGGAAGACCTGATGTCCAAGGCTGTTGCCAACTTTGCCCGCACCGGTGATCCGAATACAAGAGGACTGCCGAAGTGGAAGCCGGTTGAACCGGATAAGTGCTGGACAATGCTGTTCGACAAGAAGCCTGTTCTCAAGGCAGATCATGACAAGGAACTGCTGAAAGTCCTGGATGAGACCATGCCCGTCCCGCATCTGAATATTTCACAGTTCTACGATGAAGAAGCAGAGAACGATCACGACTGGATGTACTGATCGTCAATAAAACCAAGAAAGGAAAACTGTATTATGACTAAATTCTGCTGTCTTAAAGACTACCCTGTTGTCGAAACCAACAAGGGTAAACTCAGAGGCTTCGTTTACGACGATGTCTTCACATTCTACGGTATCCGCTATGCCCGTGCGAAGAGATTCGAACAGGCAGAGGAAATCCCCTGCTGGGAAGGCATTCAGGACGCTACCGGATACGGCTATATCAGCCCGATCCTCGGTTCCCCGAAACCCTCCGGTGAAGTGCGTATTCTGCACCGTTTCTGGCCGTCCAACGAAAACTGCCAGTATCTGAATGTATGGACAGGTTCCATTGACAAAGATGCCAAGCGCCCGGTTATCGTATGGTTCCACGGCGGCGGTCTGGCTGACGGTTCCTCCATCGAGCAGGCATGCTATGACGGCGCAGCGCTTGCCAAGAATGAAGGCATGGTTGTCGTTACCGTCAATATGCGTCTGAATGTATTCGGCTTCTGCGATTTCTCCGCTTACGGTGAAAAGTTTGCCAACAGTGCCAACTGCGGTGTCAGCGATATGACTGCCTCCCTGCAGTGGGTTCATGACAATATCGCAGGCTTCGGCGGCGATCCCGACTGTGTAACAATCATCGGTCAGTCCGGCGGCGGTACAAAGGTTACCTCCATGGGACAGGATCCCAAGGCTGCAGGTCTCTTCCACAGAGCAATCATCATGTCCGGTGCACCGACACCGAGAAAGAGCCCGAAACCCGTTCTTGACTGCAAGGTTCTCGCAAAAGAGATCTTCGCACAGTGCGGTATCGAAGAAGGCGACATGGAAGCACTGCAGAATGTTCCGACCAGCAGATTCATCCAGGCTGTCAATGCGGCAGGTCTGAAGCTTACAACGGAAGGTGAAGGCAAATCCTTCTCCTGGAAGACAACCAAGAATGATTTCTTCGCAGGTATGCCGCTGGATCCGGGAAATGACTTCAGTGATTACTTCAAGACAGTTCCGACAATGGTCGGCACCGTCATTGCGGAAATGAGCAGCCACGGCTATGACAAGCCGAAGGATGAACTGACGGAAGAAGAAAGACTTGCCTGCGTCAAGGCTAAGTTCGGAGATGCGTCCGACACCGTCATCGCAGCCTTCAAGAAGGCTTATCCGGAAGGCAATATCGCCGATGCTACACAGGTCAACGTCCGCAAGAACGCTAAGCTCTATGCCGGTGAAAAGGCAAAGAGAAGCAGCGCTCCTGTATACAACTATCTGTTTACGCTGAGCTATACACTGGAGAACGGTGTCATGGCATGGCACTGTGCGGATATCCCGTTCCTCTTCCAGACCTGCAAGGTGCAGCCGTGCACCCAGATGGGACCGGATGTGGATGCCCTTGAACAGACCTTCTCCAAGGCTATGTGCGCATTTGCACGTACAGGCAACCCGAACGGCGGCGATCTGCCGAAGTGGGATCCGGTCAAGGAAGGCGAGTTCAACACCATGATCTTCGACCGCAAGTGCGAACAAAAGACAAACTTCGATGATGAGCTTGATGAAGCAATCGAAGCCGTAACCGGACCGCGTATGTTCAACATGCAGTGCTTCTACGATGAAACCGCAGCCAGCACACATGACTGGATGTACTGATCTACTGACAATTGAATATGCATGGGGCCCCGCCAGGGGCCTCTTATCACAGAAAGGACAAACACTATGGCTGTAATTAAAATGAATTTCCTGTCTCAGGCACTGGGCATGCAGACAAACGTAACCATCTGCCTCCCCTCCTACTCCTTCAAGGACAGAATGGACGGCAGAGAAGAAGTTTACGTACCGGGTATGAAGTACCAGGTTATGTGGCTGCTGCACGGCGGAAGCGGCGATGACAGCGACTACCTGCATTTCTCCAACATCACCAGATATGCGGATGACAACAAACTTGCGGTTGTTATGCCGGCTGACTACAACGCACAGTACAACGATGATCCCAATGGTGCCAAATACCGCACCTATGTCATGGAAGAACTGCCGAAGATGTGCAGAGCAATCTTCCCGTTCTCCGACAAGAGAGAAGACAACTTCATTGCAGGTCTCTCCATGGGCGGCGGCGGTGTGATCAAGATTGTCTCTGACCATCCCGAAAACTACGGAGCTGCTCTGATCATGTCCTCTTCCTTCGGCTGGGGCGGTGCTGCTCCGGTAGGCTTAAAAATTCCGGCAAAGAATCTCGATCCCACAGAAGTCCGAGAAAAACTGCTGGCTGCCCGTGAAGCAGGCAAACCGATTCCGAAGATGTTCCTGACGGTCGGCGGAAACGACCACGCAACCGAACCGATGCGTTCCCATAAAGCATGGCTGGAAGAAAACGGCTTTGACCCGTTCTGGGAAGAAGTTCCGGGATACAAGCATGAATGGGATTTCTGGGATCTGTCCCTGCGCAAAGGCATCAACGAATGGCTGCCGATCCGCCACAGCGTGATCTATCCGGGTGAGGAATAAACCATGGCTGTAATCAAGATGAATTTCCTGTCCCAGGCCCTGGGCATGCAGACGAATGTAACAATCTGCTTACCTTCCTACTCCTTCAAGGACAGAATGGACGGCAGAGAAGAAGTATATGTACCGGGTATGAAGTATCAGGTACTGTGGCTCCTGCACGGCGGTACAGGTGACGACAGTGACTACCTGCACTTCTCCAATATCACCAGATACGCAGACGACAACAAGCTCGCGGTCGTTATGCCGGCCGACTTCAATGCCGGCTATACCGATGATCCCAACGGTGCCAAATATTATGCATTCGTAACAGAGGAACTGCCGAAGATGTGCAGAGCCATCTTCCCGTTCTCTGACAAGAGAGAAGATAACTTCGTTGCCGGTCTGTCCATGGGTGCCAGCGGTACAATGCGCTGTGCTCTGGATCATCCGGAACTCTACGGAGCTGCTCTCTGTATGTCAGGCGGTATGCGCGGTCCGAAGGCAAACAACGGTATCCCGCATTCCCCGGCGCCGAAATTCGGTCAGCCGCTGGAAGGCAAATACGACACCTGGGTCTATGCGGAAACACAGATCAAAGCCGGTCTTGATATGCCGAAGTTCTTCCTGAGCTGCGGCACGGCAGATCAGAGTGCATATCCCGATTACCTAACAACAGTTGAAAGACTGAAGGAACTCGGATATGACGTATACAACGAAGAAGTACCCGGATACAAACACGAATGGGATTTCTGGGATCTGACACTGCGGAAAGCCATCAATGAATGGCTGCCGATCAGACACAGCGTGATCTATCCCGGCGAATAATCATGTACTGCTATTTCCCCAGCTGCAATTTCCGGAAGAACTTTCCGGAAACCGCAGCCCGGGCGGAAGCGTATCTCAGCACCCAGGATGATGTGAAAATCTGCGGATGCTGTCATGTAACCAATCATCTGCCGCAGACCGGAGACACCATTGTCACTGTATGCATGAGCTGCATGCACATCCTTGAAGAAGTGCGCAGTGATCTGCCTGTCATCAGTCTGTTTGAATTCCTGCTGACACGGAATGACTTTCAGTGGCCGGATTATAACGGACGTGCAGCGGTGCTGCAAGATTGTTTCCGGGCCCGCGGTCATCATGCTCTGCAGGATGCCGTGCGTACATGCATGCAGAGATGCGGAATGGGAATACTGGAAACAGAACACAACCGTGATGAAGCTGATTTTGACGGTTCCTTCCTGCTCCATGATCCCTATCCGCAGAATATAGCGGAAGCACCACACTACTTCAGAGATTATCTTCCCGCTTATGTAACAGCAATGCCGGAAAACATGCGTTCCGCCTATTACAGACGCTGGGTTTCAGAATTACCGGACAGCCGGGTTGTCTGTTACTGCAATACATGCACAGCAGGTATGCGGCTGGGCGGAGCAGATGCCATGCATCTGGCTGAACTGCTCTTTCCCGCAGAATAATGAAAGTGTGAACCATGGCTGTAATTAAAATGAATTTCCTGTCACAGTGTCTGGGTATGCAGACAAATGTAACGATTTGTCTCCCTTCCTACTCCTTCAAGGACAGGATGGACGGCAGAGAAGACGTATATGTACCAGGCATGAAGTATCAGGTGCTGTGGCTTCTGCACGGCGGTACAGGGGATGACAGTGATTTCCTGCACTTTACCAATATTACGAGATATGCGGATGATCATAAGCTGGCCGTTGTAATGCCGAACGACTATATGGGATTCTACGATGATGAACCCAACGGTATTAAGTACAGAAGCTATATCGGGGAAGAACTGCCGAAAATGCTGCAGGCACTGTTTCCGTTTTCGAACCGTCAGGAAGATAACTTCATCGGCGGCCTTTCCATGGGCGGAGACGGTGTGCTGAAACTTGTATCGGATTATCCCGAACAGTATGCCGCAGCGCTGGTCATGTCAACTTCTTTCGGCATAGGGGATATACTCCCTTCTGCAGAAGTTCTGGCAGGACGCAGTCATCATCCCCATGACACTGCAGGGCTGCGCAGCCGTTTTATCACCAACGCCCGTGACGGACATAACAGGACAGTATTCTGGCTGTCATACGGCAGTAAGGATCACTGTACGGAACAGATGAAAAGCCACCATGCTTTCCTGCAGCGTCACGGTTATGCTTCGTACATTGAAGAGGTGCCGGGTTACGGTCATGAATGGGATTTCTGGGACCTGACATTAAGAAAAGCCATCAATGAATGGCTGCCGGTCCGGCACAGCGTAATCTACCCGGGAGAGGAGTAAACCATGGCTGTAATCAAAATGAATTTCCTGTCACAGTGTCTGGGCATGCAGACAAACGTGACCATCTGCCTTCCTTCCTACTCATTTAAAGACAGAATGGACGGCAGAAAGGAAGTATATGTACCGGGTATGAAATACCAGGTATTATGGCTGCTGCACGGCGGTTCCGGTGATGACAGCGATTATCTGCATTTCTCCAACATCACCCGATATGCGGATGACAACAAGCTGGCAGTGGTGATGCCCTGCGGATATAATTCCTGCTTCATGGATGAAGAGAATGGGGTGCAGTATATGAAATACATTGCCGAAGAGCTGCCGAAGATGTGCAGAGCCATCTTCCCGTTCTCTGACAAGAGAGAAGACAACTTCATCGGCGGTCTGTCCATGGGTGCGCATGGAGCACAATGGACCGCACTTCATTATCCGCAGCAGTATTCTGCTGCACTGATTATGTCCGGCGGAGGTATTTTCTTTGAGAAATACTGGCACCGGGAACCGGATCCGAAGAATCCGATGTCACCGCATCCGGATGATGTTCCGGAGAAAGCAAGAAAACTTGCACAGGAAGCTGTTGCCAACGGCACCATCATTCCGAAGTATCTGATGACATGGGGTGAGAATGATCATCTGTCTCCATCATTGTCTGCAGCTGCTGAATTTCTGAAAGAAACAGGCGTCAGTCTCGAAACGGATATCGTTCCGGGATACAAACATGAATGGGATTTCTGGGATCTTGCTTTGCGGAAAGCCATTAATGAATGGCTTCCGATCAGGCACAGTGTGATTTACCCGGAATGAGAAAGGACAAAAAACTATGGCTGTAATTAAAATGAATTTTCTGTCACAGTGTCTGGGCATGCAGACAAACGTGACCATCTGCCTTCCTTCCTACTCCTTCAAGGACAGAATGGACGGCAGAGAAGAAGTATATGTACCGGGCATGAAATACCAGGTATTATGGCTCCTGCACGGCGGAGGAGGAGATGACAGTGACTATGTAAACTTCTCCAACATCACCAGATATGCGGATGACCACAAGCTTGCGGTTGTTATGCCGGCTGACTACAACATGTTCTATACCGATCAGCACGACGGTGCGAAGTTCTTCTCCTATGTAACGGAAGAACTGCCGAAGATGTGCAGAGCCATCTTCCCGTTCTCCGATAAGAGGGAAGACAACTTTGTCGGCGGTCTTTCCATGGGCAGCGGCGGTGCCATGAAGTGCGCGCTTCTGCATCCGGAGATGTATGCGGCAGCTCTGATCATGAGCGGTCCCGGTATGCGTCTGCACAGAAAGGAAGATGCCTTCGCGGTAGAATTCCTGAACAAGGTCATCAACGGTGAAGATGTATCGGAATACAAGGCTGTGGAACCGTATGCGGAAGATCTGCAGATGGCCATTCCTGCATACAACCTGATCAAGGAAGGCATTGATCTGCCGAAGCTGTTCTTTGCCTGCGGCGGTGATGATTTCCTCAAATCACAGGTTATCCTCGGTCTGCGCTTCTATGACAAGATGGGCGTCAAATACTTCTACGAAGAGATCCCGGGCTATAAGCATGAGTGGGATTTCTGGGATCTGATTCTGAGAAAGGCAATCAAAGAATGGCTGCCGATCAGACACAGTGTGATTTATCCCGGAGAGGAGTAAAACATGGCTGTAATTAAAATGAACTTCCTGTCGCAGTGTCTGGGTATGCAGACAAATGTGACCATCTGCCTTCCTTCCTACTCCTTCAAGGACAGAATGGACGGCAGAGAAGAAGTATATGTGCCGGGTATGAAGTACCAGGTACTGTGGCTTCTGCATGGCGGCACCGGTGATGACAGTGATTATCTGCACTTCTCCAACATTACACGATTCGCAGATGACAACAAACTCGCAGTCGTTATGCCGGCTGACTACAACGCCAGCTATGACGATGATCCCAACGGTGCAAAATACCGTACATTCGTTGCCGAGGAACTGCCGAAGATGTGCAGAGCAATCTTCCCGTTCTCCGACAAGAGAGAAGACAACTTCATTGCCGGTCTCTCCATGGGCGGAGGCGGCACCGGTAAGATCTCCATCAACTATCCGGAGAACTACGCAGCAGCTCTGGTCATGTCCTCAGCAGGCGGCCTGATTGCCAACAAAATGCGCTCCGTCGGCGGAATGAACATCAGACACAAGGAACCGACCGATCATATCCTGCGCGCACAGGCAGAGGAAAACCTGAAGTCCGGCAAACCGGTGCCGAAGTACTTCTTCACCTGCGGCATGGATGACTTTGCATTTGAGAATGCGGAGAAAGCAGCGCAGTTCATGAAGGAAACCGGTTATGACGTTTACTGGGAAGCAGTTCCGGGTTATAAACACGAATGGGATTTCTGGGATCTGACATTAAGAAAAGCCATCAATGAATGGCTGCCGATCAGACACAGTGTGATCTATCCGGGAGAGGAGTAAACCATGGCTGTAATTAAAATGAATTTCCTGTCGCAGTGTCTGGGTATGCAGACAAATGTGACCATCTGCCTTCCCTCCTACTCATTCAAGGACAGAATGGACGGCAGAGAAGATGTATATGTACCGGGTATGAAGTACCAGGTGCTGTGGCTGCTGCACGGCGGGTCCGGGGATGACAGCGATTATCTGCACTTTTCCAACATCACGAGATATGCGGATGACCACAAGCTGGCAGTTGTTATGCCGTGTGACTACAACATGTACTATGCCGACTACGATGACGGTGCCAAGTATATGAGCTTTATCGCGGTTGAACTTCCGAAGATGCTGCGGGCAATTCTGCCTCTGTCTGATAAAAGAGAAGACAACTTCATCGGCGGTCTTTCCATGGGAAGTGTCGGCTGCCAGAAGATTGCCATCAACTACCCGGAACAGTATTCCGTATGCCTGGGTATGTCGGCCGGCGGTCTGAGTCCGTTCAATACCTCACGCGGCGGAGGCGGCAGTATGATTCACCGGGAAGGTGCGCATATTGAAGAAACGATGGAACTGGCAAAGAAGAATGTGGAAGACGGCAAAGAACTTCCGAAGTTCTTCATGACCTGGGGTGACCAGGATTTCACCAGAGAAGGCCATCAGAAATCCTGTGATTATCTGAGAGAACTCGGATATGACGTTTACCAGGAAGTTGTGCCGGGATATGGTCATGAGTGGGACTTCTGGGATCTGACTCTGCGCAAGGCGATCAGTGAATGGCTGCCCATCAGACACAGTGTTATCTATCCTGAATAACATACACAAGCCCTGCGGGATTCCGCAGGGCTTTCGCTTGTTTATGTGTATTCTCAGTAAATCGGAACGGGTTTTTTGTCTTTGGGAATCAGGCATTCCGTTTCATATGTTCTGCCCTTCAGGTTTGTTTTGAGTTCTTCCTTTGCCTTTTCAATGAGTTCCGGCTTGTCCATCATGTCCAGGGCAATATTGGCCATAATCTGTGCTGCCAGATTCATGCCTTTATGTGCAGGTGCACTCTTTCCCTGTGCCGTGATATTCCAGCTGTGTCCGGGTGTGCCGATTGCCCACGTAGGTACATTGATCATGACGGTCGGTACAACCCAGCTGACATCTGCCACATCGGTGCTGCTCGGTCTGTCTTCATGGATCTCTTCATCGATCAGTTCGCCGGTATCCGCCTTTGAACCGCAGGCAATGAACTTCTTCAGATATTCCATTTCTTCTTCCGTATACTGCATCGGCATGCATTCCTTGATATTTTCACGGGCAACGTCCGCCAGAGTCGTATTGTCAACGAAGGAAGAGAATGCCGAAACGATTTCCGGTTCATCCACTTCTGTTTCCGTCATCATAGCAGCGCCTTTGGCAATCTTATCAACTCTCTTCATCATTGCCTTCAGTTCTGTATTGTCCTTGGCACGGATCACATACTGACCTTCCGCGTATGCCTGTACGACATTGGCTGCTCTTCCGCCGGTATCCGTAATGGCATAGTGAATATAGGTGTCCTTGGTCATATGTTCACGTACGAACTGAATGCCGATATTGAACAGTTCCAGTGCGTCCAGTGCGGATCTTCCCATTTCCGGGCTGCCTGCCGCATGTGATGCTACACCGTGGAAACGATAGTTCTGCAGAACAATGGACTTTGCTTCATGCGCAATTCCGAAGCCTGAGCCCGGATGCCAGTTGACACAGAAATCCACATCATCAAATGCACCTCTGTGAATCATGTAGACTTTGCCGACACCGCCTTCTTCCGCCGGGCAGGAGAAATATTTAATTGTGCCCTCGATGTTATGTGCTTCAAAATATTTCCAGAGTATATATGCACACTCCATGCCGCCGCAGCCCAGCAGATTGTGTCCGCACCCGTGTCCCGGAGCGCCGTTTTCAGCAGGCTCATAGTGATCGACATCTGCTTTCTGGCTCAGACCCGGCAGTGCATCAAGCTCACCGAGAATACCAATGACTGGTGAACCGTGTCCTGCGGTTGCGATGAAGGCCGTATCCATATCCTCCAGCATACTGATTTCAAAGCCGAGGTCTTTCATGCATTTCATAGCTGTCGCATGCGATTGGTGTTCTGTGAAATTGATTTCCGGTGTTGCCCAGATCCTGTCAGCGCATTCTTCAAAGATATGTTTGTATTGTTCTGACAGTTCTGCGATTTCCTTTCTCATCATGTTGCAGTACCTCCGTAAATTTGAACAAATCATATCATGAGAAACACCCTTGAAACATAAGAACCATCCCTGTAAAAGAGATGGCTCTCGGTATGGTTTGGTATTGTAAATAGATTCTTGCCGGTGAACCCCGCATTCTGCAATATCGAAAACAGGTGGCTTCCACCATCTGTTTTCTTTGCAGCAACTGCAGTATTTACTTCAAAGGGAATACAAGCGGAATATAGATTATAAATATCAGTGTATCTACAATCATCAGCGGAAGCGTCATTTTGAAATGCTCCCACATGGAATATCCGCCCTTTTCTGAACCGATTGTGATAGCCGGTTCTGCCATAGGTGTGCAGTATGCGTTGTTGGCACCTTCTGTAACTGCGAGCATCAGCGCACGGGGATCATAACCGTTCTGTACTGCAATCAGTGCTGCCAGTGTACGGAATGCGCTGGATACAGCCATTCTGGATACGAACTGTGTCATAATCATACAGATCAGATACATGCAGATCATAATCATGATTGGAGGCATGTTGCCTGTCATTTTATTGAAGCCTTCAGCGAGCAGTACATCTGCACCTGTTGTCTTCAGAGCTGTTGCCAGAGGCAGTGTACCGACAGTGATGAAGATGACCGGACTTCCCATGGCAGCGATTGCTTCTTTATCAGAGAGAACACCGCACAATACCAGCAGCATAGCGCCGACAACGGAAGGATACCAAGTATTAATGTGGTTGAGTGCACATACTACAATTCCAAGTACGGTGAGACCGAATATAACCAGTGTTAATTTTTCCTGGCTCGGTGACAGCTTGGATGCATACTTCTTTGCATTGGCTGCAGCCTGGTTATTCGCTTCTTCTCTGTCTTCAGCAGAAGGGATGTTTCCGAGATCCGGTGCGAGCTTGACGCACAGCCAGCAGATCAGCGGGAGGAGGATCAGCTGTACCGGGATACGGGAAATCATGGATGTGAAGTATGTGAATGTTCCTGTACCGCCGAGGTTTTCAATAATTGTGTTGCTGGTGATATAACCGGCAGCGTTTCCGCCTGTAGGGAGGAAACCAACCCAGGTCTGGCAGAATGCAGCTACCGGCAGCATAAACTTGCTCAACGGTCTCTTGTGCTCTGCACAGACAGCTGTGATCAGGGGTACCATAATGGTCATGGACGCTGTTGCATTTGTGAAACATCCCAGGAAGAGCGCAGGAACGCACAGTCCGAGCATAATCTTGAAGTCGGAGGAACCCGGCTTGATCAGGGTTTTGCTCATTTTGGACAATAGACTGGTTTTACCTACTGCTGTACCGACAACGAACATGGATGCCATCATAACAACGGAACTGTTGGTCAGACCGCCCCACGCTTCTGCGAAAGTCAGAACACCTGTGATTTCAAGAATGATAGGAATCGCCAATGCGGCAACATGAATCTGTACTTTGCCTGAAAGAATCAGGACAACGAACAGAAGAAACGCACACAGTACGATAAAGATTTCTCTGGTCATGATTCTCCTTTCCGAACCCCCTTTACAGTTATTCAGCGCTGCAGTTCATTGTGAAAGTAATCCACTGACCCGGTTTCGGGTTGATTGCTTTGCACCAGGAACCAGCAGCCTGCAGCTTTTCATTGGTGAGACGCACCATTTCTTCTGCATTTTCACCGGAATGCTGTACGCAGAGAGGGATGACAAACTGTGCTCCGGAACGGATTGCAGACTTGCACATGGTATCGCTGTAGTAGTTGATATCTTTCTCTGTGTGTACGAGAACGACATTCGGGTTGTACTTTTCCAGTTCCAAAAGATACGGTTCAAAGCGGCCTGCATCATAAGCAATCTTCATGCCGTTCGGCAGCATGATGATGAAGTTGCTGTTATAGATGGTTCCGCGGTAACCGAGTTCTCTTTCCTGCGGTGTATCGCCGGGACCCGGTTCAGATACACGTTTGGAACCTGCGCCTTCGCTGTGACGTCCTGCCAGCCACTTAATGCGGCAGAAATCAAAGTTGTATTCATTGCCGTCTGTCATCGGGATGAATGCACCGACAGGCATATCGAGTTCTCTTGCCAGATAGAAAGCACTCCAGCCGTTGATCAGAATCGGAGCATGGAATTTCTCCCAGATCTTCTTCAGTGAGAAGTAATGATCACCATGGGCATGTGTTATAAGAATCAGATCGCAGGCATCAACTTCTGTGTAGGAAACACCGGAGATGAACTTCTTCTCCATCGGTTTCTCGCATTCACTTTCGTCTTTGAGCATGACAGGATCCACAACGATGGTTTTACCGTTGGGCAGACGGATCATACCGCAGTTTTCTACGCACCAGCGGTACTGAAAAGAAAATGATTGTTCGTTTGTAACGTAATTCATACTGTCCTCCTGTTATTTTTGTGATGTTGGCCATCCATCAAACTGACCAAAGTATAAACACGGAGAATCAGAAAATGTGCTGTCCATCGTAATCGTGCTTTCATGCAACGTAATTGGATTTATGCAGCGTTGTCAAAACAGATACAATAATCATGGGATGTTGTACCATATAGCAATTTGTGATGATGAAATACAGGTCATCGAAAAACTTTCTTCCTATCTGGAGAAGTATTTTGAAATGACCGGTGATACGTATGCATTGAGTACCTATACAGACGGCAATGCCTTTTTGAATGCGTATTCCCTGACGACCGATTTGATCTTTCTGGATATCCGTATGCCTTCCATAGACGGGATTTCCGTAGCCAGAGAGATCCGCCGCAAAGACAAGTCTGTCGCCATTATTTTCATTACAAGTATGCCGGAATATGCACTGGAAGGATTCTCTGTCCATGCGTCCGGATATCTGGTGAAACCGGTGGTTTATGAAGATCTTGCGGAAGAGATCACGGCTGCCAGAAGGCAGATCCGTACAAGGATGGGAAGCTTTCTGACCCTGAACAGTGAAGACGGTGTTTTCCGGATCAATACGACCGATATCATTTATATCGATGTCATGAACCACACCCTGTTCATTCATCTGAATGACAGAAAGATACAGTGTTACGGTACGCTGAAATCTCTGGAGGAACAGTTGGAAAAAGACTGCTTCTCGCGATGATATGATCCCACCAAAGTAGACAGTGCAAATATAAGAAGCACTGCCCACGGAGGTGGGATTTTATCATGGGAAGAAAAACGAAATACAGTTACGAGCAGAAAGTACATGCATGCGAGGATTATTTGAACGGTCGTAAGAGTGATTCACGTATTGCCCAGGAACTATCAATGCCCAAAAATGGAGAACGTCGCATCTTAGAATGGGCACATCAGTATGAGGCAAATGGTCCGGAAGTCTTCCTGCCGAAGAAACACAATGCAAAGTATTCCAAAGAGTTCAAACT
>JAFUCL010000125.1 GCA_017459725.1 Solobacterium sp. | reverse complement strand
CAGAAGATAAAGTGATCGTGTTTCAGATTGCTTCGATTGGTCATTGCCATAATAAATCACCTCCAACACCACTTGTATTATACCATGCTTGCATGGTGTTTTCGACAAAAAAGAAGGACAAGAGGCACAAAATCTTCAATTGGCGTTGGAAGTAATCTTACGTGCTCTTCTTGTCCTTTTTTATTATATCAGCCTATTTCCTGTTTGTCTCTATACTTTGTCAACAGGCTGAGCAGTTCATCCGAACTGCTACTGTTTGCGGTAGTGATACATGATGATGCCGCCCGCCACGGCCACATTCAGCGATTCAAATCCGTTCATCTCAATCCGCAGACTGCGGTCAGCTGCTTCAATCAGTTCCCTGCGCACACCCTGCCCTTCGTTACCGAGAATGAATGCCATCTTCTCACAGGCTTCGATTTCCTTCATCGGCACCGAACTGTCAAGTGCAGTCGCGGCCACGAAGAATCCTTCTGCCTGCAGTGCCTCCACGGTATCTTCCAGGTTTCTTCTCAGCACCGGTATGTGGAACAAAGCCCCCTGGGTGGAGCGGATTGTCTTGTCGTTGTAGAGATCGGCACAGGCCTCTGAACAGTACACGGCATCAAACGAGAACGATACGGCCGTACGGATCAGCGTACCGAGATTGCCGGGATCCTGAATCCCGTCCAGGATCAGCACCCGCTCCGCATGAACAGGATACTTTTCCGTCTGCCGGCATACCGCAATCAGGCTTGCCGAGCTGGGATTGGCGGAGAGCTTCTCCATGACCGATTCCGATACGGGAACGGTATCCGCAAAATCAAACGGACAGGTTTCCTCCGCATACAGAATCGTCTGCACAACACCCGCTTTCAGCGCTTCCTCGATCAGGTGTCTGCCCTCAATGAGAAACAGACCCGTTTCATCTCTTCTCTTCTTCAGGCGCAGGGAATACCATTCCCTGACCTTTTTGTTTTCTCTTGATACGATTCTTTCCATGTTCAGTGCTCCGCAAGAAAATCAAGAATGACTTTATATACAGCCAGACAGTAGAAAACCGCCCCGCCGTGATCGGCATTGTCAACGCACCAGAAGCCCGCATCCTTGCCGGTCTTCATGCATGCCTCATACAGCATCACGCTCTGCGCAAACGGAACCAGTCTGTCCTTATTGCCGTGCATGATCAGCAGCGGTGCATTCTTCACACCGGGATCCAGATAATTCAGCACATTCACCCGGGCAGCTTCTTCCTTCATCACCGCCGGTGCACCGCCGAGTGCCTTCCCCTCCGGTGAGTCTTCCGTATCATGGCGGATGGAGGAAACTTCACCAGCCATAGTCACAAGATCACAGACACCGTAGAGATCAATGAATGCCCGGATATCCGGCAGGCTGCCGCCTGTTTCATCCAGCAGATCACGCTGCCATGTTGCCCAGCAAAGCAGTGCGATATGTCCGCCGCTTGAATCACCGGAAACATACATACGCTGTACGTCACCCTTCAGCTCTTCAATATGTTCCGCAACAAAGCGCACGGCATCCTTGGCGTCATATACCTGGGCCGGCAGCTTCGCAATTGAACTGTCACGGTATTCAACAATAACAACAAGATACCCGGCAGCGGCGATCTCCTTCAGATCAAATACATGGTTGTTCAGATCCTGCTTCATCCAGGCACTGCCCTGGATATGCACAAGCACCGGCCAGCGGCGCGGATCATCATCACGGTCAGCCGATACGGGTGTCATGATGTGCAGATGCAGCTCATGACCGTCCCTGCATGCATAGACAATATCAGGCAGAAAGGAAACCCGCAGGTTTTCCGTATCTCCGACAAGCATCTTCATGCCCGGCACCGAAGCAGTGCTCTTGGGCATCGTACGATAGGAATAGGACATATCAGTGACCTCCTGTTTCTGTCCGCTGACGCAGCACTTCAAACGAAAGCACAGCCGCAGCACCGGCCGCATTCAGCGCATTTCTGAAATCATTTGCGTACGGGATATAGATATTCTGATCTGCCAGGGCCAGCAATGACGAACTCAGTCCGCGCATCTCTCCCCCCAGCATGATCATCACCCGGCCGGTGTAATCCGGCACCGTATATACCACGGCATCCTTCCGCATCGCCGCATACACATGCATGCCTGTTTTCTTCAGCGTCTCTACGGTTTGTACCGGATCATCGCACAGCACCGTATTGATATATTCGGAAGCACCGGCGCTTGCCCGCAGGATCGTCTTCTCGGCAAAGCTCCAGTCCCGCTTCTTCAGCAGCAGACCGTCACAGCCGGCACTGTACAGTGTGCGCATGATATATCCGAGATTGAAGGGATCCTCCACACCTTCCGCCAGCACAACAAACAGATTCTCTTTATCCGGCAGTTCACCGACTTCCTGGTATACACGGTTTCCGGCTTCCGCCAGCACACCGCCGTGTGTCCTTCCCTCTGCCAGGGCATCGATCTCAGTACGTTCCATACGTCTGATTGGAACGCCGTTCTTTTCAGCCGTGCGGATGATGAAGGCAGTGTCCCTGTCATGCTTTGTGCGGTCGATCATCACACAGGCAATCTCTCTTCTGCCTGCCAGGAGCGCTGCTTTTACGCTCAGCGAACCTTCCAGTATCATCAGCCGAACCTCCTGAAAATATCATCCGCAGCCGTCTCAAACGGCACCGGCATACGCAGTGCAGTCATCGGTCTGCGGCATTCCTCCATGTATTCACCGTTTTCATCCATCAGCCATGCCGGCGCAAAGACCCGGTTCTCCTTACCCGGTGAAAGCACTTCGATCTGCTCATTCACACGGATGGGATTGCGGCTGAGGATCACGGCGGTTCCGTTTTCAAAGGACTGCACACGGCCGAGGAAATCATGGTTGACATCGGCATCACTGTTGGCGCGCGTAATCAGGGAATCCGCACCTGCACACCCTTTGTAGAAACCGTCACATACAGCTCTGTTTTCACCCTTCAGGATTTCCTTACGGTGATATGCCATACGGCTTTCATCCGGAATCTTTCCGGCCTCAAGCTCATCGATCAGTCTTCTGTAAGCAGAAACAACCGAAGCCACATAGTATTCCGTCTTCATGCGTCCTTCAATCTTGAATGAAGAGACACCTGCCTCAAGAAGTCCCTGTATTTCATCCGCTGCACAGAGATCCTTCGATCCCATGGTCAGCAGTCTTCCCTCTTCCGTGATCTCATTGTCACCTTCATACAGATGGTACATCCACCGGCAGCTCTGCGCACATCCGCCTCTGTTGGCATCACGCAGGGTCATCCGGTTGGACAGCGTGCATCTTCCCGAGTAATTCACACACATACCGCCGTGGATAAACGCTTCCGTAGGCACCGGTGACGCTGCCGTTATGGCTTTTACATCATCCAGCGTGCATTCCCTGGCCAGCACGACCCGGTCAATGCCGAGTTCCCTGTACAGAAATTCCGCAGCAGCCGCATTGGTTACGCTGAGCTGGGTGGAACAGTGCACTTCCACCTCCGGCGCACATTCCCTGGCCAGACGCATGACAGTCGGTGAAGCCGCAATGACTGCCTTCACCCCGCACTCCTGCAGGAAACGCAGATACCGCTCCAAACCTTCCAGATCATCTTCATGGGGAATGATATTCACGGTCACATGCACGGACGCACCGTAGTCTCTCGCAAACGCACAGGCTTCGGCTATATCCGCATCCGTAAAATTGCTTGCCCGGGAGCGCAGTGAAAAAGACTGACCGCCGATATACACGGCATCAGCCCCGTAGCGGATGGCAGTTTTCGCTCTGTCAAGGTCTCCCGCAGGCGCCAGCAGTTCCACGTGTTTCATTTGATCGTCTTCTCCTCATAGTATCCCGTACCAAGCGGCAGATACCCGTACTTTTCTGTGCAGTCCTTTTCCGCCTGCAGGGCATCGGCACCGTTCAGAATATCCCGGTACGCTCTTACCGCATCGGCAAGTGCATCATCCGGCACAAACAGCGCGTTGATCAGAAACCGTGTGCATCCCGCTTCCGCAAAGCTGCGGATTTCCCGGAATGACATCAGTTCAAAGTCGGAATACACCAGGGTGCCGTGTTCATTCTCATACACCGGCATACGCTCCTGACGCTTTTCCTCACGCAGGAACAGATTCCTTTTCCCCGGCAGATTTTTTTCCGGCGCATAGCTGCTGAGCAAAGGTCTGCGGCTTTCCGCCATCAGTGTATGTCCGTGGATCTGCACCGTGCAGGCAGGACATGCCTTTATGATGGATACAGTCTCTTCCCTGGTCAGAAGCGGTGAAACAACAGCGCTGCGGATACCCCTTGCCAGCCACCAGCTCATATCGTTGCTGTTGGTAAGCAGTGTATCGGGATGATACACAAGCTTCTGCTTCAGTTTGTCAGATGCCAGACTTATCACCGCCGGATCGGCAAAGTATACATCCTCCGCAGGCAGCTCCTCCGCCTCATGAAGAAGTTCTGTCAGTTCTTCCTGCTCAGACGGGAAAAAGAACCGGTTCAGCAGGATGTCCGTACCGGGGGTGTTAAAGGAAGATGCAGGATATTCCTGTGCAGCCGTGAAGGAACCGTTCTGAAGCGGCATAACCACGCGGTCTGCGCCGGCTTTCAGCAGGTTTTCCCTCTGTTCTTCAGCGGCGTTCAATACAATCAGTTTCATGTACAAAATCTTACACTTTTTCAATACATTTGGAAAGAACACTTGACCCGCACCGTATTACCTGCTAGTCTGCACTTGAAGGTACGCTGCGTTAAGTGCTGTAAGCTGAAGGGACGGCTTACGGACGAAAAGACTTTGTCTTGCGGTTGCGTGCTGCTCCCCAGGATGTGAAGAGCCTTCTTTTTCACAGAACGGGTGTGAGAAAGGAGGTTTTATGTTTTCCAAAGAGTACTGGAAGTCTTCTGCTGATAAACTCAGACAAACAAAGTATCTTGCCCTGATGGCTGTCTTCATTGCAATGAAATGCGTTGTTTCCTACCTGTATGTCCCTGTCGGTGAGAATCTTCGCATAACCTTCGGGTTTATCCTGCGCGCTGTAGAAGGTGTGATCTTCGGTCCCGTGGCCTGTGCGCTTTCCGGAATCATCACCGATCTCGTGTCATTCATGGTGCATCCCACCGGTGCCTTCTTCATCGGCTATACGATCAGCGCCATGCTCGGTTCACTGACCTATGCCCTGTTCTTCTACCGGCAGAAAACAGACCTGCTTCACATTATCCTGTGCAAGCTGACGGTCAATTATGTTGTCAATGTACTGGTCTGCTCCATCTGGTCCGCAATCCTCTATTCAAAGGGATATATCTACTACGTGACCAAGAGCCTGGTCAAGAATACACTGATGCTGCCGTTTGAGATCATCGCCCTGGTGCTGGTCTTCCGCTTTATAACACCATTGCTGAAAAAACGCAGACTGATCTGAAAAAAAGAGCGCAAGCTCAACGTCATTAAGTTAAGCTTGCGCTGAACTGATGATGGATACACTCATACTTACAAACGGTATGGGTGTTTTTTTCTGATCTTTTTATCGTAAAAGTATTGACAGAATCATTAAAATCGGGCGCCTCCCTCCGGGAGGCGCTGGTCGTAAGAATCAGGAGGACTCATAAACATGAAATGTTATTCTGATTTCTTACTT
>JAFUCL010000018.1 GCA_017459725.1 Solobacterium sp. | reverse complement strand
GTTGTCATGGACCCACTTCAGGGCGGCAACCAGATCTGCAAGACCTGCATTCTTGGAAAGCTTATATTCTTCGCCGTATTCAGACAGATCAAGATAACCCAGCACATTCAGTCTGTGGTTGATCGATACAACAACGACATCCCCGTATGCACTCAGATTCTCACCGTCATATGCCAGCAGCTCAACACTGCTTCCCGAGAACCAGCCGCCGCCGTGCAGCCATACCATGACCGGCTTCTTCGCATCCTTGTTCAGTGACTGTGTCCAGATGTTCAGATACTGGCAGTCTTCGTTCTGCGGATAGAAGAAATGCGGCACGGTGTACTGGTCATGCGGAACCGGTGTATTCAGTTCGCTGCAGACATAGCCGAACTGGAAAGCTTCCTTGATGCCTTCCCACGGTTCTACTTCCTCCGGGAAGTGAAATCTCTTCGCATTGGCATACTTGATGCCGCGGAAGATATATGTGCTGTCGATCTTCAGTCCGCGGACCTTACCCTTTGTTGTCTCAGCCACGGGATCTTCATAGTTACAGATGACCTGGCTGGTCAGTTTTCTCATATACATAGTTCTGCGTCCTCCTTAGATGCTCTGTCTCGGACCGCCGCCGAAGGTGCTCTTTGGTGCTCTTGCATTCCCGATACCCATCGGTTTGTCGGGCAGGGCTTCCATCAGTTCATCATCGTGGTGGCATTCCTGCCTGGTCTCTCTGTCAAAGATCATGCATGCGCCGTTGTTGTCCTTTACCGGATCCCACTTCGGCAGACCCGGATGGTTGGGATCACCGGTCTCTGCGAAGGCAACCCAGGCACCGGTCATCTGATCCTGCAGCTGTTCGGATACACCCGGGATATAGGAAGCTTCCAGGTAGTTTGCGTTGTGGAACATGTATGCTTCCTCGGCGTTGTGCCACGGGATCGTACCGTTGTTGAACGGGCATTCCAGGGTGAACAGCCAGTTGTATGCAGGGGCACAGCCTTCTTCGAATCTCTTGATGCAGAAATCACGGTGAGCGATTCTGCCGCCTTTATTGGTAAAGAGAGCATCCACCGGTTTTGCCTTCGGATAGGCTTTCTTCTGGGCAGCTCTTACAGCGTCGGCTTTGTCTCCGAACTGCTGTTTATAGAGCTTATTGACCAGTTCATCATCCCAGTCATTCTTGGAACCCGGGGCCAGCACAACGTTGTAGTTCTGGTCGAATTCACCGAGCAGGGAACCGACGAGCATCGGGATATGCTTGGTTTCTTCGCGGAACGGATTCTCCATGCCGGAACCCATGTAGTAATCAAAGTCAACGACCGGAGACCATCCGCCCATACGGATGCCTCTTTCCTTTTCGGCAATATTGCCGGCTTTCTGCGCAGCTCTGGCCAGTTTGTAGTATGGAATCGTTTCGATCTCTTTGATTGTTTCCTTGGTCAGACCGAGTTCTTTGACGACGAGATCGGCAATATATCCGGAGGATTCATGCGTATAGTTGGAACGGCCTTTGCCTACACCGGACTGGATGACTGCTTTGTGGAACAGACCGTCCGCTGCCGGTGTCTGCAGCAGTGCGCTTACCTTTCCGCCGCCGCCCGACTGTCCCATAATCGTTACGTTGCTGGGATCACCGCCGAAGTTCTCAATGTTGTCATGGACCCACTGCAGAGCGGCGACCATGTCGGCCTGGCCGAGGTTGCCTGTATACTTGTATTCTTCTCCATAGTCGGAAAGATCCAGATAGCCCAGGACATTCAGTCTGTGGTTCAGTGAAACGACGACCACATCACCGAAATCAGCCAGTTCCTGACCATCATAGGCATACAGTTCAATGGAGGAACCGGAGAAGAAACCGCCGCCGTGGATCCATACCATGACCGGACGTTTGACAGAATTGTCGATATGCTTTGTCCAGATGTTCAGGTAATGGCATTCTTCATCCTGGATGTAATGATAATGCGGTACGTTGTATTCATCGTGGGCAATCGGGGTATGGATTTCCGGGCAGACCGGTCCATAGATGATTGCCTCTTTTGTGCCTTCCCATGGCTCTACGGGTTCAGGCATATGATAGCGTTCTGCTTTGGCATACTGCACACCGCGGAACAGGAAAACACCTTCTTCAAGAAGGCCGCGTATCTTGCCGGCTTTTGTCTGTACGACCGGGAAATCCGGGTTCGATACAACTGAACGTGTCAGTTTCAATGGATACATTATGTTTGACTCCTTTCGCTGTTGTCTCCATTCTACTGGTTACGCACTTTTGTTTTCAATCATTATTTGGTGTCTATTGAAATATGTTCTGAAGCGTACGGAAAGCATATAATATAAACACTGGACGGAGGATTATATGTATAAGTATGAGACACATCTGCACACCTCCCCTGTATCCAACTGTGCAAAGGCAACTGTGGAGGAGTCGGTCCGTTTTTACAAAGACAAAGGATATGACGGTATCTTTGTGACCAATCATTTCCTGGACGGCAACATCGGCGGTGACCGCAGCCGGCCGTATGCAGAGCAGATACACTACTACTTTTCTGCATTTGAGGAAGCTGAAAAACTGGGCAGAGAGCTCGGCATCAAGGTTTTCCCGGGTGTGGAGATGACCTATCTCGGCACGGATTTTCTGGTATACGGACTGTATAAAGACTGGTATCTGGCGCATCCTGAGATCATGTCCATGAAGAGAACGGAAGAGCTGCAGTTCCTGATGGACAGCGGGGCCTTGGTTATCCAGGCGCATCCGTTCCGGGAAGCAGACTACATTGACCATATCCGTCTGTTTCCGCGTCATGTGCACGGTGTTGAAATCGTAAACGGTGAACGCACGGATTTTGAAAACCGCATGGCCAAGATCTACGCACAGGAATACGGACTGCTGGTGACTGCAGGCACAGACAACCACAAAGCGGGCGGAGCGAAGCAGCTGGCGGGTATGCTGTCGGAGACACCGCTGAACAGTGTGGAGGATTTTATTAAGGCGGTACGGGAAGGCACGATGGAAATCTTCTGTGAAAAACAGTGAAAAGCCTGTATGATAATGATAACGAAAGAGGTAACCGACAATGGATGTAAAAGCAGTAATCTTTGATCTTGACGGTGTCATCTGCTTCACCGACAAGTTCCATTACAGAGCATGGAAGGCTCTGGCAGACAGACTTGGAATCTATTTTGACGAGAAAATCAATGACCGCCTGAGAGGTGTATCCCGTATGGCTTCTCTGGAAATCATTCTGGAGCGTTCCGACAAGGAATACACACAGGAAGAAAAAGAAGCATTCGCCGAAGAAAAGAACAACACATACCGTGAACTGCTGAAGACAATGAGCCCGGCGGATCTCACCGATGAAGTCAAGAACACACTTGTTGAACTGAGGAACCGCGGATACAAGCTCGGTATCGGATCTTCCTCCAAGAACACCAAGTTTATTCTGGAGAGAATCGGTCTTGGCGATTTCTTTGATGCAATTGCGGACGGCACCGACATTACGCATTCCAAACCGGATCCGGAAGTATTCCTGATTGCCGCAAAGAAGCTTGGCATGGAACCGACGGACTGTGCTGTTGTGGAAGATGCCAAGGCAGGCATTGAGGCCGCAAAAGCAGGCAATATGACAGCGCTGGCTCTTTTCGGAGATGCCAAAGGCTGTGGTCTTGAAGACTACGATCTGAAGAGCTTCAGCGATCTGCTGAACATTCTGTAATAAGACCGAAATCATTTGCTTCATGATACCTGTGCAGCCGGACAGCGGACGGGAAGCACAGGTTTTTCTCTGAACTGCACATGGCACAGAGAGATTTGCACGCAGACTGGAGGCGCTGAATTATGACATTTGCCGTTTTTTCGGACGGGACAGCGAATCTTCCCGGGTATCTTCGGGAAGGTATCAGGGTGCTGCCGATTACATACACGATGAACGATGTGCCGCATATCTATACAGGCGATATAGAGAACTTTGATGTGCATACATATTACGAGGCACTGCGGAACGGAGCTTCTGTGAAAACAAGTCTTCTGAATACGGAGCTGTTTCTTTCGGAATTTGAACCGGTTCTGAAAGAAGGCACGGATATTGTTTATATCGCCATGAGTTCCCATATCAGCGGTACGTATAATGCGGCACGCACTGCGGCAGAACAGCTGGCGGAGGAATTCCCGGAACGGTTTATCCATATTGTAGATTCACTCGGCTGCGGCTTCGGAAACGGCATTCTTGCCGTCAAAGCAGCACAGCTGAGCAAGGATGGTGTTTCCTGCCGGGAAGCAGCGCGGATTCTGGATGACCTTGTGCCGCACTGTGATCAGTACTTTACGGTGGATGATCTGAATTTCCTCAAGCGCACCGGCAGAGTGAGCGGAGCGGCGGCTGTCATCGGCACGGCCCTGAACATCAAACCGATTCTGTACGGCGATCATACGGGACATATCGTTTCCTGTTCTAAATGCCACGGACGGAAGAAATCCATCAAAGCACTGGCGGAAAAATACCGTCAGAAGCGGATGGAAATCGCTGAACCGCAGGTGTTTATCTCCCACGGTGACTGCCTTGGGGATGCGGAATCCCTGAAGGAAATGATTCTGGCGGAAACACCTGATGCCCGGGTTATCATCTGTCCGCATGAGCCGTTCTCCGGTGCCCATGTGGGTCCCGGTATGCTGGGGCTCTTTTTCCTCGGAAACGAACGCTGAACCTTCCGGTCACAGTAATCACAAAAAAATACCTCCTGCATACGGCGTACAGCCGCGTACTGGAGGTGTTTTGTTTGTTTTACAATGTTACGGTCTGCTCACAGGGAATGTCCGTTTCCTGGCCGTTCCATTTCAGCGTGCCGCCCGGAATATCCGCATATACGCTGATCTGTCCGTCATGGTACTTCACGGTGACGGTTCCTTTGCCGACCGGAACGCTTGCTTCAAAGTCAGTATAGATGCCCGGCTGCGGAGCCACTTCGAACGAAGCGGAAGCGAAGGATGTTTCTCTGACTCCGGCACAGTATCTGCCGAGCAGGAAGATGGGACCGCTGCCCCAGGCATGACACAGTGAACAGCCGTACGGTTCACCGTACATTGCATAGTGTTCAGTGCCCGTGTGTGCAGGATCGAAAACTTCCCAGGCTGTTGAAGCGCCGTTGTCGAGCATACCGCCCCAGTAGCTGCGGATGTATTCCTGCACTTCCTTGATCTGTCCGGTTTCCGCCAGTGCCATCAGCTCATACATTTTGAAATACGGTGTTGTGATCGGATCAATATTATCGTTCATCAGCACATGGGTGAGGATTTCAGCACGCATGGTTTCATCCGCCAGTCCGTATATAACCGCAAATATATTGGCATGCCGGGTAATATGATGCTTTCCGGATGTAAAGGAGTCGATGAACGCATGAGCCTGCGGATTCCAGAAATCACGGATGATGTGTTCTTTCAGCGTTTCTGCCCGGCTGAGATATACGGCAGGTATATCCGGTTTTTCTTCCGGTTCCGCACCGCTCAATGCATAAGGATGCTTACCGGTTTGTATATCGTCTTCGTCCACCGGCAGCGGAATGCGGGAAAGCGCAGCCATGGCCAGATATACGCGGTACAGCAGAATCTGTTCGGCACAGAGCGGACCGTCTTTGTCGAGGTCTGCCCAGTCAATGAAGATCCAGTCTCCGGGTCTGGCGATCACATAGCCGGTATCCGGATCCAGACGGGAAACGATGAAATGATACAGTTTCAGCAGCCGCGGCATGATTTCTTTAAGAAAGGCGGTGTCACCGGTGGCGTGCACATATTCCTGCACGGCAATGAACATGTATGCGGAATAATCATTGATTGTATTGATATGCTGGGTGAATTCACCTTTGCCGAGCAGTGCTCTGAGGGTGCGTCTGGTCAGTCCGGGGTCTTTGAACAGATACCGGTTGATCATGAATGACTGACATGCATCGCCGCCCCAGACCCAGCGGTCACGCTTGATGCCGTCAAAGAAGAATTCACGCGAATTCAGATGGAAGGTGCGCACACAGAGATCCCAGATCCGGCTGATTTTCTCATCATTGCATACAAAGGATGCTTTGTCTTTCAGCGGCAGGTATTCCAGCTCTGCCCGCAGTCCGGGGAGAACACCGGTGTCCGTGCACAGATACAGATAACGGAAAGCCCGCGGCATGCATGTATGTGTACCGGTGAAGGCCGGAATGTGTTCGCGCAGACAGCAGAACTCCTTATCAAGGGCTTCTTCACGGGATTCGCCGTAATACAGATGAATGGTGCCGGTATCACCGCTGCTGTCCAGGTACACAGGTCCGAAATTCTCCGTACCGCAGTCATACAGCATACCGCCGTCAACCGGTTCACTGCTTACGAAATCCAGTTCTTTGTAACGGAACGGGAATACGGAAGGGTCGTCCGACGCTTTGGAGAATACAGGATCGGCTGCGGCCTGTCTGCGGGCACTGCCGCCGAAGTGCGCGGTCCATGAAGTATCCGTATCCAGGAATACACTGTTGATGTAGATTGCCGGGAAGCGCTCTGTGTCCTGAACCGTTACGGTCACATCATACTCTCCGGCCGGAAAACGCAGCGGTGTATTGACGGAGCCGATATGTCTGCCGTCAAAATCCACGCAGCCGGTGCCGCGCGTATGCACAGTGATGATGAAATCCTCGGGAAGACTGACATGCTTCGAAAAGGAGCAGGTGATTTCGGGACGCGGTATCTTCCACATAACAGGGAAGCTGTAACCGTATGCCTGTCTGCGGGTATGTACAAGCATGTTGTGGTACATTTCAAAATCACCCGGGTACCAGATCCACTTAGCACACATTCTAAAACCTCCGCCGGTCAGTAATGCCGGACATTCTTTTCTGAACGGATACGCTGAATGACAGGAACAGATTCGCCACTGTGCAGATAAGCCAGTGTAGCGGGAGGACACATTTTTTCCAGAGTTTCTTCGTCGCCGGTGCGGATTGCTTCCCGGATCGTGGAAGCGCTGATAATCTGATCATCACTTGTCTTCCGCGGCACAACCACACATTCGATGCCGTGTTTCGGCAGTTCTTCGGTCATGATGGTGTTGTATATACCGGTGACAAGGCTTGCCGGTTCTTCGCCGACATAGCGTCTGGTAATATGCATGGTTTCGGCAATGCGGGCAAATACATCAATGTCCAGACGGGCATGGCTTTCAATCACAGCATCTTCATTCTTCTGGAAATAGCTCGGAAATGTTGCCTGGCTGATGATGTACTGACCGGTGTCATGATAGCGGATATTCGGAATATGCGCCGTGCCTTCCATCACCAGTCTTTTTCTGACGTCTGCCGGGAAATAACTGGCGTCTTCGCTGACGATGAAAAGATGCAGAAGATCGCATTCCGCAGCAGCTTTTTCAACCAGATACAGATGTCCCAGCGAGAACGGATTGGCATTCATGACAATGGCGCCGGAGATGCCTTTCTTCGTGCTGTCCGCTGCCAGTTTCTTCAGATAATCCGCAAAGCCGGTGCGCCTGTTTTCCATGAAGGACACCTGTCCTTCAATGCGGGCAATTTCCGTAAACCCGAGACCCGAGAAAAACTTTGAACTCTGGGTTTTCGTGTACAGGAACAAATCATAATTGCCGCGTCCGTACTGGTAATTTACCAGATGGGTGACGATGTCGTTCATCAGGCCTTCACCCTGATGCGCGGAACTGACAGCCATGCAGCGGAGGGTATTCTTAAAGCAGCTGCCGGTGGCGATCACATTGTAATCTTCATCCAGCATGGCGCATGTATAATCCACGTTCGGATCCAGCCGGATGCCTTCCGCATTCAGCAGCTCCACGACTTCATTCATTGTTCTTTTATCAGATGCGGAGACTTCCGTAATTGCATACTCTGACATGATAATGACTCCCTTAATTACAGTATATACGAAAAAGCCGGCATTTCTGCCGACTGTTGTTTCTTTCCGGCTGATTGCTCAGCCGGTATACAGAGCCTGTTGGTTTAGGAGAGAGCTTCAGGCTTCTGCATCTTCCGTAATCTCCGCTTATTCAGGAGATGCCGCATGTATTTTAAAATTGTGCATGAATGCTTTTCAACCGTCTGCCGGCAGGATTCAGAAGATGTTCGGCTGAAGTTCATAAAATGTTCAGATAATATGAAAGAAATTACCGGGATAAATCATATACATACCAGGAAGTTTACAGTCTGCTTTGATATATAATGAATGCACAGACAATGAAAAGGAGACAATACAATGGCGTTTAAAGAAGGTTTTTTCTGGGGCGGCGCAACCGCTGCCAACCAGGTTGAAGGTGCCTGGAATGAAGACGGCCGCGGTCCGGCAATGACCGATGTAACGACCGGAGGAAGTGCAAAGGAACCCCGTAAGATCACGGCTGTTGCGGCAGACGGCTCGCATATCACCCTGAAGAGAAAAGAGAAGCTTCCGGAAGGCGCGCACTATGCGGTTCTGGATGAGTATTACTATCCGAATCATTTCGGTGTGGATGAATATCACCGGTATGAAGAAGACATCGCTCTGTTCGCTGAGATGGGCTTCAAGATGTACCGTATGTCCATCTCATGGTCAAGACTGTTCCCCCACGGTGATGAAACAGAACCGAACAAAGCCGGTGTGGAACATTACCGCAAAGTGTTTGAGTGCCTGCGGAAACATAATATCGAACCGCTGGTCACCATCTGGCACTTTGATACACCGCTGTATCTGGAAGAGCATTACAACGGCTGGAACAACCGTCAGCTGGTGGACTTCTATGTGCGTTTCGCGGAGACATGCTTTAAAGAATACAAGGGTCTGGTCAAGTACTGGCTGACCTTCAATGAGATCAACAATACGGTTATGTTCCTGGGCAGAGGCGGCGCTGCGGTAACCGATGAAATGTACCATGATGCATACCAGCAGCTGCACTATCAGTTTGTGGCCAGTGCCAAGGCAGTGCAGGTCGGTCATGCGATTGATCCCGAGAACAAGATCGGCTGTATGATCTGCGGCATCACCAACTATCCGCTGACATGCGACCCGAAGGATATCCTTGAAAACAGACACCGCTGGGAAAGAGACATCTTCTACTGCGGCGATGTACAGTGCAAGGGTGAATATCCGTCCTTCACAAAGCGTCTGTGGGAAGAACGCAATGTAAAGATTGACTGCACACCGGAGGATCTGGAAGAACTGAAGAAGGGAACTGTAGATATGTATACCTTCTCGTACTATATGTCTTCCGTTGTGACAACCCACAAGGTGACATCCGAAGTCAGCGGCAACTTTGTCACGGGCGCAAGAAACGAATACCTGAAGTACAGCGACTGGGGCTGGGCATGCGATCCGGACGGTCTGCAGTACTATCTGGAAGTCATGAATGACCGCTACCATCTGCCGATGATCGTCACCGAAAACGGGCTTGGCGCATATGACAAGGTTGAAGAAGACGGCAGTATCCATGATGACTACCGCATTGACTATCTGCGTGATCATATTGCGGCAATGGGCAGAGCCATCGACAACGGTGCCAACTGCATCGGTTATACAACATGGGGCTGCATCGATCTGGTGTCCGCCAGTACCGGTGAAATCAGGAAGCGCTACGGATTCATCTACGTTGACATTGATGATGAAGGCAAAGGCTCCAACGACAGAAGCAGGAAGGATTCCTTCTACTGGTATAAGAAGGTCATTGCTTCAAACGGCGAAGATCTGGCATAAACAAAAGCCCGGGCTCTTATGAGTCCGGGTTTTCGCTTGAGCATGATTGTGATAAAAAAGAGCCAGATAAGGTAAGGATGATATGCCGGTGAGATGATATAGTTATTTATAGCAGGCAACAACAATCGGAGCAGACAATTATGGCAAAATATCTTTTGAAACGCATTCTGATGATGATTCCGACGATCATGGCAGTAATTCTGGTTGTTTTTCTGATGCTTTATTATGTACCGCAGGGACGGGTCACCAATATTGTGGCCGCTGACCAGACACTGCTGAATCATCTCTTCTCATTTCTGCATATACCGGAGGGACTCTTCACGCAGTACATAAGGTATGTATGGAATCTGTTTACAAGACTGGATATGGGTGTATCCGCAAGATCGGGTGTGCCGGTTTCCTCAGAGGTGCTTTACAGAGGAAGCTATACGATCAGACTGACAGTGCTGGGACTGATATTCACGGCATTGGTCAGTGTGCCGCTCGGCATTCATTCCGCTCTGCACAGGGGTAAGTGGATTGATTCGGCGATTTCGTTCTTCACCCAGCTGTTTTCATCCGTTCCGAGCTACTGCTTCGCTATCTTCCTGGTGCTGCTGTTTGCACTGCGGCTGAAGCTGCTGCCGTCTTTCTATACAGACTCAATCAGAGGACATATCCTGCCGGTGCTGATGATCTCCATCAACGGCATTGCCCAGACCACCAAGATCGTCCGGGCTACGGTGCTCGAAACACTGGACCAGCAGTTTATCACCGCTCTGCGTTCCAAAGGTCTGCGGGAAAGAATCGTCATCTACAGACATGCGCTCAAGAATTCACTGATCTCGATTCTCTCGGTGCTGCGCGCAACCGTTACGAAGACACTGAGCAGTACGCTGATTGCGGAGATGTTCTTCTCCATCCCGGGTCTGGGATATTATCTGCTGAATGCCGTCAACAGCCGCAATACGATTCAGATTCTCGGCTGTACGGTGATTATTGCCGTGATCCTGATGTCCATCAACATTGTCTCCGATCTGCTTTATATCTGGGCTGATCCGCAGCTGCGGTCGGCGTATAAGTGAGGAGGTGCTGAAGGTGAAGAAGAATACACGATACCTGCAGATGCTCCGCAGATACTTCAAAGATCCGCTTTCGGCGGCCGCATTCATCATCTTTCTGGTGATCGTTGTGCTGTGTATGGCAGCACCGCTGCTGACTTCATATGACCCGACGGTGTTTGACTTCAATCAGGCCAAACTGCCGCCCGGCTCTCCCGGTCATCTGCTGGGTACCGACAACATCGGCAGAGATCTGTTTGCACGCATACTCTACGGCGGCAGAGCAACACTGAAGACAGCATTGCAGGCAACGATCCTGTCAGCTGTGGTCGGTACGATATTCGGTATTTATGCCGGTTATTTCAACAATACACTGTCCAATCTGATTCTGCGGGCAACCGAGATCATTGACTCGATTCCGTATATCCTGCTGGTGATCATGTTTGAATACATGTTCGGATTCGGCCAGGGAAGCTTCAAGTACGGACTCGGTGTTGCGGCAATTCCGGCCATGACGCAGACCGTACGGGCAGAAGTCCTGCGCATCAAGAACAAGGAATACATGGAAGCAGCCAGAGCCCTCGGTCTTTCCAATCTGACGATTATCCGCAGGCATGTGCTGAACAATATCGCCGGTACGATCGTGATGCAGACATGCACAAACTATGCCGAAGCAGCCCTGGCATGCACGGTTCTGGGTTATCTCTCGATCGGCTTTATGGCGCCTAAGTTTGACTGGGGAACACTGGTGTCCGCAGGCTTCAACTTCCTGCGTACAGAATCATATATTTCTTTGATACCTACGTTTGTCATTGTGATTACAAGTGTATGTCTGAACCTGATCGGCAAAGGCATACGTGATGTCTACGGAAACGGAGAACGCGCATGAGTGAGAGCTGGCCATTATTAGAGGTAAAGGACCTGCGAGTGGCGATTCCCTCCGCAGGCATAAAGGTTTATCCGGTCAACGGCATCAGCTATACCGTAAAGTCCGGTGAAGTCATGGGTATCGTGGGAGAATCCGGCAGCGGCAAGTCCATGAGCTCCTATGCGGTTATGCGGCTGTTAAAAGATCCGATCAAGGTTGAATCCGGGGAAGTGCTGTTCAACGGCAAGAACCTTCTTTCCCTGAACAAGTCTGATATGGAGGCATACCGCGGCAGTCAGATTTCAATGATTTTCCAGGATCCGCTGACCTGTCTTGATCCGGTGTTTACGATCGGTGAGCAGCTCACGGAAACGCTGCATGCACATGAGGAAATCAGTGATGCGGAAGCCCGCAAGAGAGCAGTGGAAATGCTGAGAAGTGTATCCATCCGCAATCCCGAAGAGATCATGCATAACTATCCGTATGAGATTTCCGGCGGTATGCGGCAGCGTGTGATGATTGCCATTGCGCTTCTGTGCAGACCGAAACTGCTGATTGCGGATGAACCGACAACGGCACTGGATGTGACAACCCAGGCACAGATTCTGCGTCTGCTGAAAAGACTGAAGAAGGAAAACGGCATGTCCATGGTATTCATCACGCATAACTTCGGTGTGGTGGCGAATATCTGCGACCGTGTATCCGTTATGTACGGCGGACATATTGTTGAACAGGGCATGCTGGAAGATATTTTCAATTCACCCCGGCATCCGTATACACAGGCAATCCTGCGGGCTCTGCCGAAATCCGAGAGCACCAAGGGAGAGCGCATGGAAACGATCAGCGGGGAACCAATCAACCTGATTGATGCGCCGTCCGGATGTCCGTTCAATCCGAGATGTCCGTTTGCCAAAGATATCTGCCGCAGGGAGTATCCGGGCGTAACGGCAATCAGTGATACACATATTGCCAGCTGTCATCTGCTGGCGGGAGGTGCTTCCGATGAGCAGTGAAGAAATGCTTGTTGTCAAAGATCTGAAGAAATCCTTCCGGCACGGCAAAGGCAAAAAATCAAAACCCGTACCTGCTGTGGATGATGTGTCCCTGACCATCTACAAAGGTGAAACCCTTGGTCTGATGGGTGAATCCGGCTGCGGCAAGACAACCTTCGGAAGAACCGTACTGCGTCTGATTGAACCGGACAGCGGGGAACTGTACTTCAAGGGTGAGAATATTACAAAAGCAAACATGCGTCCGCTGCGCAGGAAGATGCAGATTGTGTTCCAGGATCCGATGGGTTCCCTCGATCCGAGAATGCGGATCGGCGACATTATTCTGGAAGGCATCAATGCCGGCGGTACATACTCCCGTCAGGAACAGCATGACAGACTGA
The DNA here is from genome assembly GCA_017459725.1 of Solobacterium sp. Classification (GTDB taxonomy): domain Bacteria; phylum Bacillota_I; class Bacilli_A; order Erysipelotrichales; family Erysipelotrichaceae; genus Bulleidia. The sequence continues at coordinate 15,367 of JAFUCL010000018.1, read as the reverse complement.
TGGAGCTCATCAACAAAGTCGGTCTGAGTGCAGAGATTGCGGACCGTTATCCCCATGAGCTTTCCGGCGGACAGCAGCAGCGTGTCGGCATTGCCAGAGCTCTGGCCGTACAGCCGGAGTTCCTGGTCTGTGACGAAGCGGTATCGGCACTGGATATTTCCTATCAGGCACAGATCATCAATCTGCTCAGGGAGATCCAGGAGAAAGACAAACTGACCTATCTTTTCATCTCGCATGATTTCTCGGTTGTGCGCTATATCAGTGACCGCATCTGCATCATGTATCTCGGCAAGGTGATGGAACTCGGCAAAACCTCCGATATCGTTTCCCATCCTCTGCATCCCTATACACATCTGCTGATGTCGGCAATCCTGTATCCGGATCCTTCCCAGAGACAGATCGAGGATGATCCCGGGGAAGAAGAAGTCGCGGATCTTTCCATACCGGAGCACGGCTGCCGTTTTCAGGCGCGCTGTCCGTATGCGGATGATGTATGCCGAAAGGATATGCCGGAATTCAAAGACTATGGTGAAGGACATTTCTGTGCTTGTCATAAGTGCAGGGATATATTCGGTTAGAAGAGAACAGCTGTCTGACAGCTGTTTTCTGTACACAGCATAATAAGCAGTAAAAAAGGAGTAGAACACCATGGAAGAACTCAAAACAATCGCGCAGCTGAACGACGAGCTCACCGGATATTCGTGTCCGGCAGACGACGGTACAGCGAAGATCCTGGACGCATGCATTATTACAAAGGTCGGCAGATACGGTGAGTATATTGCCGGTATCCGCCTCACCCTGACGCGCAGACTGTTCTGTGATGCCTTCCGCTATGACAGCACCTTCCGCGCCTTCTCCACTTCATCTGACCGCAAGATACATGCCGTATACGTCAGTGCTTCCGGCAGGATCGGTGATGCCTCTCCTTCGGGAAAGTATATCGTGATTGAATTCAGTGATCCCTTCGATGATCCGATCGAATATGCCAATCATGTGACCTACCGGGAAGCCACCCGCACCCGAGAAGCATCCCTGCCGATAACGGTGTATATCCATCAGCCTCTGGAAACATGCGGGCATGAAGTGATTGCGCCCAGATCCATCACCACCACCCATGAGGAATGTCCGGACATCGACCGCTTTACATACTCATTCTTTGAAAAGGAAGGAGCTGTGGAAATCTACCGGATCCTGTATGTGCCGGAATGCTATGACGGTACTGCACCCATTCCGCTGATCGTGCACTTCCCTTCGGGAGACGCTGCCGCTGTCAACCAGAACGGTCTTTATACAGGCGCTCTCTACCGCCATCCGGATGCGACCATATGGGCATCGGATGAGGTCCAGAAGGAACATCCGGCCATTGTCCTTTCGGCAGGCAGGGCAGGCGGCTTCAAACTTCCCACCCGGGGAACATACTATGAAGCAGCCTATGTGCGCATGATCAATGATGTGCTGAACACATACAATATCGACCGCACCAGAATCTACAGTGTTTCCCTGGCGGCAGGCACTGTGAACCAGTGGAATGTCGCGGAGGATTATCCGGACCTGTTTACAGCCTTTATTTCCACAACCGTCAGTCCGTTCTCGGCGGAACAGATGCGCAACGACTGGCGTTCCCCGAATGCAAAACCGACAGATCCCGAGAAGGTGCTTGCGGATACGGCAAAGCTGATTTCCAACCAACCGTGCTGGCTGTTCTGCGGACAGCGGGATCCCCTCGGCAGAGAGAACCCGTATCCAAATCCCGGCGGACAGAAGAATGCGATGGCATCCGTATTCACGATTCTGCAGGAGCGCGGTGTTGCCGTGGATCTGGCGGATGAAGAGAAGATGTGGAACGGTCTGATTGAGGGCAGTGAACAGGCCGAAGCACAGATTCAAAGAGCAGCAGGAAAGCCGATGGTTACCCTGTTTCAGCCGAATACGATTCTGCCCAACGGACATGCCTGCTGGTCCAGTGTCTATCTGAATAAACGGGTAAGGGACTGGCTGTTTGAACAGAAGAAGGGGTAATCTTTCCGTATTGACGGAAATGATATACTGAAGAAAAAGAACATCTGAAAAACGAAAGGAGAACATAATTATGTATTACAAGGACATCTCCGGTGTAACCGTATCCGCGCTTGGCATGGGCAACATGCGCCTGCCGACGACGGACGGCACACCGAATGCACCGATTGACAGAGTGAAGGCACAGGAAATCATTGACTACGCATACAGTCACGGTATTACTTATTACGATACGGCTTACCGGTATCACGGAGGGGAATCCGAATACTTTATCGGTGAAGCACTGTCGAAGTATCCGCGCGACACCTGGTATCTTGCCTCCAAATTCCCGGGACACATGATGGAATACAAAGGCAACGGCGTGCTCGGTTTCACATCCATGCTTGCAGGTCATCCGGATTCCACGGTGGATGCGGTCTTCAATGAACAGCTGGCAAAGTGCAAAGTGGATTACTTTGACTTCTATCTGCTGCACAACGTGAATGAAAAGTCCGTCGCTATGTACAACAACGAAGAAGTCGGCATCATTCCGTATCTTGTAAAGCAGAAGGAAGCCGGAAAGATCAGACATCTCGGTTTCTCCTCACACGGAACAGCAGAGACCATCGATGCGTTCCTGACCAAGTATGAAGGGCTGTTTGAATTCGTGCAGATCCAGCTGAATTATCTGGACTGGAAACTGCAGGATGCCAAAGCAAAGTATGAAGTCATTGCGAAGCACGGTCTGAAGGTTGTGGTTATGGAAGGTGTCAGAGGCGGACGTCTGGCTGCCATTCCCGAAGCGGAGATGAAGAAGCTGCAGGCTGTAAGACCTGATGATTCCGCTGCCAAATGGGCACTGCGCTGGCTGCAGGCACTGCCGGAAGTATCCGTTGTGCTCAGCGGCATGACCACCCTGGATCAGATTGTGGAGAATACGGCGACCTTTGACAAACCGGATCCCGTTACGGAAGCGGAAGCAGAACTGCTGTCAGGTGTAGCGGATTCCATGCTGAGTCTGGTGCCGTGCACGGCATGCAGATACTGCACGGAAGGATGCCCGATGGGTCTGGAGATTCCGAAGATCATCGCTGCATACAACGGTGTCAAGAACGGGGACAACATGGCCAAGTACAAGGAAGACGATGTGGATGAATCCATGCGTCCTTCCAGATGCATCGGCTGCGGTTCCTGCATGGGTATCTGCCCGCAGAACATCAACATCCCTGAGATCATGAGCACCTTTGCAGGCATGCTCGCAAAATAACACATGTCACGGAAGCAGTCTTCGTAAGGAGGCTGCTTTTCATGAGGAGGACTAAAAAACCCGGTGATATGCATCATCGGGTTTTGCATGCGTGAATGTTTTGATTTATTGTGCCGGCGGATATTCAAAGCAGAGCAGTCGGTACGGTTCCTCGTCTTCTTCAATAGCGGGGAAACGTCCGATCGGTTCATAGAAGCGGTTGTCACTGCTGTCATCGTTGCAGCGGGAGACTTCACCGATCAGCACACTGCCGGTGCCCGGAACACCATGGAATTCATGGTACAGATACGGGGTGATGGTGATGCTTTCACCGGGATGCAGACGTATGGCAGTGCCTGCCGGTACGGTGTATACTCTGCCGTCGCTGTGAACGGTGACATTGGTGTCTGCCAGTCCGCCATTGCCGTCATCGTTGTAGACGGTGATGTCCAGGTCTCCGCCGCCGCGGTTGATGATATCTTCCATCTTGATCCAGTGAAAGTGCATCGGTGCCAGCTGGTTCTCACGCAGGTACAGCAGTTTTTCCGCATACGGTTTAGGGTAACGGTCGTCTGTCTGACTGCCGCTGCGCAGGGTGATCAGTGCAAAACCGGTATTGTTGTAATTGTTGAGTCCGTAGTCGGTAATATCCCAGCCCAGCATGTTGTCTCGGATCTCATCATATTCATGCCCTCTGTGCTGCCACTGCTCAGGTGTCCAATTGCAGAACGGCGGAAGACTGATGCGGTAGTCGGTAATCAGCTGTTCCATTTCGCGGATGATGCTGTTGATTTCGGAACGTTTCATGTGACTCCTCCTGAACATAAGTATAGTCTTGAACGGGGAAACCGCGCATTCGGAATTTGCAGGGATACGACGCAAAGACGGAAAGTTCAGAATGGAATAAAAGAGTGCAGCGGAATGAAAAGAAGCAGTGCAGATATTATTTTTCTATATGTGTTATAGACACTTTGTATAAAAATCTCTGATTTTAACAAATCAACGGTTTTGCACGGTGTATAATATGTGCATAGAAAAGATTTTTTCACAAGAAGTGGGAGGATGAATCAATGGCGCTGCATATTGTCGCTGAAGCAAACCGCTGTCTTAACTGCAAAAAACCGATGTGCCAGGAAGGATGTCCGGTACATACACCGATTCCTGTCATCATTCAGATGTTCAAGGAAAACCGTCTGCTGGAAGCAGGGGAAATGCTGTTCAGAAACAATCCGATGTCAGCTGTATGTTCCATTGTCTGCAACCATGAGCAGCAGTGCGCAGGCCACTGCATCCGCGGCAGAAAGGACAGTCCGGTACATTTCTCCAGTATTGAGAACTATATTTCTGAGATGTATCTCGACCGCATGGAAGTCAAAATGCCTGAGAAGAAGGACAAAAAGGTCGCCATCATCGGAGCGGGGCCTGCCGGTCTTACAGCCGCGGTTATTCTTGCACAGGCCGGTTATCAGGTAACTGTCTTTGAATGGAAGAGCAAGATCGGCGGCATCATGCAGTACGGCATTCCCGAATTCCGTCTGCCCAAGACAATGATCGACCGCTATCAGAAGAGACTTGAGGAAATGGGTATCCAGTTCCGTACGAATACAACGATCGGTTCCGTACTGATGATTGACAACCTGTTCCGTGACGGGTATGCAAGCATATTCATCGGCACCGGTGCAGAGAAACCGCGCAGTCTGAATATTGAGGGTGAAAGTTTAGGCAATGTACACTTCGGTCTGAACTATCTGACCACCCCTGCATCCCATAAACTCGGTGATACAGTAGCGGTCATCGGTGTCGGCAATGCGGCCATGGATGTTGCCAGAACCGCGCTCAGAAATGGTTCACGGCATGTCACACTCTATGCAAGAGGAAAGCATATCAGTGCCAGCTCCAGTGAAGTTGAATACGCAAAACTGGACGGTGCGGAGATTGAGCTTGGCATGCAGATCCAGAGCATCAATGAAAAGGGACCTGTCTTCAAAAAATCAATCTTTGATGAGAATGACAAGGTAATCGGTTATGAAGATGAACTGATCCAGGTGGAGGCGGATTCCACCATCATTTCCATCAGCCAGGTTCCCCGCGGCAAGCTGGTGCGGACAACAGACGGTCTTGATGCCGGTGAATACGGTGAACTGATCGTGGATGAAAACTACATGACGACAAAGCCCGGTGTGTTTGCGGCGGGTGATGTTGTAACAGGTCCGCTGACCGTTGTACATGCGGTTGACGGTGCCAAGAAAGCAGCAACGGCAATGATCCGCTATATGGAAAACAACTGACTTTAATGTAATATCTGCCGGAAAGAATGCGGTTCGCTGGAACTGCATTTTTTCTTGGCACAGACAAAAAGAACTGCCGGGGTTTCCGGCAGCTCTGTACTGATCAGTGCAGTGAAATATTTTTTCTGTTGCGCTTTCTGGGATCCGGGGCGACCGGCATGAATTCTTTGTAGAGTTCAAGGTCGTGGTTGGTGACAACTTTGCACTCTTCATCAAACAGCATGGTGTGCAGTTTGCCGTCTTCATCCGGAATCCATTCGGGCAGTGTGTCCGTATTCGGATCACCGCATCTTGCAAAGTTCACGAATGCACCGGACATCTGTTCCTCCAGTTTGTCAGATACACCGGGTTTGTTGCCGACAACGACCTTGTCCGTATTGTGGAAGAAGAAGGCGATGTCGCTGCAGTGCCACGGTGCTTTGCCGTCTTCGATCGGGAATTCGTATGTGAAGATGTATTCCCAGATCGGTGTCTTTGTCAGCTTGGCGCGCTCCAGAGCAAATGCCTGTCCTGCCTCACGGAATGCTGTATCCAGAAGCAGCAGGTCGGTCAGGTTCTTGTCCGGGTAAGCAGCTTTGTACAGCGCAACCAGTGTATCTGTCTTTTCCCCGAACTCTTCTTTGAGGATTGCAAGCTGCTGTTCTTCTGTCAGTTCATGTTTTCTGACAATCGGAGTGCCGAAGCTCATCTCTGCCATAACGGAACCGATGATAACCGGGATATCCGCCGCATGTTCACGGAAACCGTATTTCAGCGCATCACCGCAGAACCATTCGTTCTTATGCGGCATCTGGGAAAGCCGGATACCCTGCTCGGCATATTCTGCAGCTACAGCGTTGTATACCTCAGCCAGTCTGTCATACGGAACTTCCGCAAGTTCTTCAACCGTCTTTACACCGCAGCCTGCCATCAGTTTCTCACCGACGGCTTTGTTCAGCTCAGGTGAATCCGCACCGATCAGTCGGTCACGGTAGAACATACCGCTCATGATGATACCCTTGTGGAAGAGACCGTCCGCAGCCGGTGTCTGGATCATGTCATGTACTTTTCCGCCGCCGCCGGACTGACCAAAGATGGTTACGTTATCAGGGTCACCGCCGAACTTTGCGATGTTGTCATGGATCCACTGCAGGGATGCAACGATATCCGCATTGCCGACATTGCCGGAATTCCAGTACTTGTCACTGAATGCGGAGAGATCGAGATAACCGAGAATGTTCAGACGGTGGTTGATGGATACGACCACTACATCACCGAACTTTGACAGATTCTCACCGTCATAGGCAACCTGTTCAATGGAGGAACCGGCAGCCCATCCGCCGCCGTGCAGCCATACCATAACCGGTTTCTTCGCTGTTTCATCCAGAGACTGCGTCCAGACATTCAGATACTGGCAGTTTTCATCTTTGACCCAGTATCTGTGCGGGCACATGATTTCGCCTCTGTTGCTTTCCTTGTGCAGCATCGGTGATACATAACCGTAACTCAGTGCATCCTCGACACCTTCCCACGGTTCCACTTCGGTGGGCATTTCCCATCTCTTTGCATTGGCATACTTGATACCCCAGAAGGTATACGTGCTGTCAATGCGGAAGCCGCGGATCTTACCTGCTTTGGTCTCTACAATCGGACCGGTGGAACTGCATTCAAATACTCTTGCCATATAATTGTCCTTTCTTATTTGTTATCGGGATAAATGACACTGTGTCTGATCGGAAGCCATTCATTGAACGCCTTTCTCAGTGTCAGATCCCAGAAATCCCATTCATGTCCGTATCCGGGCACAACTTCCTTATAAATGTCATAGCCCAGTCCGGAGAGATACTCACATGCATATTCATGCGAGACACCTGCAAAGTCCTTGTCACCCCATGTCATGAAGTACTTCGGCAGAAGTTTTCCGCTCTTGATGTTTTCTTCCGCAAGACGGCGTGATTCCTCTACGACATAGGCAAGATGCGGAGGCATCGGCATGGTCGGTTTTGTTTTGCGGATCCAGTCTTCTTCACGGTAGATACCGCCGGCGGACATCGCCAGAACGGCCGCATAGTTTTCCGGATAATGCAGGGCAATCCACTGGCATCCGTTGGAACCCATGGAAAGACCGCCGATGAAGTTGTCTTCTCTCTTGTCGGAGAAAGGGAAGATGGCTCTGCACATCCTGGGAAGTTCTTCCGCAACATACTGCATGTACTTGCCTCCGCCTTCCTGATCCAGGTAAGCCATGTTGTAATCCGAAGGCATGACAACCGCCAGTTTGTGATCATCCGCATAACGTGTCACATTGGAAAAGTTTACATAATCGCTGTCGTCTCCGGAGCCGCCGTGCAGCAGCCAGAGAACCTGATACTTCATCCCCTGAACATAGACATCGTCTCTTTTTTCCATGATGTCCTTAAAGGAAAAAGACGGAAGACAGATCGTCACATTTGTCTGCATACCCAGACACTGCGACAGAAAATTCATTTTGATGACTGCCATTGTACTGATCCTTTCTATTAATTGATTTTGCTGAGAACATTATACCGAAGACGGCGTCAAGAAAAGAGCGTATCGCGGCAATTCACAATCAGTGGGCGGATATTTGACAGAATTTCCGGATTCCGGAAATCGGTGGATTCATGGGTGCCCTCCCGTTAAGATGAAGCTGAAGGAAGGTAACCTGTATGAAAAGAACAGCAGTGATCACAGCTCCCGGATGTGAAGAAGGGGAAACATTGACAATTGTGGATATTCTGCGCAGAGCAGAGATACAGTGCGACATGATTTCTTTATCAGGAGAGGAAACGACAGGAGCACACGGCATTACCATGCGCACGGACGGGATTCTGGACGATACCATTGCGGATTATGACATGATTATCCTGCCGGGTGGATACGGCGGGGCAGATGCCATGCGGCATGACGAAAGACTGCTTGGTATTCTGCAGTGTATGAACGGTGCAGGAAAGCATATAGCCGCAATCTGCGCAGCAGCTCTTGTACTGGAGGAAGCAGGACTTCTGGAAGGACGCAGGTTTACCTGCTATCCTGCAACGGCAGAAAAGATCCATCACGGTACATACAGTGATGATGTCATCGTGATTGATAACAATTTGATCACATCCCAGGGACCTGCCACAGCCTATGCATTTGCTTATAAACTGGCAGAGATTCTCGTCGCGGATGTTCTGAAAGTACAGAACAGAATGGTCTATTTCAATGCCTTTGATGAAACTAAGAGCGAACCGGTATCCCTGCCTCTGCCAGTACTGGATTATCCTGTCTGTGATAAAAAAGCAGCTGTGCTCATGGTTGAAGGCTTTGAAGAAAGCGAAACAGCCCAGATCATGGATCTGCTCAGAAGAGCGAATATCCTGACCCACACATTCCGTTTTCAGGAAAATGAATATGTACATTCCATGCAGGGAATGGATATCAAGGCGGACAAGCTGTTCAGTGATGAAGTGAAGGAGTATGATGTGATCGTAGTTCCGGGTGGACGCACAGCTGCCGCAAAGCTGATTGCAAATGAGCATGTTCTGGAAACACTGCAGTATTTCAATGAGCATGGCAAACTGATTGCAGGGATGTGCTCCGGGACAACGGTACTGAAAGCAGCAGATGTCATCGAAGGAAAGAAAGTCACCGGATACACCGGCTATGCGGAGAAACTGACAGGTGCAGTATTCTGTGAGAATGCTGCGGTATACGATAAGAATGTCGTTACTTCACAGGGTCCTGCTACACCGTATCCGTTTGCCTTTATGATTATGGAAGCACTTGGTGTCGATCCGGAACCTTTGAAGCAAAGACTGCTGTATCATCTCGCAGGTGGAAAATGATCTATGAAAAACTGCCGGTCGTGCTGCTCAGTACGTTGGCATCAGAAAAACAGAATTCGACAAATAAAGTTATTGCCGATTATATCCTCACCCACAGAGAAGAGGCTTCTTCTCTGGGAATCAAGGAACTGTCGGAAAAGTGTCATGTCGGAACCGGGACGATATCCCGGTTTTGCCGTGAAATCGGACTGGAAGATTTCAGCGAGCTTAAACAGATTCTCGCCGATGCATCCTTCCGCTTTGAGACGACAGATGATCCTGCATCCTGGAATACGCATGTTTCCGATGCACTGTCCATGGTTGTACATAGCGTTGATTCCCGGCAGATACAGCGTCTCTGCAATGACATTCATGCATATGAAAAGGTAAGCGCATACGGAATGCTGAAAGCAGAAGCTGCTGCGATTGATCTGCAGGTGGATCTGCTTATGCTCGGAAAAAGGATTGAGACATGTGTGTCCTATGCTGAGCAAATGGAGCGTATCCTGTCGGCGAAGAACGAACTGATTCTGATCTTTTCCTATACCGGATCGTATTTTGATTATCCCAACCTGAGAGGAAAACAGGATGCTTTGAAACAATCCCGGATCTGGATGATTTGTTCAAAAGGAAGCAATGTTCCGGATTTTGTGAATGAAGCAATCGTATTTGATTCACTGCATGATCAGCTCTCGCATCCCTACCAGCTGGAAGCCTGTGAAAGCCTGATTGTACAGGAATATGCACGCATGAAAAACAGGTGAGCGGTCACCTGTTTTTTGGTGTGTACAGTTCCTGCAGTGCTTTCATTACAGTATAGACTTCATCGGTTTCTTCCTGATACAGGAAGTATACATTGATATGGGAGAACTCCCGGATCGTATAGACACCGATATCGGAACTGAAGTGATAATCAAACTCCGGCAGGATCACTGCCGCAGATCCGTCCTGTACAGTATTGACCGCAACGAGTGTTTGGGCGGTAATCGCCAGGATATTCGGATGTTCCATAGCGTTATAGAGAATCTCTTCGTGATACATCATCTTGTCATTCGGCTTGACAGTGATAATGGGAACACCGCTCAGTTCGGCAGCGGATATCTCTTCGTCACTGCTTTGAAACAGCTTCTCATGACAGTACAGATGCATCGGGATGGTACCGATCTGTTTGGCATAGGTGTTGTCTTTCGTCAGGAAATCAAAAGCAGGATCATTCTCATTCAACATGAATGTGGCACCGTCCAGAGTACCCAGACGCAGCCTGGTAATCGCATCGATTCCTTCTTCACGCAGAATGATATTCATTTCCGGATAATTGGTCTGAAAGAACTTATAGAGGACACTGAAGGAACTGTTGGGAAACTGTTGGGATGTTCCAAGCACAAAAGGCTTGGCAGCTGCTGTACCGGCATTTTGCAAAGTATTTTCCAGATCATGGTATTGGTTCAGAAAGCGCAGGATATTGTCACGGAAAACGATGCCGGCGGGGGTCAGGCGCAGTTTGTTTCCGTCACGCAGAAACAATACAGTTTCATATTCTTTTTCCAGGTCTCGGATTGCTCTGGATACGGCAGGGGTGGAAACCTGAAAATGATCTGCTGTTCTGGAAATGTTCAGGGTTCTGGTAACATGTTCAAAGTAGATCAATTGCGTAATTGTCATAATGTTTTACCTTACTCCAATAATAAAACAAAAATGTTTTTGATAAACATAAGTGGTCATTTTTTTCTTTCCAGGGGATGTGTATTCTTGAATTGCCCGATAAGAACGGCGATGGACGCATCTGCTGAAAACGGGATAGACCATTTGGCCAGATGGTCCTATACTTGTAAATCTATGTGAGGAAAAAATGAAAAGCAATTGGTTAAATAAAGTTTCAGCAGTTCTTCTGACAACTGCGATTCTGACAGGATGCGGCACATCATCCGCTGCAACAACAAATGCATCTTCCGAAAAAACACCGGAATCCACGATGGATACCTCCGTAGCTACCGGCAAGGTAGAAGACGAAACCAGAACAACTGCTTCCGAACCGGTAGACAGGATCATCGTCGCAGTCAATTCCACCGCGACCGACTGCAGCCCCTTCGGAACCATCAGTGCATCCAGAATGCAGATTCAGAACGCACTGTATGCACCGCTGTTCTATATCAAAGCAGGTGATACTATTGACAACGCCAAACCTTACATCGGCAAGTCCATCACTGCTGTTGATGATTACACATATGACATTGAGCTGTTCGACAACGCCGTAGATTCCAAGGGAAACCGCATCACAGCATCCGACGTCATCTGGTCCTATGAACAGTGCGCACAGTTCTATCTCTTCTCACCGTACCAGACAGACGTTGAATCCTTTGAAGCAATTGATGATACCCATTTGCGTATGGTCGTAAACAAGAAAATTCCGGGAACGATCGAAACGCTCGTCTGTGACAGTCGTCTGTCTCTGATAAACCGCGAATGGTTCGAGAATGCTTCTGATGAAGAAAAGATGAAGGATCCAGCCACGACAGGTCCGTATACCGTTAAGGAAATCATCGATGGTTCCACAGTCATTATGGCTGCCAAAGAGAATTACTGGAAGACCAATCCGGAAGACATGAACCCGACCGAAGCACGCAATGTCAAGGAGATCGTCCTGAAGGTCGTTACCGAAGAATCCATGCGTTCCATCGGACTGGAGACACAGGAACTGGACTTCGCTTCAATCAGCGTACAGAACCTGCATCGTTTCTTCGAGAACGGCAAAGCCAATGAAGGCTACAACGTATTGATCGGTTCCGTAACACCGACCTTCAATGTGATCTTCGTCAACATGGATGAAAACAGTACATCCCTGTTCGCACAGAATGAAAACCTCAGAAAAGCTGCTCTCTATGCCCTAGATTCTGAGGCAATCATGCTGGCAGCCGGATATACGGAAGATACCGCACGAGTATTGAAGGGCTTCGGAAACTCAAAGACAAACGGGTATCTTGCAAAATGGGAAGAGGAAGATTACTTCGATTACAATCCTGAAAAAGCACAGGAATACCTGAAAGAAGCAGGTTATAAACCTGGTGAGGTTGAAATACGTGTTCTGTCCTCCATGATGGGTTCTGATGCTGTGCGTTCCGTCATGATTGCAAATCTCGAAGAAGCAGGCTTCAAAGTCAACAATATGGCTGTAGAACAGGCTCTGTACATGAAGTACTCCATGGAATCCGCAGAATGGGATATCTGCCTGAACATGAAGGGTTTCTACCAGAATGTGCTGCAGGTGTGGGACGCAAACTTCAACCCGAACGCATGGTCCAACGGTTCCGTATGTTTCACACATGATGAAGAACTGACAAAGCTCCTGTTTGCTGCAGAGGATGATCCTTCCGATGCTAACCTTGACGCTTTCAACCAGTATCTGAAAGAACATGCTATTGCTAAAGCACTCTACGAAGGAGACGGTATCTCTGTTGCCCAGGACGGTATCCTGGAAATGAATATTGGTATGTTTGGTTTTGATCCTTCCGCATCCACGTACGCTTCCGATTATGTAAGTGCACCTGCTGCTGAATAAACCATACATGTGAACGGAACTGCTGTGAAAACAGCAGTTCCATGCTAAAGGAGAGACTATGCAGCAATTGACCCAATACCATTCTGCCGAAAAAATATCAGAAGGATTCTTCCGCATCACGGAAAAAGATGTCGTAAACATATATCTGTTTACCGGGAGGGATAAAGCACTTCTCATCGACATGGGGTGCGGTGCCGGAAACCTGTCTGATGCGATCCGGAAGCTCACTGATAAACCACTGATCTGCGCTGCTACACACAGACACCCCGACCATGTCGGTGCTGCCGGACAGTACGGCATGTATTACTGTGATCCGGATGATTTAAGCGCCGAATACGACAGCATCGGCAGTGCACAGGCAAGCAGGGGGATGTGTGAGAGATTCGGCCTCGAATACAATCCTGTATCCGCGTCACACTGCGATATCCTTACAATCAATGATGCTACGATATTCGATCTCGGAGACAGACAGATCATAACTGAGAAACTTCCTGGACATACAAAGGGAAGCAGGATTTTCATCGACCACAAGAGCAAAATCATTGTTTCCGGTGATGCTGTTAATCCTTATATGTTCTTACAGCTGGCCGGATGTCTTAGCATTGAAGAATGGCTGAAACATACCGATTCCATTGTGAACTACCTGAAAGAAGGCTACAGCAGTTGGTATGGACACGGGGATGGAAGACAGCCGCTCGAACAAGTTGAACAGATTATCAGATACGGAAAAGAGATTGTCCGCAGGAAAAAAGAAGGGATCCTGCCGGATGCAGGATCCTATCCGGAAGAAACACTTCCTCGTGTATATTACCGTTCAGATAATGTAATATGTGCTGACTGAAGGACCGAAAGGTCCTTTTCTTCTGAAAGCTTTTCTTTCGGCAGAGGAATCAGGATCTTCAGTTTGTATTTGTTCTGTTCGGAAGTATCGAAGTAGACCATTCCGCCGTATTTTTCTACTGTTCTGGCGATGTTGAACGAACCGATTCCGTGCTGAATGGAGTCTGATTTGGTGGACTGCGGCAGTCCGTTTCGGAAAGTTACTTCTTCTGTGCATGGATTCTTGATCTGTATGATCAGGTTTCCGGCAAGGCTTCGGTTGGAAATATGAATGATGCGTTCATTGACATTCTCAATCTTGGCGCAGCTTTCGATGGCATTGTCGATGGCGTTGCCGAAGATGGTACACAGGTCTTTCATTGACAGAAACGACAGCAGGGATGCCTGAAGCTGTACCTTCAGCTGAATGGATAATGCTGAAGCAGCAGTCTGCTTGGAATCCAATAGGCCATCCAGAATCTTGTTTCCGGTATGGAATACCTGTTGTGATACATCGGACTCCTCCAGCAATGCGGACAGATAGCTTTTCAGTCCCTTCGGATCATCACTCAGAGCTTCCAGAGCAATCAGATGGTTGCGCATATCATGGGAGAGCGAACGGATCTGATCAGATGCACGTATCTGTGTCTGCAGGTTTTCAATCTCATATTCTCTTGCCTGGGCAGCAAGAATGTTCTTCTCATTGTCATAGACCTGTTTCCCATGCATTTCCAAAAAGTACAGCACCGCCAGCATGGAAATCTGAAAGAATGAAGCATAGATTGTCAGTTCCAGCGGATCAGATGGGGTGGACCGGGTAATCAGATAGGAATAATGTTTCAGGATCTGTTCCATCAGGTTGAATACCAGCAGGAGGCTCATTCTTCCGATGTGGAACGGTGCAATAGTATTTGGCTTGATCAGTCTCTGCATCCCTTCCATAAGGAGCAGAAGCGGTATGGAAACAAGTGCAGCCCGTACAATGCCGTTTATCAGCAGATGGTTAGGAAACAGGATAATCTTTCGGGCAGGAAACAGGAGGGGGGTCATGAATATAACCGTCCAGGAAGTGTAGATGATATGCGATATCAAAGCAAGGTAGATGGATTCTTTCCGCTCTGTTTGTTTCTGCAGACGAAGATAGAAGTAGTTGACAATGAGTCTGATCAGAAAACGGTATGTAATGGATATAATCTGTGCAGCAAACAGATACTGGGGCAGAAAAAGCAGAAAAGGCATTAAAGAAAGCATCCTGCCCGTGATCGATGTCTTTTTGTCCGGCAGGCCCCGAAAGAAGATGATGATCGACAATATGTCGAACAGCAAATAAGTCATTTGTTCTGCAATGCTATTGATATCAAACATCATATGGAATCCTCCGCGTAGTTAAGCAGATCCTGCTGAAACTGACGTTTCCTGGATTTGCTGATAGGGATCAGTTCTCCGCTTGCCATCTGTATACTGTCATTCATAACCAGACGGATATGCCGTAAATTGACAAGATAGGAAGCATGGCATCGTGATCCGACTCTTGTCAAGTAGACAAGGAAAATAAATCACTGTACAGACATCACAAAAATATGGAGGATAGGGTAACCTGTCCTCCATATTTTCATGGTGTCGATTGCGCTTTCTTGTAACATTGCCTGAGTTGAACATT
>JAFUCL010000017.1 GCA_017459725.1 Solobacterium sp. | reverse complement strand
GCTTTATTCGGATATGCTCTGAACCGGACACCTTTGCGCATATTTCTCCTATGGTCTTGTCTTTTGTGTTTCTACATACCATTTGATCGTTTCGGAACTTACATTTCCGGCAGTACTGACAAAGTAACTGCGGGTCCAAAGACTGGGCATGGCCTGCAGCGCGGAAAACTCCTGACGCAGTTTAAGAGAAGTAGATCCTTTAACAAGTCTCATGATCTCAGGGATCGACATATCAGGCAGAGCGCTGACGAACATATGAACATGATCCGCATGACATTCCATGGCCAGTATATTGATCTGATGTTCTTCACAAACTTCATAGACCAGATCCTTGAAACGAGCTTCGACACCGTGAATATTAAAGATCTTCCGCCTGTACCGGGGACAGAAGACAAAATGATAGTTGATGAAAGAGACCGTAGTCTTGGTATGTCGGTAGATATTATTCACAGATATATTATATCATGCGTAG
The DNA here is from genome assembly GCA_017459725.1 of Solobacterium sp. Lineage (GTDB taxonomy): Bacteria > Bacillota_I > Bacilli_A > Erysipelotrichales > Erysipelotrichaceae > Bulleidia. Next base: position 12,757 of record JAFUCL010000017.1, on the reverse strand, counting down.
ATGTAAACGTAAGCTACATCTACATACAATTTATACCTTTCAGTTTTAAGCAAAACTCTTTAGGCTATCATCCGCACGGTTTATACCGTGGGTTTTCTCGCCTGCAATAGAGTTATAATTGAATAAGAATCCAATTGGAGGCAAATCATGAAATTTCTGCATCTGGGCGATCTGCATCTGGGCAGGTCGCTGAATGATATCAGTCTGCTTGCGGACCAGGCAGATATACTGAACAAGATAAAAAATATTGCATTGGAAGAGGAAGCGGATGCGGTTCTGATCGCAGGTGATGTCTATGACCGCAGTATCCCGAGTGAAGAAGCCGTCAGGCTGCTGGACCGTTTTCTGACCGAACTGGCAGACAATCATATTACCGTCATTCTGATCAGCGGCAACCACGACAGTGATGAGCGGCTGAATTTCGGCAGTTCACTGCTGCGGGCAAGAGGCATCCATATCGTCAGTATCTATGACGGTACGGTTCCCTGTGTAACCCTGGAGGATCAATACGGTCCGGTGCATTTTTACTGTCTCCCGTTTGTCAAGGCATCACGGGTGCGGTACTTTCATCCGGAACTGGATACGGATACCTATGATGCGGCCATCCGTTCGGCTATCTCGGTAAGCAGTGTAAATCCGGAAGAACGCAATGTGATCCTGTCCCATCAGTTTGTTGTGTCCGGTTCAAAGGATCCCGTCAGTGCGGGCTCCGAGAATACGGCCGCCGAGCAGGTCGGGACCATTGAAAAGGTGGATGTCAGCGCATATGAAGCTTTTGATTATGTCGCTCTGGGACATATCCACTCCCCGCAGTTGGCAGGACGTGATACCGCCAGATACAGCGGTTCGCCGCTCAAGTATTCCCTAAGTGAAATCGGGCATGAGAAAAGTGTTCCTGTTATCACCATGAAGGAAAAAGGGAACATCGACATTGAATTAAAAAAACTGACACCGCTCCATGAGATGCGCCATATCAAGGGACCGCTCGCAAAGCTGACGGATCCCGCCAATATCACGGATGCGGATGACTACATATATGCAACCCTGACGGATGAGGAGATCATACCGGATGCCATATCCATTCTGCGCAATGATTATCCCAACATTATGAAACTGAATTATCAGAACAGTCATACCGCCGCGATTGAAAACTTTGATTTCTCAAAGATCACTGCGAAAACATCCTTTGCGGATCTGATGCGGGATTTCTATGCACAGGTGATCGGCGGCGAACCTTCTGAAGAGGAATGGCAGATTCTGCGGGAAGCTGCAGGAGAGGCAGGTGTTGAAGATGAAGCCGGTTAAGCTGGTGATGAATGCGTTCGGACCGTATGCGGGAAGAACCGAGATAGACTTTACACAGTTCGGTGATGCCGGTCTGTATCTGATCACAGGTCTCACCGGAGCCGGCAAGACGACGATTTTTGATGCCATCAGTTTTGCCCTGTATGGCGAAGCCAGCGGCACCTACCGGCAGACACGCTCATTCCGGAGTGATTATGCGCCGGCGGATGCGGAATGCTTTGTGGAACTGACGTTTACACACCGGGGAAAGGAATACCGGATTGAACGCAGACCGCAGCAGGAAAGGGCAAAGAAGCGCGGATCGGGAACCGTGAAGCAGCTTGAAAAAGCAGTTCTCCATATGCCGGACAGTGAACCGATTGAACAGGTGCGCAATGTAAACAAAGCCATTATTGATCTCCTCAGAATCGACTTTGATCAGTTCAAACAGATCTCCATGATTGCCCAGGGCGAGTTCTACCAGCTGCTGAATGCGAAGTCGGATGAGCGTACGGAGATTCTGCAGAAGATCTTCATGACGGAAGGCTACCGCATCATGGGGGATGTGCTGCGGACAAAACGCAGTGCGGCGGATGAGGCAGTGCGTGAAAGCGAACGGAAGATCATCCAGTACTTTTCCTCCGCAAGAGCCGAAGGCAGTACCGTCGAAGAACAGTGCAAAGATGTGCTGCAGGCAATGGAAGAAAGCGGACATGCCTATCATACGGAAGAGCTTGCGGGTATGCTGGAAAGGATGATTCAGGACAACACCGATAAGGAAAAGGAGTCAGCGGAAGCAGCGGAGAAAGCAGAGAAGGAACTGGATACCCTTCGCAAAGAGCTGACCCTGATCAATGAAACCAACAACCGTTTCAAGAAGCTGGAAGAGCTGAAGAAGGAAGCGGAGGCTCTGCAGGAACAGGCTGAGCCAATGCGTCAGAGAAGACAGCTTCTGGACAGAGAAATCACAGCCGTGCGCATCATCGGTCCGCTGTACCGCGATGTGCTGAAACGAAGGAAGGAACTCCTCACTGCCGCCGAACGTGTGAAGCTGCAGGAGGAAAAACAGAAGGAAGCACAGAAGAATTCCGAAGATGCGGCCAAAGCTCTTGAGCAGCTGCCGTCACTTGAAGCCCAGGGCGAGAAGCTGCGTCTTGAAGCAGGACGCATGAAGGATACGGAAAGCCAGTACGAAAGAAGAGAGACCCTTCGCAGAGAAGCAGAACAGCTGCAGAAACAGGAAGCAGCGCTGCAGACAAAAACAGCAGAGATCCGCAGGAAACTGCAGGCATGTACGGCGGCACTTGAGAAAGACAGTGAAACGGCCGAAAAGCTGAAGGATTCTCCGGCGGCATTTGAAAAAGCTTCTGCCGTTCTTTCCAGACAGGAAGAAATATGCCGGGAGCTGGAAACACTGATCAACAGGGATACAGCTGTGCGCAGAAAATATGCGGCGGATCTTAAAGCAAAGCAGCAGATCTATCTGGAGAAGGATGAGGCAGCCGCCAAGGCTTCGGCACTTGCTGAATGCATGGAGAAGCGCTACAACGATTCCCTTGCCGGTATTCTTGCCTCAAACCTGCAGGAAGGTATGCCGTGTCCGGTATGCGGCGCCGTGCATCATCCATCTCCTGCAGTGCTGAGTGAAGAAGGCTGTTCGGAAGCGCAGCTCAAACAGGCGCGCAGTGAAGCAGAGCAGGCCGGAAAGAAACGCGAAGCAGCTGTCGCCGATGCTTCGGCAGCACGGATCCGTCTGCAGGAAACCGATAAAAGCATTCTTGAGAAACTGAGCGGTCTGATCCGGAAAGCATCTGCGGAAGGCATGGAGACCGTGGAGATACCGGAGAATGCGGAGGCGTATGAAGCAGCTGCCATACAGTGCCGTGATCATGCAAAGCAGGCATACGCAAAGACGCAGGAAACACTGGACGTACTGCGTAAAAACACACAGCTGTATGAACAGGCGGAAGCGGCCGTAAAAAAGAACCGGCAGGAAAGCCTCGCCCTGAATACACAGAATGAGAATGCGCAGAAAGAGCTGAGCCAGGTACAGAGTGAATCCGCTGCCCGCAAAGCAGCTCTGGCCGGACTTCCGGAAATGCCGTATGCCGGTCTTGATGAGGCAAGAAAAGCACGCGAGGCACTGGAGCGCAAGGCTGCAGCCTGTGCCGCTGAAACAGCATCCCTGCGCAAACAGGAGAAGGATGCGGCGGCAGGACTGAGTGCGGCGGAAGCGGCGCTTGCCCGTGAGAAACAGCTGTATGAAAACAGTGATAAAGCACTGAAGGAAGCGGAAGGAATCCTGCAGGCGTCCATGCATGAACATGCCTTTGCGGATGAGCGGGATGTACGGAATCATCTGCGTTCTGAAGAAGAAGTCGCTGCTGAAGAGAAGCGGTTAAGAGAGTATGCGGAAAAGGTGCAGCTGAACGCACAGCTGATCAAACAGAGCGAAGGGGAACTGGCCGGTAAAACACCGCAGGATTCCACCGAAGTCAAAGCCAAAACCGAAGCCGCCCAGACACAGGTCAGAGAGCTGCGGGAAACCGTCAGTGAGCAGCGCTTCCTGCGTGAACACAACACGTCCATGAAGGAAAAACTGGAACAGGAGATCGGTGCATCTGCTTCTCTTCTGCATACCCAGAGTCTTTACAGTACACTGAGCGGACTGATCAACGGCACATTGTCCGGGCGGAACAAGATCACCCTGGAACAGTACGTGCAGGCAGCCGGGTTTGACAGTATCATTGCGGCAGCCAATGCCAGACTGTCGATCATGAGCGGCGGTCAGTTCGAACTGTGCAGACATGAAGATCCCGAAGAGATCAGCGGAAAGAATGCCCTGAGTCTTGATGTGCTGGACAACTATACCGGCAGAACAAGACCGGTCAGTTCTTTGTCCGGCGGCGAAAGCTTCAAGGCTTCGCTGAGTCTGGCGCTGGGTCTTTCGGACCGCATCAGTTCCAATGCCGGCGGCATTACGGTTGATGCGCTGTTCATCGATGAAGGATTCGGCACCCTGGATGATGCCTCCCTGAACGAAGCCGTGGATATGTTAACGACACTGTCGACCAACGGCAAAATCATCGGCATCATCAGTCACCGTCGGGAACTCGAGGAAAGAATCCCGCGCAAATTGATCGTAACCAAAGCACATGACGGAAAAGGAAGTTCTCTGCATACAGAACTGGAGTAACAATATGGAAACAAAAGACAATCTGCTTGTGCAGGCACTCGGCAAAGTAGGTGCGGGCATACTTCTGATGGGTATTCTGATTTTTCTGCCGGCCGGGACCTTTGCTTATCCGCAGGGATGGCTGATGATCATTGTTCTCTTTGTGCCGATGATCATTGCCGGGTTTGTCATGCTGGCGAAAGCACCGGACTTGCTCAGGAAAAGACTTACGCTGAAGGAAGAGCGATCCGATCAGAAGAAGGTGATTCTCTTCAGCGGTATTCTCTTTGTACTGGTGTTTGTCATCTCCGGACTGGTGTTCCGGGCCGGACGGCCGCTTCCCTTTGGTGTTTCTTTGATTGCGGCAGCAGTCTTCCTTTGCGGCTATCTGCTGTATGCGGAGGTGCTGCGGGAGAATGCATATCTTTCGAGAAGCGTTGAAGTGCAGCAGGGGCAGAAGGTCATTGATACGGGGCTGTACGGTGTTGTGCGGCATCCGATGTATATGGCAACACTGCTGCTGTTTCTGAGCATGCCGCTGATCCTCGGATCACTGCTGGCGTTTGCGCTCATGCTCGGCTATATTCCGATCATTGTGCTGCGGATCAGGGATGAGGAGAAGCTGCTGGCAGAAGAGCTGCCGGGATACACAGCATATATGCAGAAAGTGAAGTACAGACTGATACCGCGGATCTGGTAACAGAGTAGAATAGAGAAGACAGGAGAGAAACTATGAACATACTGATCACAGGTGCAAAGGGATTTGTCGGCCGCAATCTCTGCGAGAATCTGAAGAATATCCGTGACGGCAAAAACCGCACAAGACCGGGCATACAGATCGGGGAAATCTATGAATATGACATTGATTCCGATCCGGCTGATCTTGCGGTATACTGCCGTGACTGTGATTTTGTCTTCCATCTGGCCGGTGTGAACAGACCGCAGGATCCCGCTGAATTTCAGAAGGGAAACTTCGGCTTCAGCAGCACTCTGCTGGAAACCCTGAAAGCACAGGGGAACAGATGCCCGGTGATGCTGAGTTCGAGTGTGCAGGCCAGTCTCAGCGGACGCTTCGGCACTTCTGAATACGGGCTTTCCAAGAAGGCAGGGGAGGATCTCTTCTTTGCCTATCAGGAAGAGACCGGCGCCAAAGTACTGGTTTACCGGTTCCCGAATCTTGCCGGCAAGTGGATCCGTCCCAATTACAACAGTGCCGTGGCAACCTTCTGCCACAATACCGCCCGTGATCTGCCGATAACAGTTAATGATCCGACGGTGGAGCTGGAGCTGCTGTTCATCGATGATCTGATGGATGAGATGTTTGATGCTCTGGAAGGCAAAGAGCACCGCTGTGAATACGACGGTGTGAATGCCGTGCCGTGTGAAACAGGTAAGTACTGCTATGCACCGGTGATGCACAAAGCAACCCTGGGCCGGATCGTAGAATTGCTGCAGGTCTTCCATGATCAGCCGCAGACCCTCGTCATGCCGGAGATTCCCGCCGGCAGCTTTGAAAAGAAACTGTACTCGATGTATCTGTCGTATCTGCCGAAGGAGAAGACGATCTTTGATCTGCAGATGAAGTCGGATGCGCGCGGCAGTTTTACGGAGCTGCTGAAGACAGAGAAGTGCGGGCAGTTCTCCGTGAATATCTCAAAGCCGGGCATTACCAAGGGACAGCACTGGCACAACAGCAAATGGGAGTTCTTCATCGTTGTCTCCGGACATGCACTCATCCAGGAGCGCCGCATCGGTTCGGATGAGATCATGGAATTCGAAGTCAGCGGGGAGAAGATACAGGCCGTGCATATGCTGCCGGGATATACGCATAACATCATCAACCTCTCTGATACCGAGAATCTGGTGACCGTAATGTGGGCCAATGAACAGTTTGATCCCAATCATCCGGATACTTTCTCCGAGAATGTCTGATCATAAGTAACACCTGCAGGACAACCTTATATACAGGAAACGGTGATTTGTCGTCACCGTTTTTTCATGTATCCATTTATAATGTATTGAGTTATACAAAGAAGTTTGGAGAAGTGTTATGAAGAGATTCCGGAAACAGATCAGAAGAGTTCCCTGGTGGGGAATAGCGGCAGGCATTGGCTATTTTGCTCTGCAGTACGGAATGTACAGACTCGGTGATCTTCTGAGCAAGGTTTCCGGCAGAAAAGAGCATGCGTTTGAATGCAAGATACCGGCTATAGATGACCGTATTCCGATTGTGCCGGTCTGGTCGGTTGTCTATTTATACTCGTATATCTTCTGGATCATGGGTCCGATGGCGGTATCGCTGACCAAGAAGAAGAACTTCATCAACTATATCTGCGGACTGTCACTGTCCTATGTGATCGGGTTCCTGTTCTTTGTCTTTATGCCCACATACATGGACAGAACAAAAGAGGGACTGATGGAAGCGGCAGAACAGCCCGGTCCGTTCAACCGTCTGCTGAAGGTGATCTATGCGGCGGACGGCAGTGAGAAGGCATTCAACCTGTTTCCTTCGTATCACTGTCTGATCAGTACATACTGCTATCTTGGTGTAAGACATCAGCCGGAGATTTCAGCGGGATTCAAGGCATATTCACTTTTGACAGCTGTGCTGATCAGTCTGTCCACGGTTCTGACCAAGCAGCACTACATCATTGACGTTCCGGGCGGTGTGGCAATTGCCGTGGGCAGCTATGCATTGATGAATAAGCTGGATCCGGGTGCGCGCATTCTGAAGGAAAAATAAGAACATAGAGAAAACCGTATGAAATCCATACGGTTTTATGTATTTTACCGGTGTTTTTACTGCTTTCTATAATGATATCAAAGGGAGAATACGTTTTATGGGAATGAATCTGACAAAAAAGATAATTCTTTCGCATCTTGCCAAACCATCTGAAATGAAACCGGGCGACGATATCTGCCATACTATTCATACAGCACGCTTTGCCGTACCGGGTAAGCTGCTGATGGGCGGTGACAGCCACACCTTCGGGCGGTGCTGTCGGTATGCTTTCCATCTGTGTAGGCGGAATGGACGTTGCGACGGCCATGACTGGTGTGCCGATGCGTCTGACCATGCCGAAAGTCGTAAAGGTCAATCTGACCGGCAGACTGAAGCCTGGTGTCAATGCCAAGGAAGTCATCCTGGAAATGCTGAGAAGGGAAAGCATCAAGGGCGGTCTTGGCAAAGTATACGAATATGTCGGTGAAGGTGCGGAAGCACTGGAAGTGCCGGAACGTATGACAATCACAAACATGGGTGCGGAAATGGGTGCTACATCCTCCATTTTCCCGGCCGATTATGTTGTAAAGAGATTCCTGGAAGCACAGGAGCGCGGTGATCAGTATGTGGAGATGCTGCCGGATGAAGATGACGAATATGATGAAGAGATGACGCTGGATCTTTCTTCGCTGGAACCGCTGGTGGCGCTGCCGCATCAGCCGGATCATGTCATCCCGATGCGTGAACTCAAGGACCGTCCGCCTGTACAGCAGGTCTTCATGGGCAGCTGCACGAATGCCAGCTATGCCGATCTTGCCAAAGCAGCGCTTGTTATGCAGGGCAGACATGTCAATGAAGATGTGCAGTGCACGCTCGGTATTTCCTCACGTCAGGTATACAAGCAGCTGAGGAAGGACGAGATCAATGACTTCCGTATTCATATCACGGTAAAGACGGAACCGTTCTACAGAGAACCGGAGAATACGGAACCACTGCCGGTCAGATAACTGTTCAGAGGAAGGGAAACCTTCCTTTTATGTGGGCTGCACGCTTTCCTGAAACGTGTTTCAAAAATAATTGAATATGTTTCATTCACAGAGAGGAATTATAACAATTTCATTCCTGTGTTGTGATACTATTCAATTAGAGTTTTAAGAGAGGGGACAGACCATAATGTTTGCGGAGATTATCAATAAAATTGATGCTTTTGTATGGGGTTGGCCGCTGATTGTTCTGCTGTTCGGCACCCATGTGTTCATGACAATCCGTACCGGCTTTATCCAGAAGGATATATTCAAGGCAATCCGGATGTCCGTGCAGAAAGATGAGAATGCGGCCGGTGATGTGTCACAGTTTGGGGCCCTGACAACAGCACTTTCCTCCACCATCGGAACCGGTAATATCATCGGCGTAGGCACTGCCATTGCGCTGGGCGGTCCGGGTTCGGTGCTCTGGATGTGGCTGTCCGGTATCTTCGGGATTGCGACCAAATATGCGGAGAATCTGATTGCGGTCAAATACCGTGTGAAGAGTGAAAACGGTGCCATGATCGGCGGTGCCATGTATGCCCTGGACCGCGGTCTTAACATGCGCTGGCTCGGTATCGTATTTGCGGTGCTGGCGTCGGTATGCGCATTCGGCATCGGCAATATGACACAGGCAAATGCGGTTGTGGTCAATGTCACCCAGAATTTCAATGTATCACCGATGGTTGTGGCAGTCGTGCTGACAGCCGTGGTCGGTGTGGTCATTATCGGCGGTATTAAATCAATTACAAAGGTTGCGGAAGCTCTGGTTCCGTTTATGGCACTGTTCTATTTCGTAGGATGTCTTATAATCCTGATCATCAACAGGGATGTGCTTCCTGCGGCCATCGGTACAATCGTTTCTTCGGCATTCTCACCAAGAGCTGCCGGCGGCGGTTTTGTCGGTGCAGCTGTGATGACCGCATGCAGGTATGGTTTTGCAAGAGGCCTGTTCTCCAATGAGGCAGGCATGGGTTCGGCACCGTTAGTAGGGGCAGCGGCGCAGACAGCCAATCCCAAACGGCAGGCGCTGGTAGCCATGACCGGTGTCTTCTGGGATACGGTAATCATCTGTCTGATGAGCGGTCTTGTTATGGTATCCTCTATCATCAAGTATCCGGGTATTGACGGTCTTTCCGGCAACGGTGCAACCATCGCCACCAATGCATTCTCGGTAATCCCGGTCATCGGTGTTCCGGTATTGGTGTTTGGTCTTATCACCTTCGCGTTCTCAACGATCCTGGGCTGGTATTACTATGGCGAACGCGCCTGTGTATATCTGCTCGGTGAGAAGGCAATCCGGTGGTACAAGGTGCTCTGGGTGATTGCGGTTATGCTGGGATCACTGGTGGAGCTGAATGTGGTATGGAATATTGCGGATATTCTGAACGGTCTGATGGCTGTGCCGAATATTATTGCCGTATTGTTGCTGAATAAGGTGATTGCGGATGAGACAAAGAAGTACAGCGGGGAACACATCAACGATAAAGACACAACAGAGATACCGGTGCTGGCGAATTCCAAGAAGGGAATACTGGGATAACAGTTTATTATCTGCTGCAAACCGTTCGGTCCGGGCTGATGGTGACAGTGCCCGGGAGCAGATCAGGATGATGCATACATGAATAATTCAAATGAGACTCTGCAATATATACTTTGCGGAGTCTTTGTTTTGTTATGAATGTCAGTATAAAATAGGATAAATATAACCTATTATTTTGCTATAATACAAGTGATCAAAGGAGGACTGGTTTATGCTGATTGATACTGATTACATTGTTTCGATGACTGAAGCAAATCAAAACTTTTCCAAAGTTGCCAAAATGGTAGATCAGAATGGGTCTGTAATCATTATGAAAAACAATAAACCACGCTATCTGGTTATTGAATTCTCGGAAACCGGAATAATGCAGGCGGCTGCTGATAATGATGTTCTGAACATTTCAAGGAAACTGATCAAAAAGAATAAAGAAGCTTATGAGGAACTGGCAAAATGATTGTTCTGTCCAAGAGACAAATCATTCTGCTTCATGAACAGCTCATTGCAGAAACCGGTGGCAGTTACGGTCTGAGGGATGAAGGAATGCTGGAATCCGCTGTTGCTGCACCTTTTCAGAGTTTTGATGGAAAAGATTTATTTCCATCTGTTTTCCAGAAAGCAGCAAGATTAGGATTTGGTCTGGCGAGTAACCATGCTTTTGTTGATGGTAATAAACGTATTGGTGCTCATGCTATGCTTGTGTTGCTTGCACTGAATGATATTACTGTTGAGTACACTCAAGCTGAACTGATTGGTCTTTTTCTTGGTGTGGCAAATGGTGAGAAGACTTATGCTGATGTGCTAAGCTGGATCATAATGCATCTGGCAAAATAATAAACGCGCCGGTAAAAACATTCCGGAAAACCGTGTTTTTGCATAATGATACAAACACTGAATAAGAGCATTATGATATTCTGACGTGAAAACAGATGAGGCTGTCTGTACAGACGTTTTGATTCAGTGTTATGTACTCTTCTGAAATCTGTACACGATATGGATGTGCATTGGGAGAATAGTAACGGTAGAATTGTGAACATGAAATACTTGTGTGAAGAAAGGAATGTATCGATTGTGATACAATACCTACATGCCTGCAATGAGTGAGCAAAAAAAGAGAGTATTCTCGATTATACAGATCGGCAACCGCGAGGATCTGCCAAGCCGTGCGTTTGATTATTTCATCGTGGCGGTTATCCTGTTAAACATTGCCTGTACGTTCCTGGAGACGTTTGCGGTGATGGAGCCGTATATGCATGTGCTGCGTGTTGTGGAACAGCTGACACTGCTGGTTTTCTGCGTGGAATATGCACTGCGGATCTGGACGGCACCGCTGCTGTATCCGGGACTTACACCATGGAAGGCAGTTGTTAAGTTTCTGCATTCCTATGACGGTGTGGTGGATCTGCTGACGATTCTGCCGTTCTTCTTCCTGGACGGTTTCATTGTGTTCAGAATGCTGAGAGTGGTCAGAATCTTCCATCTGTTCCGTATAAACAGTTATTATGACTCGTTCAATGTCATTACCTCTGTTCTCTATGAGAAAAGAAACCAGTTATTGTCATCGCTGTTTATTCTGGTGGTGCTGATCCTGGCGTCATCACTGGGTATGTATTCCGCTGAGCATGAAGCACAGCCGGAGCTGTTTAAAAATGCATTGTCCGGTATCTGGTGGAGTGTGTCGGCGCTGCTGACAGTCGGTTACGGTGATATCTATCCGATTACGCCGCTGGGCAGGGCAATGGCAATTGTGATTTCCTTCCTGGGTGTTATGGCAGTGGCGATTCCCACCGGTATTATTTCTGCCGGTTTTGTCGAGAACTACAACGAGGCCAGCGGTCTGGATGAGACATTCCACACGGAGATCATCACCGTCGGCATAGACAGTGCATGGATCGGGATGAAGACGAAGGAAATCGAAGAGCGGTACGGACTGAAGATCCTGTTTGTCAAACGCAATGGGGAACAGATTGCGCCTGACGGAGATACAAAGATGCTGCAGGATGATGTATTGCTGCTTCTCGAGAATATTGACTAGCAGGCACTGAAAGGATTTGTTTGCAGTAAATGAGTAAAGATATGAACAGAAAGCCGAAACGGCATCTGCGCACGGGACTGAAGGTTCTCCTGGTGCTTGCAGTACTGATCGGCTGTACGGTGATCAGCTTCAACACGTATGTGGATGCGAGGCTGAACCGGATGCGTCACAGTGAGGCATTTGCGGCATCGGAGATGATGATCTCGGACAAGGCTGCGAAGCTTCCTTCCCATGTTATAAACATTGCTTTGTTCGGAGCAGATCATGATGCGGAAACGGATGCGGCAAGCACAGAGCGTGCGGATGCCATCAAGATCCTCTCGTTCAATACCCTGACACGGTCCGTAAAGATCATCTCCGTGCAGCGGGATACACTGGTCTGGATACCGGATCCGGTGAATGATTACAGCAAGTGGAATCATTCCTACTGGTGGGGAGGACCGAAGCTGTCGCTGCAGACCCTGAATATGAACCTGGATCTGAATATCACGCAGTATGTGACCTTCAGCTTTGAAGCCCTGGAACATCTGGTGGATCTGGTCGGCGGGGTGGATATTTACCTTACGGAAGCGGAGATCAGCGACATGGTCTGGCGGCGCGGCACCAGTCTGGATTACAAAGGGGAAGGTGAGTATCACCTGAACGGAGAACAGGCGCTCTCGTACTGCCGTATACGGTATACGGACAGTGATTATGTGCGTATGGAGCGGCAGAACAATGTTATGAAGGCTGTTATGTCCTCGGTGCGTAAGATGAATCCGCTGGATATTCCGGGTGTGGTCTCGGGCATCATGCCGTATATTGAGACGAATATGAAAAACAGCACCATGCGGCAGTGATATGATCCCACCAAAGTAGACAGTGCAAATATAAGAAGCACTGCCCACGGAGGTGGGATTTTATCATGGGAAGAAAAACGAAATACAGTTACGAGCAGAAAGTACAGGCATGCGAGGATTATTTGAACGGTCGTAAG
>JAFUCL010000016.1 GCA_017459725.1 Solobacterium sp. | reverse complement strand
TTCTAAGGATTGATTAACGGAACCGCCAAGCCCAGCGTTAATCAACCCGTAGAAATTTCCTGGTGTCCCTTTCTCGGACAACTACCATTATACAGGTTGATTTACATCGCACTCAGGTCCACTGTGCAAATTCGGACTTTTTTGAAAAAAGGAGGAATCTGTATGATCGTCGGTGCAGTTATGGTTCCGCATCCGCCTCTGGCCGTGCATGAAATCGGCAGAGGTGAGGAAACAAAGATACAGGATACACTGGATGCATATCGTAAAGCAGCAGAATTCATTGCGTCCAAGAAGCCGGATACGATTATTCTGGCATCTCCGCATGCATTGATGTACAGGGATTATTTCAATGTGTCGGACGGTTCCAGGGCATCCGGCAGTTTTGCGCATTTCGGAGCAGGAAACGTAAAGATCTCCTGTGCATATGACCGGCAGTTTACGTATGAGCTGACCAACCTGCTGGAGGAGAAGGATTTTCCGGGAGGGATTGAATATGACCGGGAGCCTGACCTGACGGATGATCACGGAGCGATGGTGCCGCTGTACTTTTTACAGCAGGTGTATACAGACTTCAAGGTAGTGCGGGTAGGTCTTTCGGGACTGCCTTTGAGCAGGCATTATGAGATGGGCATGTATCTGCGGCAGATGAGCGATACCCTGCACCGCAGAGCAGTGTTCATTGCCAGCGGTGATCTGGCGCATTGTCAGAAGGAAGACGGTCCGTACGGATACAGAGAGCAGGGACCGGAATATGACCGCAGGATCATGGCAGACATGGGCAGCGGTGATTTCGGCAGACTGCTGGCATATGATCCGGTATTCTGCAGTACGGCGATGGAATGCGGACATAGGTCATTTGTTATGATGGCGGGTGCGCTTGACCGGATGGCGGTGCTGCCGAAAGTGCTGAGCCATGAGAATACCTTCGGGGTCGGTTACGGTGTGATTCTGTTTGAGTGCGGTGCGGAGGATCCTTCACGGAACTTCCTGGATCAGTACCGGGAAGAGGAGAAGGAGAAGATGCAGCGAAAGCGGGATGAAGCAGATCCGTGGGTAGCGCTGGCCGTTCAGTCTGTGCATGCATGGGTGAAGGAAAAACGCATCATAGCTGTGCCGGAAGGACTGCCGCAGGAGATGACTGCACGCAGTGCCGGGGTGTTTGTGTCTATTCATGAGGCAGGGCAGCTGCGCGGCTGCATCGGGACAATGAGACCGGTGCGGGGTTCAGTGGCAGAGGAGATCATATACAACGCCATCAGTGCATGTTCACGGGATCCGCGGTTTGATCCGGTAGAGGAAGATGAGCTGCCGTTCCTGGAGATTTCGGTGGATGTGCTGGGGGATATGGAACCGGTGCATGACCGCAGTGAACTGGACGTTAAACGGTATGGGATTCTCTGTTCGTACAACGGCAGGTCGGGAGTGCTGCTGCCGGATCTTGAAGGTGTGGATACGGTGGATGAGCAGATCCGGATTGCCTGTCAGAAAGGCGGCATCAATCCGGAACGGGATGACTTTACCATCGAGCGGTTTGAGGTTATCCGGCATGTCTGAAATTGTCTGTGATATCTGTTTCAGGCATTGTCATATTGCGGAAGGAAAGACGGGATTCTGCCGGGCGCGGATGAACCGGAACGGTGAGAATATCTGCGTCAGTTACGGAAGACTGACAGCGCTGGCCATGGATCCGGTGGAGAAGAAACCATTGGCACGTTTCCATCCCGGTTCATGGATTCTTTCGGCAGGCAGTTACGGCTGCAACCTTTCCTGTCCGTTCTGTCAGAATCATGAAATATCCATGCGGGATCAGGATACCGTGCGCTGGTATGCATACAGTGCGGAAGAGCTGGCAGAGATCATCCTGAGGGAAGAGGACAACCTCGGCATTGCCTTTACGTACAATGAACCGCTCGTTGCCTGGGAGTATGCACGGGATGTTGCGGCGCTCGTTAAACCGCACGGCAAGAAGATCGTGTTTGTATCCAATGGATGCGTCAGTGACCGTGTGCTGGATGAAGTGCTGCCCTTTACGGATGCGGTGAACATCGATCTGAAGGGTGATGCGGAATTCTACCGGGAGCTGGGCGGGGATTATGATATGGTGCACCATGCCATTGAACGCTTTGCGCAAGCATGTCATACGGAAGTGACGATTCTGGCGGTGCCGGGGAAAAGCGACAGTGCTGCGTTTGTTGAGGAGCAGGCAAAGTGGCTGGCCGGTATTGATCCGGATATTGTGCTGCATATCAGCCGCTACTTCCCGCGCTACCGGTATACGGTTCCCGCAACCGACCCGCAGGTGATATACTCACTGCAGGAGCATGCCCGGAAATATCTGCGGTATGTGTATACGGGTAATGTATGAGTGAGAAACTTGATCAGCTGGAAGCGGAAGCGCGGGAAAACCATGTACCGGTGATGCAGAAGGCCGGTATGGAATTTCTGAAGGAATATCTGCGGGAACATCCCGGCATCATGCGGATTCTGGAGGCAGGCACAGCGGTGGGCTGGTCGGCCATGGAAATGGCTTCGGTGCGTGAGAATATCACGATAGACACGCTGGAGATCGATCCGCAGATGGCAGAACAGGCGCGGAAGAATATCGCCGAAGCAGGACTGAGCGACCGTATCTTTGTGCACGAAACAGACGCCGCCTACTATTCCACGGCAAAGTACTATGATCTGTTCTTTGTGGATGCGGCCAAGTCGCAGTACAGGCGGTATGTGCGTCATTTCCTGCCGTTCTCCTATGTCGGCTCCGTATTCATCTTTGACAATCTGAACTTCCACGGTATCGTCGACAATCCATCATTGTCCGCCAACCGCAGTACGGTGCAGATGGCTGCCAAGATCCTTGCGTTCCGGGAATGGCTGCTGGCAAACGATATGTTTGAAACGGAATTCCTGCCGGATACCGGTGACGGTGTAGCGGTCGCTGTCAGGGTTAAGTAAATATTTTCATAAACAGAGTGAAAACACTCTGTTTTTTTACATTTGTTTACCATGACTGGTTGTGTGCGGATACCGGCATATGATAAAAAGAAATGGAACATGTTTCTGCGGAAACCATAGGTGAAAGGAGTATCTGGTATGTACAGAACTGAATGCTTTAAACCCGATGACTTCAAGCCGGCATGCTTTGAGTCTGATCACACAATTACTCTGAACGGTGTGGAAATCCCGTATCATACCGTCAGCGAAGACAATGTTTTCTATAATGATGCAGGCAAAGCAATTGCCTCGATCTTCTCGTATTCCTACTTCCGTAAGGATGTTGCGAACACCGATGACCGTCCGGTCGTATTTGCATACAACGGCGGTCCGGGCAGTGCGTGCATGTATGTACATGCAGGTTTCCTCGGCACCAGACGTCTGAAGTATGAAGAGACAGATCGTCCGACATCCATCGCTCCGTATGAAGTGATTGACAACCCGGACTGCCTGCTTGATATCGCTGACCTGGTTCTCGTTGATCCGGTCGGTACAGGTTACGGTCTTCTGCTGGATCCGGAAGAGGGAAAGAACTTCCTGGGCATTCAGCAGGATGCGGAAGCACTGCTGGTCTTCATTGACCGCTGGCTGAGACGCTACAACCGCGGCAAATCCCCGAAATACCTCATCGGTGAGAGCTACGGCTGCACCAGAAATGCGATTGCGGCAGGTATGGCAGCTACCGGCACCAACAACCGTTCCTACGGCTTTGCCTTTGACGGTATTGTTATGATCGGCAACACCGTTACAGCAGGCAAGTACTTCGGACAGAATCTGCCGGTCAATGATTCCGTGCTCGGTTTCCCGACCTATGCCGGTGTCAACTGGTACCACAAGCATCCGACCAACCAGACCGTCAGAGAATTTGTTATGGAAGCGAAGCATTTCGCAGACACTGAATACTTTGCGGCTCTGTACAAGGGTGAAGCGCTCTCCGATGAAGAGAGAGAACATATCATTGAAAAGGTTTCCTACTACACAGGTGTATCCCGTGAATATCTGATCAGACACGGTCTGGATATCAATGACAACGATTACCGCAGTGAAGTGCTGAAGGATCAGGGCAAGGCTGTATCCCGTTATGACGGCCGTGTCACAAGACCTCTGCTCACACCGGAAATCGTGGAAGCTGACAAGGGTCTCAGAGATGACGCTACAGCAGACCGTTACGATCCGTTCTTCCACGCAGCGGTTACCGGCGATCTTCTGCCGTATCTGAACGTCAAGCTTGACCGTGCATATGTCTCCAGTGCAAGATACTACATGAACTGGGACAAGGATGAATCCCTCGGCACAACAAGCGTACAGCTGCGCAATGCCATGACAAGACGCTTCGGTTCACGTGTATTCTTTGCGAACGGCTGGTTCGATCTCTGCACGGAATCCGGTTATCTGTATCACATGCTGGATCATTCCGGACTGCCGAAGGAGAGAGTCTTCCTGAAGGAATACAACTCCGGTCATATGATCTACATCGGTGAAGACAACGTACATGAACTCTGCAGTGATATCCGTAAGTTCCTGCAGGGCGGCGATCCTACAAAGTAAACAGCATAAGGGCTGCAAGTATCATTGCAGTCCTTTCTTTCGGGCATGGTATGAAAAAGTAACCAATTGTGGTTATTTCTGTTTGCACAAATTGGTTACTTCTATCTTGCATCTAACAGCTTATCATGAATACAAAAATAATCTTCGTAATGTCAGCTGAGCCGTACGCTCTCAACTAACTTACACAGATTTATTTTCACTCCCGATTTAGAAAGATCACCCGGTTTATTCTGGTATGATTTTATTCTGTATAGCT
>JAFUCL010000123.1 GCA_017459725.1 Solobacterium sp. | reverse complement strand
TGATTGATAAATTCCTGATTGATCAACATATTCTCTACCTCTTCATAGCCAGAATAGTCCTCTTTCAGGTTTTCGGTGTGCAGTTTATAGTACATCAACTATTTCTTTGAAAAGAGCGTCGTAAATAAAAAAGTACTTGTATCATACCTGTATGGAAAACAGCAGTGTTCATCGGATATAAAAAGGGCTGCTCGGAAACAGCCTGACCCAATATAATGTCGGATCATTTTATTTCTTTACAGTCCCTTTTTCGTATCTTCTGCTTACTGCATGCCCATGATCAGGGACTGCAGTTCACTTACGGTCAGGCCATTGCCTTCCTCACCGGCATTGAAGCTGACAGACCAGCTGTCATCTCCGACTGCGAACAGTGCTTTGTTCACGGTTGTACCGTCGCCTTCGCATTTCACAGTCAGACCTTTGAAGTTCTCTTCCCATGTCTTGGAATAGGTGTTGTAATCTCCGCTGAAATCATCACCTGTGAACTTCAGTGCTTTGCGGACCTGCATCTCACCGCCCTGTCCTTCATAGACAGCTGTGACAGTGCCCGGCATAGCCATATATGTCTTCAGAGCAACTTCGTGTTCACCTGTCGGCAGTGCTTCCGGAATCGGCGGATCAAATTCAAGTCCGGCAATGCTCAGCGCTTCCGCAAGATCAGCTGTTTCAGTCCACGGATTCGGCATACCGATACCGGCCTGGTCAACTTTTCTGAAGACTGCAGGATCACGGTCTTTCTCCTTGTCATCGTACCATGTCAGTGTACCGTCACCGATTTCAAAGTATCCGGTGCCGTCGTTGTATTCCTCGGTGTCTGTGTGCTTGTCGCCGCTTTCGAAGACCATGTTTGTCTTGACTGCATTTTCATAAACAAGCGCGTTCTTTTCTTCATCGTATGTGACATCAATATCCCAGTGGGTTGTTTCAAAAGCACTGCTGCTCCAGTTCACATCAAGATGCGCACCTGTTTCGGTTTTGGCAAGTGTGAAGTTGCCGCGGCCGGCAATCTCTTCTGCATAGGTTCCTTCAAGTTCAGCAGGTACTTCTGCTGTTTTTGTTTCAGCTGTCGGTTCCGGTGTCTTTTCAGCCGGTGCAGGTGTCGCTGTCGCTTCCGGTGTCTTCTCTGCCGGAGCTTCAGTCGCTGGCGCAGTGGCTGCCGGTTCTGCCGGTTTCGGTGCGGAACATGCCGTGCAGGCAAACGCTGCCAGCATCATTCCTGTCATGATCAGTTTCTTCATGTGTTACTTTCCTCCCGTTGTCCGCAAAGAGATACGGACGTATTCATTATACAGCCTTTGTGCATACACAATAAAAGCATGATGCTCTCACACCATGCTCATATGCTTACCAGTCTTTAACGGACCCGTCAAAACTTCTGTGGGCAACATTGGAGCCTCTTTCCTTGGCAGGATAGAGTTCCTCGGCATTGTCAGCCAGTTCCACACCGATACCCGGCGCATCCGGAATCACCATGAAGCCGTTCTCACACTTCAGCGGTTCCTTCACCATAGCATCTTCAGCACCGTTCAGGCAGAAGCCCGGCAGTTCCTGGATACCCAGATTCGGAATGCATGCACAGATCTGCAGGCAGGCAGCCGTGGATACCGGACCGAGCGGATTATGCGGAATCAGCAGAACATCATTGCCCTCTGCCATAGCCGCAATCTTCTTGGTTGCCGTAATACCGCCCACTGCACATACGTCAGGTCTGATATAGCGGACAGCCGTTCTTCTCATCAGCATCTCAAATTCCCTGATGTTGGCGAAACGTTCACCGGTCGCAATCGGAATATTCACCTTGTCAGCTACCTGTGCCATGGTGTCGATGTTATCCGGAGTCACGGGATCTTCGAAGACCATCGGACGGTACTTCTCCACCTCTCTGCCGAAGGTAACGGCAGTCGGTACATCCATGCCTCTGTGTGCTTCGAGAATGAAGTCAAAGTGCGGACCGACAGCTTCACGGATTACTCTGACCTTTTCCAGCTCATCCTCGACTCTTCCGGAATAGAACTCATCAAAACCGTCCTTTGAATTTACCGGACCGTTGACGAAGATCTTGGCCGCATTGAAGCCCTGTGCCTGCAGTTCACGGTAACTGTCAGCCAGCTCATGGAGATCCTCTGACTTGGACATCACAGACGCATATACGCGTACTTTTTCTCTTGTTCTGCCGCCGAGCAGCTGCCAGACCGGAACACCCAGTGCTTTTCCCTTGATATCCCAGCAGGCAATATCAATGGCGGAAATAGCAGACATAATGACGGAGCCGCGGAAGTATACAGCCCTGTAAAGGTTCTGGCTGATATCTTCAGCATTGAACGGGTCTTTGCCGATCAGATACGGTTTGAATTTCATGATGGCATCAGCAGTGGAACTGAGGAAACCCCAGTTTCCCGCTTCACCGAGACCTGTAATACCGGCGTCTGTGTCGATTTCAACGAACAGATAGTGTTTTGCAAAACGCAGCCTGAGATCAGTTATTTTCATGTCTATTCTCCTTCATTTTACAGACTTCCCAGAAAACGGCGGTGCAGAGCAAGTGCTTCCTGCCATTCTCCGTTCCTGTTGATTGTGAAACCATGCATGGAATTACGGAAACGTTTCCAGGTAACGGCGGTGCCCGCCTGAGCAAGCCTGACTGCAAATGCTTCTCCCTCATCACGCAGTGAATCCATACCTGCCGTAATCAGCAGTGTATCCGGGAATGCCGCAAGCACTTCATCATCCAGCAATGCCGGTGAAGCAAGCACATCCACAGACTGTTCCGGTTCCATGTAGAGTTCGAGATAATGGTATTCCATCAGGGCACGGCCGAGTTTGCGCTGATCATGGAGATCCTCGGTGCGGATCTTTGTAAAGGGATTCAGACGCTGGTCAGCAGGCATGTAGTCCAGAATAATTCCGCGCACCCGGAATACAGGATTGCTGTAATTCTGAGCAAGGGCACCGCAGACAAGATTGGAGCCGGCACTGTGACCGAGCAGGAAAATCTTTTCCCTGTCATATGTATATTCTGCGGCGTGTTCCCAAGCATATCTAACTATATCATACGCCTCGTTTACAGCTGCCGGGAACGGATCTTCCGGTGCCAGCAGATAATCAACATCCCAGATAATTGCTTTCATGTCCGCAGCCATTTCACTGCAGTATACAGTATCGCGGTCTGCTCTTCCCTTGATGAATCCGCCGCCATGATAGTTGATGTACAGCGGTCTTCCGGTTTCTCCCTCCGTGCCGTCAAATATCCAGACTTTTACACCTCGTGCATTGGCCGGAAGCACTGTTTCAATTCCGCTTACCGGCAGCGCAGCCAGCACCTCGGCAGGCACAGGCCGGAAGGCTCCGCCTTCCCGGCACTCCTGTGCAAGCTTTAATTTCTCTTCTCTGTTCATACTCAGAACGCCGGGAACACGGTCATGGTATAGAAGATATATACGACTGCGAGCAGAATCGAGATCAGCCATCCGCCCTTCAGCAGATCCTTGAGTTCATAACCGGCATCACCCATTGCCATCGGTACAGCCGGAGTAGCCATCGGTGTCATGAATGCCGTCAGACTTCCGGCATTGACAAGCATGATCAGACCGATCGGATTCGCACCGAGTGCACTGCATGTCAGCAGACAGATCGGTACAAAGACAGCAGATACGGCTCTGTTCAGCATGACCTGTGTCATCAGGAACGGAATCACGAAGAACAGGGCACCGAGAATATAGTTGTTATGGGTTCCGCCGACCATCGCAGCCAGAGCATTGCCAATCATCTCACCGGCACCTGTATTTGTCAGCGCTGTACCGAGACCGAGCGCACCGACATACAGAAGGATCATATCCCACGGAATATCACGGAGAGCATTCTTCTGATCAACCACACCGCATACAACCATCAGCAGGGAACCGACAAGTGCAACCCACCATGTCTGCAGTTTCAGCTGTGCAGAGAAGACAAGGATCAGAATCGTAGCGAAGAAGATAATGATACCGGCTGTATTGGAAGCAGCAGGCAGTGCGGAAGAAGCAGAAGCTGTCTGTTTCTTTTCGGATACCGCAGCTTTGGTTTCGGCAGGAAGGAACTTTCCGCTCAGCAGCATCGCCCAGGCAATGACCACAATGATAACCGGCCATTCACCGAGGAAGAAGTTTGTCGGTGCGAATGTCGTTCCCGTAAAGCCGTATGTTTCCATAAAGCCGCTGAACTGTCCGCTCATCTGGATCGCTGTCGGTCCCGGCAGGATGCCGCATGTCGCAATTGCAGTGACCATCAGCGGGAAGATATAGAGAGAACGGCTGACATTTGCTTTGTCGCACAGTGCGCATACCAGCGGGGATACGATTGCGTAAACAACCATCGGGCTGGCGATGAAGTTTGACAGCAGAGCCGTCAGCACCAGATATCCGAGGAATGCGAGTTTGAAGGAACCCTTTGTAAGCTTGAGGATGCCGTTGCACATGGTTTCAACCAGCGTTGTTCTGCGGAAACCGGCAGCGACCACAAACATTGTCGCCATCAGAATTGTATTTGTGTTGGAGAAGCCTGACAGCGCTCCGGAAGCGTCGATGCATCCGGTGATATAAAGTGCCGCAAGAGAAATCATGGATGTCAGCCACATCGGAATCTTATTCAGAAGGAAACTGACAAGTGTGCAGATAAAGATAACAAGACAGATAATCAACTGTGTATTCATGAGGTTACCCTTTCCTATTCGGCCTTACGCCTTCTGTACCTGTAAAATAACAATTTAAGATCTGCCGTGTCTTTGATATTATTCGGAAGAATACTCATGCCGGATCATGCAGAATACAGGCTCTGCGGATTCATCCGGACAGTTTTGCCGGCCGAATCATCCAAATATTTTCCCTGTTCATTCCACCCGAAATGTAATAATTATTGTCATAGAAAGTGCTTCGGCTCATGCTTTGCGCAGCGGGTTCATAGCAGAACATTCATCATTAAACAGAATAATCTCCCCATGGAGAATATTCGGAACGGAGAAGAAAATGAGTCAGGAAATATACCGCAAACAATGGCCGGATGGTCTGTATACGGACTGTTATGTGCATCAGGTTATGAATTTCCGCTATCACTGGCATCCTGATACGTTTGAAATCAATATTCTTCTGAAAGGAAAACAGCATTTCTATCAGGGCACGGATATCTATGATCTGGAAGAAAATGATGCAGTGCTGATCAACCCGAATGTCGGACATGCCTCATACTGCGATCCCGAAGGAACGATTGCGTTTGTACTGCACATTCCTGCTGCAGAGATCAATCAGTTTGCCGGACCCGGTCAGAAACTGGTCATAACCGGCTGCCTGTCAGATGCAAAAACACGTGACAAACAGGCATACCGGCATATCCGCAAATACGCAGCCGAGATCCTGTACGGGCTGCACCTGGGTGATCCCGTATCCGTCTATGATGCCAGAGCTTCCCTTCAGAAACTGGTCGGCACACTCTGTTCCTGCTTTGAAACCCGGACCAGTGAAAGTCCTCAGCAGACCGATGAAACAACTCAGAAGATCATCCGCTCCGTACTGGATCATATCGAAACCAACTGGAGTGAAAAAATAACTCTGGAGGATATCGCCGCCATCACCGGCTATAACCGCACGTATATATCCACTTTATTCGGCCAGACAGTCGGTATCCGCTTCTACGATTACCTGACAAGACTGCGCCTTCAGCATGCCATCCGCGACCTTGTTACGACGGATAAATCACTGACGGATATTGCCCTGGGCAACGGGTTCCCGGACCTGAAGACATTCAACACACGCTTCCGGGATATGCTGAAGATCCTTCCTTCCGAATACCGCAGCAGAATTGAAGAAAATACGATTGCGCCGGAGTATTACGAAATACAGTCCATTCCCTTCAATGATCCGCTGATCGAAAAGAAACTGATGGAGTATATGCAGATATGACAGGCATTCATGTCTGTCATTTTCTTAGCTTCTGATACAATAGGAGCATAGTACACAGGAAAAACGCATATGAAAAAGAAACCGGTATTACTGCTTGCAATTATCCTGGCAGCCCTGCTCATCGTATCGCTGCCCTTCTGTTCACGTCCTGCCCCGCAGCCGACACCAGTCCCGCAGCAGACTGCAGAACCTGCCCCTTCGCCAACCCCTGCCCCGACAGCTGCACCGACCGCGGAACCAACTGCTTCACCAACTCCGGAACCGACACCGGAACCTACCGCTGCCCCGACACCCGAACCCACACCGGAAGCGGTTGTCTGGACATCCGAGGATCTGGAAAACCTTGAACATACAGAGCATTTCACAAAGAATGCAATCGAACATATCTTCATGGGTTCCCTCTCCTCCAAAGGAAAAGCTTCCGGCTATCATTACGACGGCATAGAGGACAGCCCCGGCGAAATCATTGAAGGAACCAAATCCAAACCGGATGAATTCGGTGTTTATACCGGCAAAGTAAAAGTGGACGGTGTCAAGAAATCCGGCAACAACGGCTACTCTTCCTTCTATCCCGAAGACATGTCCCCGCAGGAAGTGATTGACGCAATCAACCAGGCCTACGACAACCGTAAAAAACTCTCCGGCGACCTCTATGCAGGTCTTACGGACGAAGGTATGGAAATTGATATGGCCCTGGATAAAAAGAACCGGATCATCACTGCATATCCGGTCATGGAGGATGACTGATGCCTGAACACAGTTACCGGGAAATCCGGCTGAAGAACAATACAAAGGAAAAAAGAAAACTCATCATTGAGTTTCAGGAAGAAGGATACGAACTGCTGGAAGAGTTTCTGGAAACCGAAATCAACACCTTCCGCAAAGCAGTCCTGAACGAAATCACCGCTGTTCTGAACGGAGAAAAAGAAGACAGCAAATTTGCCGGCAACCGCTTCAGCCTGGCCATCATGCCCGGTGTAACGATCATCTACGATGACAAGGATGAAGACTTTCAATGGTGTCAGGTTGATACGGAAGAACTGTATGAACTGATCAATGAATGGCATGAACGCTGGCAGGAAATGAAAAGTCACGAATAAGCAAAAGCAGACCGATAGTCTGCTTTTCATATGCCTATGCCTGACTCTTTTTGCCGAAGTCCTTCAGCAGCAGCCAGCTGTAATCATCTTTTGCCTGATCCGCTTCTGAGAGTTCAGCAAACGGTCTGATCAAAGGATGAAGCTTGCGGCTGTTGTCACGCTTCTGCGCATAATGCCAGCCGTTGAGCAGATGGAATCGCATCCAGCGCTCATGTTCGATTTCCCTGTATTTCTTTTTCTCTGCGTCAGTGCTGTTTACAAAGCGCTCATACGCTGTCCGGCAGATCTCCGGATTTAGTTCTGTCTCATCACATCCGAGCAGAATCCGCACTTTGTACATCAGATGATCTGCCGAGGCAAGATTGGAACGTCTGGTGAAACTGCTCAGCTCATTCCAGCCCGGTGCATTCCCGCCGCTCTCCTGCCGGTAGATATCATTCAGACGCACCGCATTGCGGCTGAGATCCCTGTGCAGCACAAGTTCCGGTGTCCACAGTTCATCAACAGAACCGAACGTCTTTGCGCCATCCGCCGGCATGGACATTCTTGCATGAATCTCACCGGAGACTGCGTAATACCGTTTCAGCATGGAGAGCACCGCAAGATTATCATCTTCGGAATCAGAACAGAGAATAATACGGTCAGCCTGCTCCACCGCTTCCGGTTTACTGTTCCACGGTCCTTCGCAGAAGATCAGGGAATCTCCCGTATCTGCTTTTCCGTTAATATGACAGATCTGATTGAGAGCGGGATGCAGGCGGCGGAACGCACTGTAATCACCGCAGACTGTGTAGGTAATCTGCTGCTGGGGATCTGTCACATTCAGCATCAGTCCCTGTTCAAGGATGGCATCCGCATATCTGCCATCCCCGATCAGCAGTATTTTCTCATCACGTTTAAGCACCGGGAATCTGTGCCAGTACAGTCTTGCGCAGAGTTCATACGGACTGAAGCGAATCTCCTTTTCCGGCAGATGCTCAGGTTCATATTCACTCCTGCAGCACACCGCACATCCCGAATCCCGCAGATTATAGGCTGTCCGGTTGTTTTCCGCTTCATTGTCACTGAGACAGAATACCGTCACCTGTGAAGGGTCCCTGGCCAGCTTTACGATTTCAGCAGGCGTCATGGAAGTACTGATACCTGCTGTACTGTTCCCTGCGGAGGCGAATACAACCGCAGCTTCCTTCTGCTCTTCCGCCAGCTTCCCGGCCAGCACATCTGCTTCCGCTGTCTGTTCCGCAAAGACATACCACGGTTTCCCCTGCTTCATCAGCAGCACCGCTTTCGGAAGAAGCGCATCTCTGAGATATCCTGCCGTAAGACCGATGATCAAAGCCAGCAGACCCAGGCTGAACAGCTGGAACACCGCACCGATGATGCGTCCTGCTGCAGTGACCGGATACAGATCACCGTAACCGACTGTGGTCAGTGTAGTCAGCGTATACCACAATGCCGATGATACCGAAGTGATCGACGCATCGGGGGAGGCGGATTCCACCGCAATCAGCACGACCAGCAGAACTGCATAGATACCAAGACCTGCCAGTACTATATAAAGTTTTCCTCTGTTCTGTTTCATACCGTTTTCTTCATTGCCGGAATCATACGGATATTATCCCGGTCCATTTCCTTGTAGTCTCTCTTCACGCCTGTCATTCTGTATTCTTCCGCAGACAGATCGTCCAGAGCATCCCACTCTCTCAAACATGCATGCAGACGATTGGCGGCATCCTTGCTCACCCGCAGTGAAGAGGAGCCTTTTTCCTTCTTTTCACGGGCATACTGTTCCATTCTCTCTTTGAGCACTTCTTCCGGCATCTCACGGTATCCCATGCAGTAATGGAAAGCCATCCAGCGCAGATGCTCTGCCTGTGCAAGGTTTTCAAGTACTTCTGCATCCTG
Organism: Solobacterium sp.; assembly: GCA_017459725.1. GTDB lineage: Bacteria > Bacillota_I > Bacilli_A > Erysipelotrichales > Erysipelotrichaceae > Bulleidia. Next base: position 21,888 of record JAFUCL010000123.1, on the reverse strand, counting down.
CGGCCAGCCTGCTTCCGGAACGTCTTCCGGATTTCTTCCGCATGCATACAGGAACGCATCCATGTAATCGGCGCTTGCCCGGCAGCTCATCCTGCTGAAGTAATCGCATGCCTTCCAGTCTTCCTCAGCCGTTCTGTTCATATTCAGATAATACTGGTGATTGATGATCTTTGCTCTGCTGTCGAGGGCTGCACCGTTCAGCACATCTGCCGCAAAGAGATCCGTATGCTCATGCAGGCCCGTCTGCGGATCAAGACGGCTGACACCGTTGGCCGAACACTGCACAACAACAGCCTGTGATCCGGCATTGCGCAGATACTCCGTGAGTTCTTCCGCAATCTCGGCATTTTCCTTTTCATCACCCGTGCATACGGCGACATAATTCAGCTTGTCTTTGATCTGATCGAGATATGCATAGAAGGAAATACTGCGGGCGTTTTCTTCCCGGAAGTCAATACTGTAGGCTGTCCTCAGTCCCGGATAGCGGTAAAAGAAATTACCGGACCTGGCGGAATAGGAATCCGCAATGACGGCCGCATGGAATGTGCTTCCATAGAACTGACCGTTCATAATCAGAGTGCGCAGAGCTGCCTGTCCCAGCGAACCGAAGCCGATGACCACAGCATTAAAATCTTCTGTTGCCTTTCCCCTGCCGTCAAAATGCATCGTTTCATACGGCGGATAGGTATTCACCATAAGCCGTGCTATGAACTCTGTTCTGCCGGAGGAATACACACTGCCGAAGCCTCTGTGCGTCTGCGGATCATACTGCAGGGAACTGCTGTCAAAATTGTTGCTGCTGATCATGGTAAGTCTGCTCTGCTCCGGCAGAATACCCGCACTGCCCAGCGCCTCTGCCATAGCGCAGGCAAACGCTGTATTCTCCGACGGATTCTCATTCAGGCAGTATACGTTGATCTTCTTTTTACCCGGCCGCATACCCAGGGTCTTTATAAACGCCTCATCGGGATGCAGTGACTTCTCATCGGAGAACTGTATGCCGCCGCTGCGCAGTATCTTTGCCTCAAACGAGGTATCCGCATCCACCCACACGGTAATACTGCCGTCGTCCGGAAGATTCTCCGCAAAGCGCATTGTCTTTTCGCTGACACCGAAGATCAGATTCAGATCCTTCCGGTGCAGATAACCGAGATTCAAAAGCCGCAGCATCCTTGTGCCGATTGCTGTAAGCACTGCACTGGCCGTACAGTACAGTGCGGTCAAATGCACAATGTATATGAATATCTGACTGGCCGGACTCTGAAAAGCCGGTGCCTGACTGACAGCACTGATTTCATTTCTTCCCAGGAACATACCGAATACAGCAAATAACGAACGCATGATGGCATATGGTATATTCGTCTGGGTTGCGGCATATCCATACCCGTAAATCACCGAACCCGAAACACCTACGAACAGCATCAGCCATCCGGTCAGACGGGTGATCAGCCGCGGCTGAAAACCAAGTGACAAAAGCACCAGCAGAAAGAGTATTCCGGTTATCGCAATTACAGCAAAGGGCATAAATGATTCCTCTTTTTCCGATATATCTGCATTCTACCACACGCAGACAGGAGCTTCATCAGATTATGCGGTATGATATCAGTGTGAAGGAGAACAGTGTATGAGGAAAACCAAAATCGTCTGCACCATCGGTCCGGCCAGTGACAACGAAGAAGTCCTGACGGCGATGGCCCTGGCGGGCATGAACGTCGCCCGCATCAACTTCTCCCACGGTACTCATCCCGAACAGCTGCATAAAATCAATCTCATCAAACAGGTACGTGACAAACTCGGCCTTCCGATCGGCATTCTGCTCGATACGAAAGGTCCCGAATACAGAATCAGAACATTTGAAAACGGAAAAATCACGCTGAAGGAAGGCGATGAATTCACCCTGTGCGTCAACGAAGTAACCGGCAATGAACACCGGGTTTCCGTGAATTACAAAGGACTGGCAGATGACCTGGAACCGGGTGACCGTGTTCTCATCAACAACGGTCTTCTGGAACTGATCGTCAATGACATTCATGACGGAGAGGTTCACTGCACGGTTACGGCCGGCGGAGAACTGTCCGACCGCAAGAGCATGAGCTTCCCCGGCAAAGTGCTGAATCAGGTCTATCTCAGTGAAGATGACAAAAAGGACCTGCTGTTCGGCATTGAAAACGGTGTCGATTATGTAGCCTGCTCGTTTGTTTCAAGAAAACAGGATCTGCTGGATGTTAGGGAATTCCTGGATGCCAACGGCGGCAGTCAGATCAGCCTGATTGCGAAACTGGAGAACCAGTCCGGTATCGACAATGTCGAGGAAATCTGTGAAGCATGCGAAGGCATCATGATCGGCCGCGGTGATATGGGTGTTGAAATCCCGTATGAAGACCTGCCTGCCGTACAGAAGACACTGATCACCAAGTGCCGTCTGATCGGCAAACGTGTCATCACTGCCACCGAAATGCTCGAAAGCATGATCAACAATATCCGGCCGACCAGAGCGGAAATCTCCGATGTCGCCAACGCTGTCTATGACGGCACCAGTGCAGTGATGCTGTCGGGTGAAACAGCTGCCGGCAAGCATCCTGTTGAAGCGGTTGCGGTCATGGCCAAAATCACCGAAGCCACCGAAAAGAACATCAATTACGCAAAGCGTTTCCACAATGCCGAATTCCGCACCAACAGTACGGTTGATGCCATCTCCCACGCCACCTGTGCCATGGCTATCGATGTCGGCGCCAAAGCAATCGTTGCCTGCACACTGTCCGGTGCCACTGCCCGCATGATCTCCAGATTCCGCGCTCCCGTGGATATTCTGGGTGTGACCACCAGTGAAAGCACCATGCGCAAACTGTCCCTGTCATGGGGCGTTGTGCCGGCCCTGAGCACGGAATACACATCCACGGATGTATTATTCTTTGTCGCAAAACAGCTGGCCAGGGAAAAACTGCATCTGCAGCCTGGTGACAGAATCGTGATCACCGGCGGAATTCCGAACGGAACCACCGGCAACACCAACCTGATCAAAGTCGAAGAAATCTGAAACTGAAAACAGCGGCGGTTCAAATGAACCGCCACTGTTATTTCTGTATCAGTCCGTATTCTCTGTATATCCTGAGTATCTGCTGATACTGCAGATGTCTTGCCATCATCTGTCTGTATGTGGCAGTTTTTTCTTTGCCTTCCGCCTTCAGCTGTTTCATGATGTCCACAGCTTCCTTCTCTTTCCCGGCAATATCCGCAAGCATATTTTCAAAAGCTTCAAGCCGGTCTTCCCGGTTCACTGCTGTTCCTCCCGGCTGGAGCGGTTGGTTGATTCCTGGTAATTGATCCGGCAGCTGAGGATCTGGTTCGGCTCCACCTCATTGCGCTCTTCGATTCTGTCAATCAGGATCCTTGCGGCTGCTCTTCCCTCTTCATATGCAGGCTGCACGATGGTTGTAATCGACGGAATTGCCAGCTCACTCCATTCAAGTGAGTCAAAGCCGACCAGTCCGAGCCGTTCGGGAATCAGATGCCGGTACGGACGCAGAGCAAGATATGTTTTGTCCAGCAGCCAGTTGTTGCAGACGAATATGCATGCCGGTTTATCCCCGGTGACGTATGCCTGCAGCTTCTCTTCCAGTTCCTCAGCCGATGTATGGGTATCCGCAATGATGATCTCATGCGGTTTGCCGGCCAGTTCCAGACAGTCCGCAAAACCTTTGTTTCGCTCCATTCTCGTACGCAGGACATAGGGATCGGCAGTGATCATGACAAAGCGTTCATAGCCTCTTGCCGTCATGGTTTCCGCTGCATTGTATACAGCTTCATAGTTATTCGTTTTCACCCAGGGTGTGCCGTTGGAGGCTGTGGGTGAATCAAAGTAGACTAATGGTTTGCTGATATTCATTGTCTGCCACACAGCATCATACTGCACGGTCGGCTGCACGATAAAACCATCTGCACCCATTTCGTTCATACTTTCGGTCAGACGTCTTTCCTTATCCGCAGAATAACTGCTGGAAGCCAGAATCAGCTGGTATCCCTTTTCCTGGGCATAGTCATCAATGCCTTTGACGATCTGGTTGGCAAACGAGTTTGTGATATCACCGATGATGACACCGATCATATTCGTGCGTTTATCGTTCAGAGATCTTGCCAGTGCGTTCGGACGGTATCCGGTGCGGTCAATGATCTCCTGGATCTTCGCTGCTGTTTTATCTGACATCTTGTCGGTTCTGCCGTTCAGATAAAATGAAACCGTTGCCTTTGAAACACCGGCAAGGGTCGCAATATCATTGATCGTCAGTTTTCCGTTTCTGTTCTTTTCCATATAGTTAACCAGTTTATCAGGTACATATCCCATTGATACATGGGAATTTTTATATATTCTGCATTTTATCAGCTTTTTTTCTGTTTGACAAACTGTGTCCGTTTAATTTAAAGTATAGGTGTACCGGTTTACTAAACCAAGGAGGTTAAGATGACAGAAACCAATAATGCTGTAATGAAGCGTCTCTATGGGATCGGCATCATCCCTGCAATCGTACTTGACCGTGTCGAAGATGCTGCACCGCTGGCAGATGCACTGTGCAAAGGCGGTCTGCCTGCTGCTGAAGTCACCTTCCGCACTGACTGCGCACACGACGCAATGATCGCTATGAAAAAGCAGCGTCCTGAACTGATCGTCGGTGCAGGAACTGTCCTGACAAAGGAACAGGTTGATTCCGCTCTTGATGCAGGTGCTGAATTCATTGTCGCACCGGGCCTCAATCCGGAAATCGTCCGTTACTGCCAGGAGAAAGGTGTTCCGGTGATCCCGGGTGTTTCCTGCGCAAGCGAGATCGAACAGGCTCTTGCTCTGGGTCTTACAACCGTCAAGTTCTTCCCTGCTGAACAGCTCGGCGGCATCAAGACAATCAAGGCTCTTACAGGTCCGTATACAACCATGACATTCCTGCCTACCGGCGGTGTCAACGCAAAGAACATGAACGATTATCTGAATGATCCGAAGATCTTTGCAGTCGGCGGTACATGGATGGTCAAGAGTGATCTGATCAAGGCCGGCGCATTTGATCTGATCGAAAAGCTGACCAGAGATGCAGTTCTGGGTATGCTGCAGATCAGACTGAAGCACATCGGTGTCAATGTCCCTGCTGAAGAAGCAAAGGATACGGCTGATGCATTTGCCGGTGTCTTCCAGGGCAAAGTCCGCAAGACATCCAAGGGTTTCTTCGGAAGCGAAATGATCGAGATCATGGCAGACGGCACAATCGGTGCCAAGGGACACATCGGTATGGGTGTCAGCTCCACAGAGCGTGCCCTTGTTTACTTCCGTGCTCTGGGCTATGAGTTCGATGAAGACAGCATTACATATGATGACCGCGGTTATGCGAAGTTTGCTTACTTCAAAGAGCCGATCGGCGGTTTTAAGGTTCATCTGGTAAATAACGACTAACAGAAAGAGGAGAAATAAACAATCATGGGAAAAGTAGTCACATTCGGTGAAATCATGCTCCGTCTGTCCCCTGCCGGAACAGGACGGTTCATCCAGTCAGAAGCATTCGACGTCATCTACGGCGGCGGTGAAGCAAACGTTGCAGTATCCTGCGCAAACTACGGTGATACAGCTCTCTTCGTCACAAAGCTGCCGAAGCACGAGATCGGTCAGGCTGCCGTCAACGCTCTGCGCCGTTACGGTGTTAATACAGACTACATCGCTAGAGGCGGTGACCGTGTAGGTATCTACTACTGCGAAACCGGAAGCGCTATGCGTCCGAGCAAGGTTATCTATGACCGTGCAAATTCCGCAATCGCAGAAGCTGATCCGGAAGACTTCGACTTCGATGCAATCATGGAAGGTGCTGACTGGTTCCACTGGTCCGGAATCACACCGGCAATCAGTGACAAGGCAGCTGAGCTGACAAAGCTTGCCTGCCAGGCTGCCAAGAGACACGGTGTTACGGTTTCCTGTGACCTCAACTACCGTAAGAAGCTCTGGACACCTGAAAAGGCACAGTCAATCATGACTCCGCTGATGGAATATGTTGACGTATGCATCACCAACGAAGAAGATGCTGAGAAGTGCCTCGGTTTCAAGCCGGACAGTGATGTCGAAGCCGGCAACACAGACGCTTCCGGCTACTACACCATCTTCAAGCAGATGATGGAGAAGTTCGGTTTCACGCTGATGGCTTCCACTCTGAGAGAAAGCTACAGTGCATCCGACAACGGCTGGAAAGCCCTGATCTATGATGGCAATGAATTCTATGAGTCCAAGCACTACAGAATCACTCCGATCGTTGACCGTGTAGGCGGCGGCGACAGCTTCTCCGGCGGTCTGATCCACGGTATGCTGAAGTTCAAGGATCCGAAGAAGGCTCTTGAATTCGCAGTTGCTGCTTCTGCTCTGAAGCATGAGATCTACGGTGACTTCAACCTCGTAAGCGAAGAAGAAGCACTGTCTCTGGCTGAAGGCAACGCCAACGGACGCGTACAGCGTTAATCCAACACAAATCCCTCCACCGGCTTCTGTGTGTCCCCCTTTTCCTGAAATACATACAGTTCCGGGTATTGAGATCCCTTTCCCCTGACGGCTTCCTGCAGATACGGCTGTCCCGGAAAGGGTTTTCTTTTTGGAACAGAAAATGACAGCCGGAATCACACTCCGGCTGCCGCTGTGTTATTCAGATAATTGATGGCAGTTATCGCACCGTTGCTTTACTGACGAATCACCTGAATGAGTCTGCTTTTTTCAGTTGATAACCTGGTTGAACTTTGTGTATTTGTCTGTGATCTTCAGATCCATGGCATTTCTGAAGGCAACCAGTTCGCGGTCGAAATCATACCGGACTGTGCAAGGCTTATCGAAGATCATTACAGCACATTCGCCTTCTTTGTATGCAGGCCACTGTGTGCCGAGCCACTGGTTGTTCGGATCACCGGTATGGGCGAAGTTCACCCAGCTGCCGGAGATTGCATTTTCAAGATCACCTACAAGACCTTCACGGAAGTTTTCCGGATAAGCACATGCATTGTGGAATACCACCGGGATATCCGCACAGTGCCATGCGCCTCTGCCGCCATCCTGCGGGAAATCATATCCGAAGATATATGAATATGTCGGCGCAACAGCTTCTTTCGCTCTGACATCCAGGTACTGGATTGTTCCTTCACGGAAATCAATCCATCCCTTGATTTCAATGGCGTCTGTCAGGCACTTTTCAGGCCATGCTTTATGGAACAGTTCAGCAAGTTTCTCAACATCCTGACCCGGGAAGCATTCCTTGAGGATATCCATCTGCTGTTCTTCCGTATAGCTGTGCTTGTTGAAGATACGCATGTTCGGGAACTCGGAAATTGTGGAGCCGATCATGACCGGAATGTTCTTTGAAGATTCCAGAGTGCCTACTTCTCTTGCATCACCGAGATACCATCCGTTGGCAACCGGATGCCAGCCCATCAGACCGCCGGCTGTCAGATCCTTGCCCAGTTCATTGACACTGTCTAGCAGTTCTTCCGGTGTCAGGGCAAGCAGTGTATCGATGCTGTCGGTGTGGTACTTCTCCAGCAGTCTGTCGAGCAGATCATCGGAGATGTTCTTGGGACCGCCGATCTGACCTACGGCAACACCGGACATGATGACTGCCTTGTGGAACAGACCTGCAGCTGCCGGTGTCTGCATCAGTGTGCAGACCTTGCCGCCGCCACCGGACTGACCGAAGATCAGCACGTTATCGGGATCGCCGCCGAAGTTTTCGATATTGTCGTGGATCCACTGCAGTGCGCAGACAAGATCCGCAATACCTGCATTCACGGAGTTGGCATACTTCTCACCGAAGCGGGACATATCCATGAATCCGAATACATTCAGTCTGTGGTTAATCGTTACGACAACGACATCACCGAATTCGGAAAGATTCGAACCGTAATGCGCCTGCATTTCCATAGCAGAACCTGTGGCATAACCGCCGCCATGGATCCAGACCATGACAGGCTTCTTCGCTGTCTTTTCCAGAGTCGGTGACCAGATATTCAGATTCAGGGCATCTTCCGCATAGTCATATACTTCATGCGCAATACCGCAGGAATCCCACGGTGTCAGCACCGGTGCACTGCCGGTAACCGCACCCGGGAACATTCTCGGTCCGAAGCGGACAGCGTTCTTGATTCCCTTCCAGGGTTTTACGGGTTCCGGTGCTTCCCAGCGTCTGCACTCACCGTACTGTACATTCAGGAATGTATAGATTCCCTTCATCCTGAATCCGCGAAGTGTTCCGTTCTTTGTTTCTGTGTATTCCAGTGTCTTGGGGGAATACGGATCAAATTCAAACATACTCTTCCTCCGTTATTGTTTAAGCAATTGCTTTCTGCAGTGCTGCACGCACAGCACCGGGGCCTTTCAGCATATCCGCAAGCCACGCTGTCACTTTGCGGTCCATGCCGATTTCAGTCAGATCAACGCCGAAGATCTTCGCGTCTTTCAGAACCGGTTCAAGAATACCGTGCAGCTCTTCCGGTGTATGTTCACCGAGGGTGAGCTGTTCATAGTAGGGTTTCAGGCTGTCCTGCAGCGGATCGGAACTGATTGTGAATGCATTGCCGGCATCATCAATTCCCGTCAGGTAGCGCAGCCATGCCGCAAATACGAACGGAATGCACTTCAGATCATCAACTGAGAGATCATCCCTCTTCATATATGCCTTGACTGTCTCACCGAAGCGGATCGGCAGTTTCTGTGATGTGTCGGTAGCGATACGCTGCGGGGTATCCGGCATGAACGGATTCGGAACTCTGACCTGCAGTACTGTATCAATGAATTTCTTCGGATCCAGGATACCCGGATTGACCACAACCGGCAGACCTTCCTTGTAGCCGATGATTTCAACCAGTTTAACAAGATCCGGATCTTTCATTTCATCGGAGATCTTGGTGTGTCCCAGCAGGCAGCCGGTTACAGCCAGGGCTGTATGCAGAGGATTGAGGCATGTGCATACCTTCATCTTCTCAACCCGGTCAACCGTTTCCTGATTGGTGAACAGGAAGCCGCACTTTTCCAGTTCCGGACGTCCGTTCGGGAACTTGTCTTCAATTACAAGATACTCTGTTTCCTCTGCGTTAACAAACGGTGCAACATACGTATTCTTGGATGTGATAACCGGATCGAGGTCCTCCAGACCGTCCTGCTTCAGAATTTCCTGAACAGAGGCATCGGGTCTCGGGGTGATCTTGTCGATCATTGTCCAGGGGAATGAGACGAGTTCAGGATTGCGGATGTATTCCGCAAAGCCCTGCTCTGCTTTGCCGTTCTTTGTCCAGGCTTCCGCAAAGGCATTCACTGCCTTGAAGAGTGTATCGCCGTTGTGGGAGCAGTTGTCCATGCTGACCATGGCAACCGGTTTCTTACCGGCAAGATATCTTGTGTAAAGCAGTGAGACCACTTTACCGATGTAGCTCTGCGGCTTTGCAGGTCCTGCTTCGAAATCCGCGGTTACGGAAGGAAGCTGGTTTCCTTTGCCGTCCACCAGGCTGTAGCCTTTTTCAGTGATCGTAAATGTCACCATCTGCAGGGAATCTTTGCTGAAGATTTCCTTCAGACGTGAATACTCTGTTTCATTCTCCGAATCCAGGATGCAGGATTCCGCAATGGATCCGACGACTGTCTTTTCAATGCTGCCGTTGCCCTTCAGCGTGACCAGCAGGGAAAGATTGTCATGCGGACGGTACTGCTTTTCGATGATTTCGTAATCGAAGCCTTCCACGGCGACAAGACCTCTGTCAAGTTCGCCCTTGTTCAGCATATTCTGCACACAGTTTGCCTGGAATGCACGGAAGATATTGCCGGCACCGAAGTGTACCCAGAACGGGTTCTCTTTGGTTGCCTGGATCATCTTTTCACGGTCGTATTCCGGCAGCTTGTATCCCTTGTCTTCCCATTCTTTTCTGTTGAGAAGACCGTTATCTGTCAGTTTCATAATTTTCCTACCTTTGCCCTCACGATTATTTCCGGCTGCTTTTCTCAATTGCTTCCCAGAGACCGTTGATATATGCAGCTCCGAGTGCGCGGTCATAGAGACCGTATCCCGGCATGGAGACTTCACCCCAGATTGCACGGCCATGGTCAGGTCTGATCGGTCCGTCAAAACCGATATCATACAGTGCCTTCACGATCTCATACATATCGAAGGAACCGTCAGCGGAAAGATGTGCGGATTCCTCAAAGTCTTCCTGTGAATGGAACTGCAGGTTTCTGACATGTGCGAAGTGGATTCTGCCCTTCAGGGAACGGATCATATCCGGCAGATCATTCTTCAGATTGGTGCCGTAGGAACCGCTGCAGAATGTTACGCCGTTGTGGGGATCATCCACCATGCTGCACATACGCAGGATGTTTTCCTTGTTGATGATAATGCGCGGCAGTCCGAAAATCGGCCAGGCAGGATCATCCGGGTGGATCGCCATCTTAATGTCATACTTGTTGCATACCGGCATGATCTTCTCAAGGAAGTACTTCAGGTTGTCAAAGAGATCATCTGCACTGACATCCTTGTAAGCTTCAAACATCTCCTTGATATGTGCCATTCTCTCCGGTTCCCAGCCAGGCAGCAGCGCACCGTTTGAATCTACAGACATACGGTCAAACATCGTCTCCGGGGTCAGCTGGTCCACAGCATCCTGGCGGTATGCCATTACCTTGGAACCGTCCGGACGCACTCTTGCCAGTTCGGTTCTCGTCCAGTCAAATACCGGCATGAAGTTATAGCATACAAGATGAATATCTTCCTTGCCGAGATTCTCCAGTGTTTCAATGTAGTTCGCTATATACTGATCCCGGGTATCTCTTCCCAGTTTGATGTCCTCATGAACATTAACACTTTCAATACCGGCAATTCTAAGACCTGCTGCTTCCACTTCTTTCTTAAGAGCGTGGATTCTCTCCTGCGGCCAGACATCACCGGGCATTGTGTCATACAGGGTTGTAATGACGCCTGTCACTCCCGGAACCTGACGGATCTGTTCGAGGGTTACTGTGTCAAAGCCTGTCCCGAACCATCTCATCGTCATTTCCATATTTTTATCCTCCTTATGAACAGTGCGGTTCTTTAAAACCGCACCGTCCTGTTAAAACTGTCAGAAAGCAATAAAGCCTTTTTCGTTGATTTCAAAGAATTTCAGAGATTCAACAAGAGCCTTGTCCCAGAATCTCCACTCATGTGCAAGATCGGGAAGTTCAAAGAATGCGACATCCATGCCCTTCTCCTTACACATTTCCTCAAAGTGTTTGTAACCCGGATACAGTCTGTCTTTCTGTCCGCAGGCAAACAGCATCTTCGGCAGTGTTCCTGCTTCATGCATTTCAACGATGCGGTCCCAGCCGTTCTCCACGGAAGCGAGCCATGCGTCTTTACCGCCGGCATTCTGCACCATCTTTGCAAAGCGGTCATTGGCAATACTGCGGAAACCCATGCCCTTGTCTTCTTTGCCTTCCCAGTCGATTTCTGCGGGATCTGTCGGTGCTGAAGAGAGCATCGCTGCCGCCGCAAACTTATCGGGATGCGCAAGGATATACTTGAGAGCTCCGCCGCCGCCCATGGAATCACCGGCAATGAAGTTGTCTTCCTTGCGGGGTGATGCAGGGAACCATGCCTGTACAGCCGGCATCAGTTCTTCGGTCAGGAAGTCACCCATTCTGAAGCCCATACCGAAATCATTCCAGTTCACATAGTTTGAATTCAGTGCGGAAGGCATTACCACAATGAGATCCTTCTCTCTGGCATATGTCTCGACCATGGTTCTTCTCAGCCAGCCGGATCCGTCATCGAATGATCCGTGCAGCAGCCAGAGCACACGGTACTTCTTATCACCTGTATAGAAATCCTTTGCGTCCATCTCACGGGGTTTGTCCGGCATGATGATGTATACAGTCTGCGCATTGCCAAGATACTGGCTTTCGAAATTGAAAGTTATCAGTGCCATTGTCTATCTCCTTTTAGTACTGTGACCGTTGCAGAGCAGCGGTCACAGTTGTTTGTTTTACAAATGATTGGTTGCGGATTGATTATTCGAAGTATGCATCAAGCATATTCCAGTTGTAGCTGCATCTTTCGACGTTCTTCAGACCGTCAGCGAGGATGACATGCTTGATCGGAGCAATCAGGTTGTATGTGTAGAGGGCATCTTCCATGATTGTTGCCTGGATATCATCTTCGATTGCATAACGCTTAGCTGTGTCCATCTCGGCAGCCATCTTTGCGGCCTTATCGAGGTAACCCTGCCATGTAGCGTCATCCTTGTTCGGATGGCAGTTGACTTCAACGATATTTGTGAAGTACTGGTTCCAGCAGACACCTGCTGTTGTCCAGTTACGGAGCCAGATGTCCCAGCTGTCTGTTTCACCGCTCATGGTTGCGGCATATGTAGCGTTATCATAGTTGACGATGTTTGCTGTGATACCGATCTCAGCGAGCTGGCTCTTAACAATCTGAGCAGCCATGGAACGGTTGGCATCCTGGTTGGTGAGGATTGTCATTTCGAAGCCGTTTTCATATCCTGCTTCCTTGAGGAGTTCCTTTGCCTTGTCGAGATCCTTGTGGTAAGGCCATTCTTCATCACTGAAGACCTTGATGTTTTCAACGTTGTTGGAGAAGAATGTCATAGCGACCTGGCCTACGCCTTCGTATGCACCGAGAGCGATAACCTCACGGTCAATAGCATATGCGATAGCCTGACGGACTTTCAGATCTCCGCAGGGGCTGTCAGAAGAGAGGTTGTAACCGACCATTGTGTGGAGCATATCCGGCAGCTGCAGGTGCTTCGCAACACCTTCATACTGCCCGTTGATAACGTTGCTGACGTCTGTCCAGTTCGGGATATCGATCAGGTCGATTCCGCCTGTTTCGAGTTCCATCATAGCAACGGAAGCTTCCGGAATGAAGCGGATCAGAATGTTCTTGATCTTAGGTGTGCCGCCGAAGTAATCATCGACTGCTTCGAGCTTCATGGAGTCACCGGCTACCCAGTCTGTGATCTTGTATGCACCGTTGGAAACAAACTGCGGTGTTGTGAAGTATGCATCGTTGCCGATCTTCTCATGGGTTTCCTGCTGAACAAGAGCCATGGAACCGATCATAGTCAGAGCATTTGCATCAGCTGTGAGCAGCGGTACTTCGAAATGTGTTTCATCGATCTTCTTCAGGTTTGCATAGTCGATGAATGCATAACGGGAGTTCGCTTCATAACGCTTGATGGAGTACAGAATGTCATCTACTGTAACAGGCTTGCCGTCACTCCACTTTGCGTTGTCACGGATTGTCCATGTGATCTTGGAGTTGTCATCAGCGATTTCATAATCTGTAGCGATTGTGTACTTGGTGTTGACTTCATAAACCATACCGAGATCCTGATCATACGATGTTCTCATCAGAGTTGTATCGATGATGGAGAGAATCTGTGTACCGTTCATGATCGCTGTTGTCAGGCCGTCAAGTGTACCCGGATCAGAGTCCATTCTGATGGCCAGTGTGTCTTTGGATGAGGTGATGCCTTCAAGTCCGGATGTGACCTGGTCACCTGTGGTGAGACCGCCGCTCATACCAACAACGGATTCATTGGCATTTCCGGCCGGCGCAGCCGCAGATGTCTCAGCAGAAGCTGCAGGAGCTGCCGCTTCAGTAGTAGCTGCAGATGCTCCAGATGCAGTGCCGGCAGAACCTGAAGATGCAGGTGCGTTTCCGCCGCCGCATGCAATAAGTGAAGATGCAGTGAGCAGTGAAAGGATCATTTTAGTTAAGCGTTTCATTTCTTCCTCCTTATTGAATATGATCCATGGGTATTACCCATATATTCCTTGGTTAGTCCATCAGCGGGAAATGGCAGCGGACAACATGTCCCGGTGCGATCTCCTGCAGTTCCGGTTCTTCATTCCGGCATTTGTCTGTGGCATACATGCATCTGGATGCGAAGCGGCATGCCTTCTTCGGGTTGATCGGAGATGTGACTTCACCCTGCAGATGAATCCTGTTGACCTCACGGTTGACATCCGGAATCGGTACAGCAGAGAGAAGTGCTCTTGTATACGGATGATAGGTATGGTTGAACAGTTCTTCTGTAGATGCATACTCAACCATCTGTCCGAGATACATAACCATGATGTTGGTGGAGATGAAGCGGACAACCGACAGGTCATGTGTGATGAAGATGTAGGTCAGCTGTTTCTTCTCCTGGATATCCAGCAGCAGGTTGATGATCTGTGCCTGGATGGAAACGTCCAGTGCGGATACCGGTTCATCACAGACGATGAATTCCGGATCCATGATCAGCGCACGGCCGATGCCGATTCTCTGTCTGCGTCCGCCGTCCAGCTCGTGGGGATATGTGTTGACAAGTCTGCGGGCAAGACCGACGGTGTCCATCATGTCGTAGATCTTCTTATCCATCTCAGCACCGCGCTTTTCACCGCGGATCAGAAGCGGTTCAGCGAGCTGCTGGTAGATCGTCATACGGGGATTCAGGGATGAGAACGGGTCCTGGAAGATCAGCTGCTGCTTATGTCTCAGCTCCGTAAGCTTCTTACGGTCTACCTTGGTGATGTCTTCACCGTTGTAGATGATTTTGCCGTCCGTGTTGTCAAGCAGATGCAGTACTACACGTCCGAGGGTGGATTTGCCGCAGCCGGATTCACCGACAACGCCCAGGGTTTCACCCTTCCGGATCTTGACGGTAACACCGTCAACCGCATGCAGTTCGCCGGCCGGTACATTGAAGTATTTCTTCAGGTTCTGCAGTTCAAGAATTGTATCTGTCATGAGTTATTCCTCCTGAAGTTCTCCGCAAAATCACATCTTACGAAGTGACCCGGCTCAATCTCGCGCATCGGTATTTCATGTGAACGGCATGCATCACAGCAGTGATCGCAGCGTTCCGCAAATTTACAGCCGTCGGGAAGTCTTGCCGGATCCGGCATCAGTCCCTTGATCGGCTTCAGTCTCTTCTGATTGGTGTTGACGCTGGGCAGTGAATCAAACAGACCGATTGTGTACGGATGTCTTGTGTTGTTGAAGACCTGGTACTTATCACCCATTTCAACAACCTGACCGGCATAGATGACAGCGACACGGCTGCACATCTCTGCAACAACACCGAGATCATGTGTAATCAGAATGACGGATGTGTCATACTTCTCTCTCAGGTCGTTCATCATATCCAGAACCTGTGCCTGGATCGTAACGTCGAGCGCTGTTGTCGGTTCATCCGCAATCAGCAACTCCGGTGAGCAGGCCAGCGCCATGGCAATGACGATTCTCTGCTTCATACCGCCGGAGAACTCATGTGCGTATTCGTCATAGCGTTCACCCGGGATACCGACCATTTCCATCATTTCCTGCGCTTTGACTTTTGCTTCGACAGGGGTGATCTTGTTGTGCAGGAGAATGACTTCTCTGATCTGATCACCGACTGTTTCAATCGGGTTGAGGGCAGTCATAGGATCCTGGAAAATCATGGAGATTTCCTTACCGCGGATCTTCTGCATATCTCTTTCGGAGAGGTCCAGAAGGTTCTTGCCGTTGAAGATGATTTCTCCGTTGACTACTTTTCCCGGAGGCGTCTGCAGCAGCTGCAGAATACTGTAGGCAATGGTTGTCTTGCCGGCACCGGTCTCTCCGACCAGGCCGATCGTTTCACCTTTATTAACAGTGAAGCTGACTTCGTTGACTGCTTTGCAGGTGCCGATTTCTTTGGAGACGTAGTAGACCGAAAGGTCCTTTACCTCAAGAAGAGGATTTTCGTTTTTGATTTCTGTCATTGCTTCATCCTCCTCAGTTCTTAAGCTTCGGATCGAGGGCATCGCGGAGGCCGTCACCGAACAGGTTCATGGAGAGGACGGTCAGGGCAATGGCAAGACCCGGGAATGTTACAAGGAACGGATATTCACGGATATACTGTCTTGAGTTGGAAATCAGGGCGCCCCATTCCGGCTCCGGCGGCTGAATACCGAGACCCAGGAAGGAAAGTGCAGTCGCAACCAGAATGGAAGCGGCAACCTGTGAGGTCAGTGTGACAATCAGCGGGGACAGTACATTCGGAAGTACGTGTCTGAAGATGATGCGGGCATCGCTGGCGTCGATTTCACGTGCTGCTTCTACATATTCCTGTTCCTTGACGGCCAGAATCGGAGCGCGCACTGTACGGGCAATCTGCGGTGTACCGGAGATGGCAATTGCGATGATGCAGTTGATGAGCCCGCCGCCGAGTGCGGAGGATACTGCGATAGCCATCAGCATATTCGGAATCGCACTGAAGATATCCAGTGTACGCATGATGATGTTGTCTACTCTGCCGCCGTAGAAACCTGCGACAGCACCCAGAACCGTACCGACAACACCGGAGAACGCTGTTGCCATGACACCGATCTTCAGGGAATTTCTGCCGCCGTAGAGGATTCTCGCCAGCATGCTTCTTCCCAGACTGTCTGTACCGAACGGGTATTCCCTGCACGGTCCGACAAACTTATTGAGAACGTCCTGATGATCGTAGCCTTCCGGACAGATGATTCCGGCACAGAGACACAGGACTGTAATGATTACCAGAATGAACAGACCGGTCATTGCCAGCTTGTTCTGAACAAGTCTGTGCATTGACTCCTGAAACATACTGCGGCGCTTTACTTCTGCTTCTGCCGCTGCTGTGTTCTTAGGCATGCTTCATCTCTCCTTCCGTATTCTTCTTTTCAGTTTTCTTTTTCTTGGCTCCGCTCTTTTTGAAGCCTGCTTTGACACGCGGGTCAACCGCGGCGTAGAGGATATCCGCAACCAGGTTCATGACTGATACGGTTGTGGCAATCAGGATGACACTGGCTCGCAGCTGCGGGAAGTCACGGCTGTTGATGGCACTTACCATGAGTGTGCCAAGACCCGGGATAGCGAAGATCTGTTCCAGAACCGTGGAGCCGCCCATGTTCATCGCGAAGGCAGCGCACGCTGTATTGATAATCGGGATCAGCGCATTCTTCAGGATATGGTGTCTTGTGATAACTGCTTCGGTCTGTCCTTTGGCTTTCGCTGTACGGACGAAGTCAGCACCCATATTGTCGAGATATGAGGATCTTGTCATACGCATCTGGCCGGCTGCACCGAGGAAGCCCATCGTCATGCACGGCAGAATCCAGTACTTCGGTCCGTAGAAACCGGATACCGGCAGCCACTTGAGTCTGACGGAGAAGAGCAGGATCAGCAGCAGTGCGAACCAGAAGTTCGGCATGGAAACACCGATCATGGCAATGACGCGGACCAGCGAGTCGATCCATGTTCCTCTCTTCTTGGCGGCTGTGATACCGAACAGAAGACCGAGGATAACGGAGATTGCCGTTGTCAGCAGAGCGAGAAGGAATGTCGTCGGCCACCGGGAGACAACTTCCGTTGTGATTGATTTACCGGTGCGCCAGGAGATTCCGAAGTCTCCCTTTGTGATAATGTTCCAAATGTATTTGATGTATTGAATCAGGAACGGATCATTCAGTCCGTGGGAAGCGTGCCATGCTTCGATATCTGCCACTGTAGCCTCATCACCGAGCATCAGACGTGCTGGATCACCGGGTGTGATCAGCTGCAGTGCGAAGATCAGGAATGTGACGCCGAGCAGAACCGGAATCATCAGAAGCAGTCGCTTTGCAATATACCTAGCCATCTAGTACCTCCAGATCATTGATTATTTCAGCACCGATCATTCCAGGACGATCTGTGCTTTTCTTACTTCACCCGGATGTGTCTGTACGAAGGCGAATGCTTCTTCAACCTGTGAAACCGGGAATGTCTGTGTAACGAAGTCTTCGAGCAGTTCCTGATGTTCTTCAATGTATTTGATTGCCTGCGGGAATTTGCCTGCCTGCAGACGTGTACCGCATACATCAACTTCTTTCTTCATGAGTGTTACATGGGCGATTTCCGAAGTGATATTGCCGTAGCCCAGTTCAACCACTCTGCCGGCTGCGGATACCAGTTCAACCGCCTGTTCCAGACTTGCCTTGGTGCAGACACCGTCCATGATGACATTCGGCTTTTCACCGATTCTTGCGATGGCATCTTCAAGGCTTTCGTTCTTAACGTTGATCGTGTAGTCAGCGCCAAATTTCTTAGCGTATTCCAGCTTTTCATCGAAGAGGTCCGTAATCATGACTCTGGCACCCGCTGCCTTGGCAGCAATCAGACATGTCAGACCGATTGTTCCGGCACTTTCAACCAGTACCAGATCGTCCTTTTCGACGCGTCCTCTGCCGACGGACTGGAAACCGATTGTGAGCGGTTCCGCCAGTGCTGCAAGCTTCCAGGAAATGTTGGAAGGAACCAGATGCACCTTCTCGCGCTTCATGACTACGTATTCTCTGCAGCCGCCGTCCTGATGCACACCGTATACCTGAAGGTTTTCACAGACATTGCCTCTGCCGTGTCTGCAGGCATAGCATGTACCGCAGGAAGTAAACGGTTCTGCCACAATGTGATCACCCGGCTTGAGATCCGTCACACCGTTTCCGATCTTTTCAACCGTACCGGCGAATTCATGTCCCCATACCCGCGGATAAGTCGCAAACGGGTTTGTACCATGGAAGATATGCATGTCAGATCCACAGATGCCTACGGTGTGTACTTTCATCAGCACTTCATCGTCAGCAACTGTTTCCGGGATATCCGTTTCACGGATAACGATCTTCTCCGGACGTTCTACAAAGTAAGCTTTCATCTCTTTCTCCTGACCAATATCGATGTTCGATATTCCTTTCCGTATTTTTGATTCCTGCAGCGGCGTGTCCTGCTGCTGTGATATTTAACTGATATATCAGTAATATTTCATCTGTATATTAGCAAGCGCTTTCATATGTGTAAATACATTTTTTGAAATTTCCTTAAGTTATTTTTTTAACAATTTCCGGGCGTTGTATAAGAAAACAGGGATTTCCCCTGTTCTGCGCAGTTGAATAAAATTTTTCATCTTCACAAACAGCTGAATTACCGTTTAGAATACAACTGAAATATCAGCAAGGAGGTGTCCCCTATAATGCCAACATCCAAGGATGAAGCTTATACATATATAAAAAACAAGATTGTGACCTGTGAATACAAACCCAATCAGGTTCTTGACCTGAATGAGATTCAGAATGCCCTGGGTGTCAGCCGCACCCCGGTACGCGATGCGATTGCGGCCCTTGAACAGGAGAATCTGGTTACTGTCCTTCCCCGCCGCGGTGTTCTTGTGACGGCCATAACACCCAAGGAGATTGCGGATATCTATGCTGTGCGTGAAGTGCTGGAGCCGTTTATCGCGCACCGGGCCGCGCAGATGGCCGATCCCGAAAAACTGCAGTATTTCCGTGACAAGTTCACCGATTCCTCACTCAGTGTTGCGGAGCTGAACAACTATGACCAGGAATTCCACTGGTATCTTGTAACGGTCCTGAACAATCCGTATCTTACCTCCACCATGAATCTGATTCTCTCCCACAATATGCGCTTCATTATCCTGGGCGGAAAAATCCCGAAGCGTATCGATACCAGTAACCAGGAGCATCTGAAAATCATTGATGCCCTGCTGGCAAGAGATTCTGATAAAGCAGAGAAACTGATGAGACAGCACATGAGCAAAGCGGCCGAAAGTGCTTATATGTCCATGTCGCTCTCCAACGGCTGATAATAAAAAAACTCCGTATGACATATCTGTATGCCGTACGGAGTTTTCTTATTATTCCTGCAGTTCACCTGCAAGCATATATCTGAACAGCAGGAAGGCAAGCAATGCCGTTATGACATCGGCAGCCGGCTGTGCAGAGATGACACCGTTGTAGCCGAACAGTGAAGATGCCGCAACGATCACGATAAGATATACATATCCCTGTCGGCCGGCACTGAGCAGGAAGGCTCCCAGGGCTTTTCCCGTTGCCTGGAAGATGCATGTTGTCACCATGACGAGACCGATGAACGGCATACCGCAGAGAACCCTTCTCAGCATCGGCACACCGATGCTGATGATGGCAGGATCATCCATGAAGATGCGGATCATCAGCGGGGCTGCCGCAAACAGTACGGCAGACAATACCAGACCGATACCCGGCACCAGTTTATAGGCAAAGCGCATGACTTCCTTCATACGTTTCTTATTGCCCGATCCGTAGAGATAACCGTACAGCGGCTGTCCTCCGAATGAGAACGACACCATGATCATGATGACGATCATAATGGATTTGGACACAATGCCCATAGCCGCAATCTTGTCATTTCCGTACGGCAGCAGGAATCTGTTCAGCAGCATCATGCCGAAGCTCTGCATGACATTGGTGATGGATGCAGGGATACCGATGCTGAGAACTGCCTTCAGTTCATCTGCACTGATATGAAATCCTTTCGGCACCAGCGAAAGCACTTTGGACTTGTTCAGAATAAACCACACATAATACACATCCGCACAGATATTGCCGATGACAGTCGCCAGAGCCGCACCGGCCGCACCCATCCGCAGACCGAAGATAAACAGCGGGTCCAGAATCATATTCACGACCGAACCGGCAATGGAACCGACCATGGCAGCAGACGCAAACCCTTCCGTACGCAGAAGATTAGTCGGCACCAGTGAAAAGACCGCAAACGGTGCGCCTGCCGCAATAATGGCATAATAAGCTGACGCATACGGCATGGTACCTTCATTGGCACCGAGCATCCTCAGCAGCGGGGTGCGGAACAGAAGCAGTACGGCCGCAATCAATGCCCCGAACAGCAGCGCTCCGTAAAATGCAAATACGGAGATTCTCTTTCCATCCTCTGTTCTGCCCTCTCCGAACAGCCGGCTGATCACCGAGCTTCCGCCAAGACCGAATATATCGCCTACCGCAACCATAAACGTAAACACCGGCGTGCATACGGCAACACCCGCCACAAGATCCGTATTCCCGGTTCCTGCAATAAAGTACATGTCCACCATGTTGTACACGAGCATAAGGACATTGCTCAGCATCACCGGTACAGCCAGTTTCATATATGCCTTCGGTACAGGCATTTTCTCAAATAACGTATTCTCCATGTTCCACCTGATTTCCAACAGATATTCTACATTCTGTGCTTTCCAGTAAAAGTGACATATGTCATTATTAAGACATGCAAAGAATACATGACACAAAACGCATTACGGCATATCTGAAAGACAGCGGTCTTTCCGCCTGCTTTTCGGATCACAGTCTTCCGTTCGAGCTGTATACCTTCACCCGCGGCGAGATTCTGAACAATTCTCTGGATCCATATGACCATATCTGTTTCCTGCTGGAGGGAGACATCCGCATCTGTCATATCCGCGATGACGGCACACCGTTTGAAATCGCAGTATGTTCAGGTCTTACATGTCTTGGCGATATTGAATTTGCCAGCGGTGTTTTCTCTTCCCACATCATTGAGACAATGACACCGGCCGTATGCCTCGCGCTTCCCTTAGCACAGTGCCGCAGTGTTCTGGAGAACGATCCCGTATTTCTGCGCTTCATCCTGCACAGCATTGCCAACAAGATGATCGGCATGAGCAATATGATCTCCATGCCCTCCGGTCTCAGGGAACGTGTTCTCTACTATATGCGCATGCAGTGCCCGGGCGGTGAACTGCGCAGTGTGCTGAAAGCCTCCCAGGCGCTTGCCTGCTCGCAGAGACAGCTGCTGCGGATCTTGAAGGACTTATGCAGAGAAAAGGCTGTTGAGCATACAGGTCACGGCCGGTACCGGCTGGTATAACAATCCGATGACACATGAAAAGAGGCTGTAACAGTTAAGGAATGGTGAAACATTCTGAGGCTGGAAAACAGCCTCTTTTTAGATTCATTCAAAGCGAACATCCAAATGAAGCCAGCCAGAGTGAAAAGATTTCATTTCAATGGCGATATTCAAGAGA
>JAFUCL010000122.1 GCA_017459725.1 Solobacterium sp. | reverse complement strand
TTATGGCAGAAAAGATTCCGTTTATCAACAAACTGATCTGTCGTCTTCCACTTCCGGTAGACGTAAATGAAGTCTATGGGGAAAAATACGACGGTATCTATGCCTTTTCGTGACCTGCCAACTGCATCGTTGAACATGACGTGTTTTTTGTATGGACGGGTGCGATAATGGTGATGTACAGGAGGAAGAGCTATGATCGGTGCACCTGCAGGAGATATCTCCGGTTCCCGATTTGAAGGAAACAATTACAAGAAGAAAGACTTCCGCTTATTCCATAAACACTGCTCATTTACCGATGATACGGTCATGAGCCTGGCCGTATGCGAAGCATTAATGGAAAGCGGCAAGGATCCGGCAAAACTGGCACAGGCAGCAGTTGTGAGTATGCAGAGACTCAGCAGGCTGTATCCGTATGCAGGATACGGCGGTGCGTTCAGAAGGTGGATTGCGTCTGAGAATCCCGAACCGTATCACAGCTGGGGAAACGGTGCGGCAATGCGGGTCAGCGGCTGCGGCTATGCGGCAGACACTATTGAAGAAGCAAAGCTCCTTGCCCGTATTGTTACGGAAGTTACCCATGACCATCCGGAAAGCGTGAAGGCGGCTGAGGCAGTGGCATCGGCGGTATTCATGGCAAAGACAGGTTCTTCCATGGATGAAATCAGAACATACATCACGGAGAATTACTATCCGGTTGACTTCACCCTGGATGAGATCCGGGATACATATTCATTCGATGTATCCTGTCAGGGTTCCGTACCGCAGGCCTTCGAAGCCTTCTTTGAAGGGAAGGACTTTGAGGATACCATCCGGAATGCGGGATCCATCGGCGGTGACAGTGATACGATTGCGGCGATTGCCGGCGGCATGGCGGAAGCGTACTTCGGTGTTCCCGCAGACATCAGGAAACAGGCAGAAAGCTATCTGGATGAAACCCTGCTCAGTATCCTGAGAAGATTTGAGGAGAAGTATCCGGGTAAAACAGTACAGGAGGTGTGATCATGCGTCTTGGAAGATTTGCTTTATTGTTATCATTGGTGTGGATCTTCACCGGTCCCGTCGGGGCTATGGTTGTCATCATCATTGAGCTTATACGCGGAAGATAGTGATGCGGAGGATAGGAATATGAAACTGTTCGGACAGGCAATGTTTATTCTGCTGGGTTTCCTGATCGGCGGACCGGTCGGATTCGTCATTGCATTGATTATTACAGGTCTCTGGCAGAGCAGACACTGAAGCACCGCTGAATGCGGTGTTTTTCTTTGCGTATAATTGACCGGACAGAAGTTTTATACGGGTAACAGGGAAACCTCCTTCACATGCTGAACAAACAGGACCGGGAATATCCCGGTCCATGCTGTTTCTAGAGAATGTAGTGTGAGATCACCTGGCTCAGACGTCTGATATCCACGGTGGTCTGGAAATCAAACTGCAGCTTTGCACCGTTGGCAAAGGCAAGCACCAGTTCACTGTCGACATCCAGCACACCTGCCGTTTCAATCCCGTAATAGATAACCTTGGAATACGGGTATGTGAAATACGAGATCTTCTTTCCCGTAATTCCCTGTACATTGACAACGAAGATTCTGCGGTCGGTGAAGATCACCTGGTCACGCACTGTCTTGAACGCCTGGATGATCTGTTCACCATCCATCATCAAACGCGGTACTTCCGGTCTGATTTCATTTTGACTGATTGACCTGAGATTGAGGAGATTTGCATCTCCCAGAATGGAGCTTGATACTGCCGGCATGTCTGTTCCTCCTTTTCCTGTCATTATCATCTGTGAACATGCAAAAAACACGACACCGATGCTGTGCCTGTACTTTTCGCCGGAAACATGTGCTTTCCCTGTGCGGTGAGCGTTTTTTTGGTGCTGTTCAACGATGTAGTGGGCAGTACAAGATGATGTACAGTGAAATGAAACAACAGTACTACTATGATCGCAGAAGGTGGTCATAGAGCGATGATAAAAAGAGATTTTCTTGAAAAACTTGCGCCTGTTGAGGTAGAGATGATACGGGACTATGTTCTCCATGAAATATGTCCGGGAGTAGAGGGAACCGCTAATGCGGAAAACCTGAACAGATCTGTGAAGAGATGCGCTCGTTGCGGATCGAAAAAAATCATCAAATATGGATATAACAATAAAACACAGCGGTTTGAGTGCAAGAACTGCGGAAGAACATTTTCTTCTACAACAGGGACTATGTTTTATGCATCAAATACCGACTTTGAAACATGGTCGGCCTTTATTGACTGTGAAATAAAGGGCCTGACGCTAGTGGAAGAGGCATACACAATCCATAAGTCCAAAACGACCTGCTTTAACATGAGGCAGAAGCTTTATAAAGCGGCGGAGAAGGTGCAGAGGGATGTTCTTCTAAAGGGTGACGTGGAGATGGATTGCACTTTCCTGCCGATCAGTTTCAAAGGAACCAAGCCCGGAAATATGGTCCGTAAAAGTAAACGGCGGGGAAAGCATAAACGTCCGATCCATAAGACGAAGACAGAGAATAAGGAACCGCAGCTATGCATATATACAGCGATGGATGAGGATGACAATATCATTTTTAAAGCAGCGAACTGTGGCGGAGAGCGAGAGAGCACTTATATGCAATACGATGAGTTCATCGATAAAAAAGCACGTATCATCGGCGATTACAGCGCCCAGTTACGCGGCTATATCAAAAAAACAAACCGTTCGTCCGATCTGATACCGGCAGATGAAAAAGACAGATTGATCTTCACAACTGAGAGTGGAAACAGTCTTTCCGAAGTCAATGAGCTGCACAGTGAACTGAAGAAAGAGTGGCGGAGCCGACACGGAATATCGGTGCGGCATATCCAGGGATATATCGACTGGCTGGTATATCTGAAAAGTCTGAAGTACCAGGTTGAAGGGATGTATAGGAAGCACAGGGCATATATGGACCTTATGGCAGAAAAGATTCCGTTTATCAACAAACTGATCTGTCGTCTTCCACTTCCGGTAGACGTAAATGAAGTCTATGGGGAAAAATACGACGGTATCTATGCCTTTTCGTGACCTGCCAACTGCATCGTTGAACATGACGTGTTTTTTGTATGGACGGGTGCGATAATGGTGATGTACAGGAGGAAGAGCTATGATCGGTGCACCTGCAGGAGATATCTCCGGTTCCCGATTTGAAGGAAACAATTACAAGAAGAAAGACTTCCGCTTATTCCATAAACACTGCTCATTTACCGATGATACGGTCATGAGCCTGGCCGTATGCGAAGCATTAATGGAAAGCGGCAAGGATCCGGCAAAACTGGCACAGGCAGCAGTTGTGAGTATGCAGAGACTCAGCAGGCTGTATCCGTATGCAGGATACGGCGGTGCGTTCAGAAGGTGGATTGCGTCTGAGAATCCCGAACCGTATCACAGCTGGGGAAACGGTGCGGCAATGCGGGTCAGCGGCTGCGGCTATGCGGCAGACACTATTGAAGAAGCAAAGCTCCTTGCCCGTATTGTTACGGAAGTTACCCATGACCATCCGGAAAGCGTGAAGGCGGCTGAGGCAGTGGCATCGGCGGTATTCATGGCAAAGACAGGTTCTTCCATGGATGAAATCAGAACATACATCACGGAGAATTACTATCCGGTTGACTTCACCCTGGATGAGATCCGGGATACATATTCATTCGATGTATCCTGTCAGGGTTCCGTACCGCAGGCCTTCGAAGCCTTCTTTGAAGGGAAGGACTTTGAGGATACCATCCGGAATGCGGGATCCATCGGCGGTGACAGTGATACGATTGCGGCGATTGCCGGCGGCATGGCGGAAGCGTACTTCGGT
>JAFUCL010000121.1 GCA_017459725.1 Solobacterium sp. | reverse complement strand
GACAAGTCATCAACAGTATACGCTCCATAGTATGGATAATCTGTGTAGAGATCGATATCAATCATACTCTTAGTATAAAATGAGCAGACACTTTCGCATCTGCTCAAATTCAACGGTCACCGGAGGTGACCTTTTTTATGCCGTACAGGTGTGCTATTATTAGTTAGAAATAGCTAACATCAGGAGGACAGACAGATGGAAATGCACAAGCTGTTTGCGTGGGCAACGGTATTCTGCTTTGTTATGACAATGTATACCGGCTACAGACGCAGATAATCCTCTCCGGGGTCGCAGAGACTCCGGATTTTTTTTATAATGATTTCAGAAAAGAGGTGCTGTATATGAGCAGAATTGAACTGATCAGAGAACTGAAGGAAATCCCTGCATCCTATCGTCAGGAAGCGGAAAAGCAGGGAAAACTTGAAAAAGTGGAATATACGACTGCGGACTATGAAGACTCTTCGAAGCTGCAGCATAAATATGCATTGGTTTATGTACCATACGGATATGATCCGGCAGAGAAATATGATCTTGTCTGTCTGATTCACGGCGGTGATGGAACGCCTGAATCCTACTATGACGGTGACGGCAAACCGACGGATCTGAAGAATATTTTTGATCATATGATTGCGGACGGACTGATGAAGCCGGTGCTGGTGCTGACACCGACTTTCTGTCCGGAAGACAGAAGTGAGCTGAAGAAAATGGAATTCCCGGTCAAGATCGGCTATTTGGACAGATATACGGCACAGTTCTGGAAAGAGCTGACGCAGGAGATTCTGCCGGCGGTGGAAGGAACCTATTCCACATGGGCGGAAGGCACGGATGCCGGAAGCCTGATCAAAGCAAGGGATCACCGGCTGGTTTCGGGTTTCTCGATGGGTTCCGTTACAACCTGGAATATACTTACACATGCGGCTGCGTACTTCCGGTATTATGCACCGATGAGCGGTGATTACTGGGGGATTGAGAGGGCCGGCGGCAGCAGTAAAACAGAAGAAACAGTAAAACTTATGCGTGATGAGATTGCCGGCCAGGGTATGAAGCCGGAAGACTATTTCATCTATGCGATGACGGGCAGTGAGGATATTGCATATCCGAATCTCTCACCGATGATTGAAGGAATGTACAGCCTGCATGATCCTTTGTTCACTCCGGCGGAAGAAAACGGAAATCTTGCCTGGTTTGTGAAGAAGGACGGCTATCACCGGTACAGTGACATCACGGAATATGTGTTCAATCTGCTGCCGAGGATTACATTCTGAAGAAATACCTGCATATATTCTGTATGCGGTGAAAGGAGCACACGATGGTGAAATCAGGAAAACAAACAGCTGAAGCATATACGGAAACCGGCAGAGCCAAAGCAGAGATGTCCACGTTAAGAATGTTTGTGGGCGGTATATTCGCAGGCGCATTCATTGCCTTCGGAGCACTCGGAAGCCAGATAGTATCTTTTTCACTGAGTCCGGTATCTTTGTCCAAAGCAGTCGGATGCCTGTTCTTCCCGATCGGGCTTCTGATGGTTGTGATTACCGGTGCGGAGCTGTTCACGGGCAATAATCTGATGACGCTTTCCGCATTGACCGGCAAAGCATCCTGGAAGGGTGTTCTGAAAAACTGGTGCTTTGTATATCTCGGCAACCTGGTTGGCAGTCTGTTTGTGGCAGCGATGGCCGTCTACGGTCATGTGCTGTTTGCGCCGGAGCTGGTGAATTCTGCTGTGGCCACGGCATCTGCGAAGTGTTCGCTTAGTCTTGGGGACGCTTTGATCAAGGGTGTTCTCTGCAATATCCTGGTCTGCACGGCAGTGTTTGTGGGTCTGTGCGCTGAAGAGCAGGCCGGACGCATTATCGGGCTGTATCTTCCTACTGCGCTGTTTGTACTGTGCGGGTTTGAACACTGCATTGCCAACATGTTCTTTATTCCGGAAGGAATCTTTGCGGCAGGTCTCTACGGCATTGAAGCACCGGCGCTGTCCTGGGGAGCGATGATTCTGAAGAATCTGATTCCCGTTACCATCGGCAACCTGATCGGCGGAGCGGGTCTTTTCGCAGGGGGCATTTATCTCTTTTATCTGAAGAAGAACTGACACACAATCCGTAAATCCAAACATCAGGAGGCATACCAAATGACAGTCTGGCTGACCAAAGACAAATCGTTTTACCGGGATCTTGTAGCACTGGCAATACCGATTGCCCTGCAGAATATGATTACCTTTGCCGTTAACTTTGCGGACAATCTGATGATCGGGTCGCTTGGAGATGCGGCGGTATCCGGTGTATATGTAGGCGGACAGATGCAGACGGTGCTGCAGATGTTTGTGGGCGGCATAGACGGTGCCGTGCTTGTTCTTGCGGCACAGTACTGGGGAAAGAAGGATACAGCAAGCATCCGCAAAGTTGTTTCAATCGGCACGAGACTTTCCATCCTCGTCGGTATTGTCATGACACTGCTGGTGGAACTGTTCCCGGCGCAGATCATCGGCGTGTTCTCGGCATCCTCCGGGGTGCTGCGTGAAGGTGTTTCATACCTGACAATCGTGGGTTTCAGTTATCTGTTCTTCAGTGTTGCGCAGATCATGATCACCTCCATGCGCAGTGTGGAGACAGCCAAAGTCGGTATGTATATATCGTTTATGACACTGGCCGTGAATGTGTCGCTGAACTATATCCTGATCTTCGGAAAACTCGGTATGCTGGCCATGGGAGTGCGCGGTGCTGCCGTGGCAACGCTGATCTCCAGAATATTTGAGATGCTGGCGGGCACGGGATATGTGTTCTTTGTTGATCGCAAGCTTGATATGAAATACAGGGATTTCCTGCATACGGACAGGGAACTTCTGAAAGATTTTGTGAAATACGGTCTGCCCATTATCGGTGGAAACGTTGTCTGGTCGGTGAATATGCTGGCCAATACAAAGATCATGGGCTTCTACAGTGAGGAAGTGCTGGCTGCTGTCAGTATCACCGGTATGATGAATAATCTGGTATATGTCGGCATGACCGGTATGTCCGCGGCAGTAGGCATCATTACCGGAAAGACCGTCGGTGCCGGTAAATACGAACTGATGAAGGAGTATGCAAGGACGGTGCAGGTCATCTTCCTGTTTGTCGGCATCTTCTCCGGTCTGCTTGTCAGGGGACTGCGGGATCCGTTTATTTCGCTGTACAGTGTCAGTGAAGCGGCAAGGATTGTATCCGGACAGTTCATCAACGTGCTTTCCTTTACGATTATCGGAACCTGCTATCAGGCGGCGTGTCTTGCGGGTCTCGTCAAAGCAGGCGGGGATATATCTTTTGTTTTCAGGAATGACACGGTCTTTGTGTTCCTTGTCGTCATTCCCTCCGCCGTGCTTTCCTATTATCTCGGTATGCCGGCATGGTTTGTCTTCCTGTGTCTGAAGTGTGATCAGATTCTGAAATGCTTCGTGGCTGTGGTCAAGATCAACCGGTTCAACTGGATGAAGAACTTAACAAGACAGGAGGCGTAGATATGGCTTTGTATGCAATCGGTGATCTGCATCTTTCGTTTCAGTCGGAAGTGAAAGTGCCGATGCAGACAATGGGCAAAGTCTGGATCGATCATGAGAGGAAGTTCAGGGAAAACTGCCTGAATACGGTCCGTGAGGAAGATACGCTTGTGCTGCTCGGCGATCACAGCTGGGGAAAGAAACTGGCTGACTGTGAACTGGATCTGAAATACATAGAGAATCTGCCCGGACGCAAGATCCTTCTCAGAGGCAATCATGATATGTTCTGGGAGGCACGCAAAACCGAGCAGCTGAACAAACTGTATGAAGGCCGTCTGTTCTTTCTGCAGAACAACTATTATACGTATGAAGACTATGCTCTGGTCGGCACCAAGGGCTACTGCTACGAAGGAAAGGATACCCCGGAACATGCGGCAATGCTGGTGGAAAGGGAAGCGGAGAGACTGCGCATTTCCTTCGAAGCCGCAAAAAAAGACGGATATGCAAAGTTCATCATGTTTCTGCATTATCCGCCGACCAATATCATGGAACGCAGCAGCATCTTCACGAAGATGGCTTCGGAATACGGTGCCGAGCAGGTTGTCTATGCGCACTGCCATGGGGAAGCAAGATTCCATGACAGTATACGCGGAAAGAAGAGAGGCATCCGCTACAGTCTGGCTTCCGGTGACTGTCTGCGCTGGCATCCGCTTAGAATACTGTAAAATACTGAGGTCAATGTACTGAACCGCAGCATTTTTTACTTAAACCACTTGTTGAATATGGCTTCAGCCATTTTCTTCCCGCCGAGAGGCCCGGGATGCAGATAATCTCCCAGATGCATGCCTTCCTGGATTCTGCCGGGATCATCCGGATCACGCATGATCATATCCAGATCGATCATATCGTCCC
This sequence comes from Solobacterium sp., assembly GCA_017459725.1. Taxonomy (GTDB): domain Bacteria; phylum Bacillota_I; class Bacilli_A; order Erysipelotrichales; family Erysipelotrichaceae; genus Bulleidia. The sequence goes on along the minus strand of JAFUCL010000121.1, from coordinate 16,458 downwards.
AGCTGCCGCCTTCTCTGATCAGACGGTTGTATTCAGTGCGTATTTCTTCGGACGGTGCTTTCCAGGGCATATTGAAGTATCCGGTCGGCGTGACGGTGCTGACATAGACGGTGCTGCCGTGCTTCTTTGCGGTGCTGACCGCACTGCAGAGAGCTTCGTATATTTCCGCAGCTGTGGGTGAAGGTTCGCCGGCAATCATGGACGCGGAGGTGTCATTGGCACCTTCCAGAATAAAGACAATATCCGGACACAGACCGTCGTAGAGATCCTTTTCAATGCGGTCTCTGCCGGCTGAACCGAATCTTGCCCCGCCGCCCGGAATCGGCACATTCATATGGTCTCTGGAAATCTGGTTGCCGGAGATGCCGCCGTTGATAACCGCGCATTTCCCCGGAAATCTTTTGTACAGTGCCAGGGTGAGCGGGTCGGCATAATAGGACATATGGGTGATGGAGTCACCGAATACGGCAATCAGTTTTGTGTCATCTTCGCACAGTACTGCGATTTCGGATATGCCGGCTGCGAAGGCATTCGGATTCTGATCACTGCCAAGACCGGGTGCGGCTTTGGCTTCGGAAATCAGGACAAGGTTATCGGGATCATCATCACTGCCGGTATAGTGGAAGGGCTGCCAGGTCTCTTTTGCATATGTGAGACATACGGACCGTATGACTGTTTCTTCCGAGAAATACAGGGTTACGACAATGTCATCATCAGCTGTGACAGCCAGTGCGGTTTCATCACTGTACGGATCGGCATCCGGTGCCAGAACGATCTTCCTGTTTCCGTTGAGCAGGACATCGACGGGGGCGGAAAGCTTTCCGGTGATCCGGTTTCTCGTTGCTGCGGATACATGCTCAATATGCATTTCATCGGTGCTGTACCGGTTGTTGAAGCGCAGTCTGATTTTACTGCCATTCAGGTTGTTCACATGGGTGGATCTCTGGACGGTATTGTGCAGAGTTCCGATGCCCTGGTGGAAGTTGATCGGTACGGAATGCCAGGATGGTATCCATTTTGTCATAATGCATGTCCTCTTTCTTTATTTACCCATACGCCAGAGGGTGGTGCGGGAGATGCCGAGTTTTCTTGCGGCCTTGGCTTTGTTGCCGCCGCATTCCTTCAGGGTGCGGTCAATGATTTCACTGGAAATATCACTGAGGGATCTGTGCAGGTTGATCTCATCCGAAACACCGCCGGCTTCCTCAAAGCTGTACTGTTCCAGCATAAGCAGATCACGCACGGCTCCGGCATGAATCAGATGGTCGTTGGAAGTCAGTGACAGCTGTGTCAGGATCCGTTCGAACTGGGTATAGTTGCCGGGCCAGGTGTATGCGGAGAGCAGATCCATGGCAGCCGGATCAATGCGCAGAATACTGACCGACCGGGTTGCACTGAGATGGCTCAGATACAGACTGGCAATGGCCGGTATGTTTTCAAGGTTGTCCTTGAGCGGCTGCAGTTCGATTTCCAGACACTGGTATTTATCCTTCAGGTAATTCAGGTGTTCGGCCATGCCTCTTGCTTTCGGATCACACGAGAATATAACAGTATTGTTGTCGCATACATTCATATGTGTCAGGGTGAAGAACAGTTCCTTCATGAATCTTGAATTGTTCGCTTCGAGATTCTTGAAGTGCAGGGTATTGCCGGAAGCGCAGAGCGGTGATCTCTGGCTGTTGAGCAGGAAGTCACGGCTGCGCTCATTCAGCATTTCACAGTCGATTTCAATGAGGGAATGGCGGCTGTTGCGGCTGCGCAGGTAGATCATGTTGGCAGTCTCCGTGCGGCCGGTGCCGTAGGCGCCGAGTATAACGACCGGTGCCGGGCTTTCCTGCAGTGCGGAGATGACCGCATTCAGGGTTTCGGCATGATCCGAAAGTCTGGAGAATGCATTCAGGAATTCTTCTTCCAGTTCACTTCTGGAATAATAGGCAATACCGGAAGTCCGGCTGAAGCCGCCGGCTTTGGAGCGATCAAAGTAATACGCAACCAGGGCATTCTTGCTGGTGCGGATCTGCGAAGCCTTGATGGTATACAGATATCCGTTCAGTGTCTTCATATAACGCGAGGAAACACCGTTTCTGACATCCTCAAGAAGTTCCCGCAGAATACCGATGATTGCATCATCCGCTTCCACGGAAGAAAAATACAGCGTGCCGTCTTCGGTGAATACAGCGGTATGTCCGGAGTGTTCGCGCAGGATAGTGCGCAGAAAGCGGTTTTCAGCAATCAGACTGCGGCGTGCGTTTGTCTCGTTGATGGCGTTGTCGATGGCTTCGCGGATGGATTCTGTGCCGGATGTAATCAGAATAGCTGGCAGGTCGGCATCCCTGGCAGCGGCTGAGGAAATCACGTCGCAGATCACGGTTGAATAGTTTTCCTCCCGCAGCTTCATCATGACATCCGCGGCACCCGCAGCTTCCTGGATCGTATAGATATCGATATCCAGCTGCAGCAGATCTCTCAGTGTAGAAGCGTTGCCGGTAATGCTGGCAAAACCGACGACAGCTTTCTTTCCTCCCATACCGTCGCTGAGCCGGATTGCCTTCAGGATATCCAGCATGCCGATGGGAACCTCGATTACCGGGATATCCACCTGTTCCCGCAGCAGACCTGCTGTACCGCCGCGTGAAATGATCACGTCGTAGTTTGCATGAAAGTTCTCCTGCGCCAGTCTGACGCCTTCATCCAGGTTGCCGGTGAACGCTGTCAGCTGCACTTCCGGGTAGGAACGCGCGGTCTTTTCAATCAATGAACGCATGCCTTCATACGGGGCAATGGCGAGGATGCGAATTGTTTCTGCTATTTCTATAAACTGTTCCATATTGAAACAATAATTGCTTAAAAACGTAAAGTCAACAGAAAAGCGTTTCAAACAGAAACGTTTTTTGCTGGTGTTTTGTGGTCTGAAAGTGCTTACATCGGTAAATTTGAATCAAGAGATGGTGGAAATGACAAGATTATTGATTCTCGCGGACGATCTCACCGGTGCCCTTGATGCGGGCGTACAGTTCACAAACAAAGGCGATAAGGTTGTGATTGTTTCCGATTACACACAAGCATATACGGATAACAGTGAAGCGGATGTACTGGTGGTTGACACAGAAAGCAGGCACATTGATCCCGCTGAAGCATACCGCCGTATTCATACCCTGGTGAGCGAAGCAAAGAAGCTCGGCATCGCCAGAGTGTACAAGAAGACGGATTCCGGTCTGCGCGGCAATGTCGGTGCTGAACTCTCCGCACTGCTGGATGCCTCCGGTGAAAAGACACTGCATTTTGTCCCGGCCTGGCCGAAGATGAACAGAGTCACCAGAAACGGCATCCATTATGTCAACGGCAAACCGCTGGCGGAAAGCATCTTCGCACAGGATGTGATCAATCCCGTAACGGAGAGCAGTGTTACAGCGCTGATTATGCAGCAGAGCAGCATTCCTGCATATACCGGTGAAGCGGATGTAGGAATCATCGTGCATGACTGTGAAACGGATGAGGATATGCGCAGACTTGCCGCCGAGCTTGTGCTGAGCGGTTCTGAACATATCTTTGCTGGATGTTCCGGGTTCCTGGAGACATTCCCTCGGCAGTCGGGTGTCGATATCAGTGCGGCAAATGCCAGACTGAGCAGCCGGCTTCTGGTGCTCTCCGGTTCCCTCAACGCCATTACCTGCAGACAGCTGGAAGTGGCCGAAGAAAACGGCGCCCTGCGCAGACATGTGCCGATGGACAGCATTGCCGAAAACAACTGGACGGAAACCGATATCAGCACCTTCGCGGAAAACTTCCTGAAGGAAGCGGATACGGAGATTGCCGTTGTGGATACGCTCTCACCGATGAAGCAGACAAACCTGACCCCGGATGAGCTTGCCCAGCGCATTGCGGCGTCAATGGGAAAGCTTGCTAAGCAGTTCCTGCTCAGGGACAGCGGGCGCACGATCATGATCATCGGCGGCGATACACTCCTGGGATTTATACGGGAGCTCGGCATCGGCAGACTGCAGCCGATCACCGAAGTATCCCCGGGTATTGTCCTGGCTGAGTACAGCTGGCAGGGTGAACCCCATTATCTGATCACAAAGTCGGGCGGCTTCGGCAAGGAAAGCGAACTGAACGACATTGAAGCATATCTGAAGGAAAGAACAGGAGCACATATATGAGTCTGGATAAATACAGTCTGAAAATGCCGAAAGCAGTATACAGCGGCAAAGATTCACTCAACCGGATCCCTGGAATTATTCATGCCAACGGATTTACCAAGATTGCGGCATTCACCGATAAGAGTCTCAGAAAACTCGGTCTGTTTGATCTCGTTGAGAAGAGAATCGAGGATACGGGCCTTCCGTATGAGATCTTCGATGACCTGCCTGCTGAACCTACTTATATGGCCGTACAGGCTGTCATTGACCAGTTCAAGACAACCGGATGCGATGTGATCGTAGCCTGCGGCGGCGGTTCCGTCATGGATGCGGCAAAGCTTGCCAGCGTCCTGGTCACCGATGAGTACGGTGTGAAAGACCTTCTCGATGATCCCCTGCAGGCAAGAAAGTGTGTGCCGGTCATTATGATTCCCACCACCGCGGGAACGGGCGCTGAGTGCACACCGAATGCGATCGTCGGTGTACCGGAGAGAGAACTGAAGATCGGCATTGTCAATGACAATCTGATCGCAGACTTCGTCATCCTGGATGCTGAGCTGATCCGCAATCTTCCGCGCAGTATCGCAGCCGCAACCGGTGTGGATGCCCTGTGCCATGCCATTGAGTGCTATACATCCAACAAATCAAATCCCTTCAGCGATATGTTCGCACTTGAGGCCTTCGACCTCATCATGAACAGCATCGAAAAGGCATGCGATGACCCTTCCGCTCTTAATGAAAAGAACAGAATGCAGATTGCGGCCTTCTACGCCGGGGCAGCCATCACCGCTTCCGGAACCACAGCCGTGCATGCCCTGAGCTATCCGCTCGGCGGCAAATACCACATTGCCCACGGTGTTTCCAATGCAATGCTGCTGATTCCGGTCATGAAGTTCAACGAACCGGCATGCCGTGAGAAGTTCGTGGAAGCCTGGGACCGTGCTTACCACGGTGAAGAAACGCTGAACACACCGGAAGAAAAATCTCAGGCACTGATTGCCTGGATGGAGCGCATCGTCAAACATTTGGAAATCCCGACCGATCTGAAACAGTTCGGGGTTGATCCGGCTGATCTTGACAGCCTTGTCGAAGCAGGCATGAGCGTACAGAGACTGCTTGTGAACAACATGCGTGAAGTCACTCCGGAAGACGCCCGGAAGATATACCAGGAGGTACTGAAGTAATGGTTGAAATCAAGGGAATTATCGTACCGATCTGCACACCGTTCAACGAGGATGAAACAATCAACCACGAAGAGCTGAAGAAGCAGATTGACAGACAGATCGAAGCAGGTATCGACGGCATCTTCCCGTTCGGTACAAACGGTGAAGGCTACATCCTGAACTTCGAGGAAAAGAGAGCCGTTCTCAAAACAACGATTGAACATGTAAACCACCGTGTGCCTGTATATGCAGGAACCGGCTGTATCTCCACCAAGGAGACGATTGCACAGTCCCTGATGGCCAAGGAACTCGGCGCCGATGTTCTGAGCATCATCACACCGTCCTTTGCCAAGGCAAGCCAGGAAGAGCTCTACCGGCACTATAAGACAGTCGCGGAAGCGGTTGACATGCCGATCCTGCTCTACAACATTCCGGCAAGAACCGGCAATGCCCTGGAACCGGAAACGGTCAGAAGACTTGCCCAGATTCCGAATATCGTCGGTGCCAAGGATTCCAGCGGTGACTGGGAAAACCTGAAGGCATACATCGACATCCGTAAGGAACGCCCCGACTTCGCAGTAATGTCCGGCAACGACAGTCTGATTCTCGATTCCCTGAAGTACGGCGGACAGGGTGCCATCGCCGGATGTGCAAATGTATATCCGCATGTCATGGCTTCCATCTATGACCTGTTCACGGAAGGAAATCTGGAAGAAGCAGAAACCGTACAGAACAGCATTGCTTCCTTCAGAGCCGTCTTCAAATTCGGCAACCCGAACACGGTTGTCAAGAAAGCCGTCAACCTGCTGGGTTATCCGGTCGGTGAATGCAGAGCTCCGTTCAACGGTCTCAGCGAAGAAGGCTATGAAGCACTGAAGAAAGTGCTCGCTGAAAACAAAGAAAAGGGGATGTGCTGATGAACAGACCAATCGTTGGAATCACCATGGGCGATCCTGCCGGCAGCGGTCCTGAGATCACCGTCAAGGCACTCAGCGATGCATCCATCTATGACAGATGCCGCCCGCTGGTTGTCGGTGATGCAAAGATGCTCGAACAGGCAAAACACTTTGTCCATCATCCCGAAATAAAGATCAATCCGGTAACGGATGTCAAAGACGCAAAGTTCGAATACGGCACCATCGACGTCTACCACCTGGATCTGATCAAGGACGTAAAGGAATTCAAACTCGGCACCGTCAGTAAGGAAGGCGGCAGAGCGGCGTTTGAATCCGTGCGTAAAGTCATTGAGCTTGCTATGAACAAGGAAATCGATGCCACGGTAACCAATGCCCTGAACAAGGAAGCGATGAACCTGGCCCTGGCAGATGAAGGCAAACACTTCGACGGCCACACCGAGATCTACGCAACCTATACAAACACAAAGAAATACACCATGATGCTTGCTCACCATGACTTCCGCGTTGTCCATGTTTCCACCCACGTATCCCTGCGTGAAGCATGCGACAGAGTCAAAAAGGACAGAGTCCTCGAAGTCATTGAGCTGGCATGGAAGACATGCCGTGATCTGGGCATTGAAGATCCGAAAGTAGGTGTCTGCGGACTGAACCCGCATGCCGGTGAAAACGGACTCTTCGGCACAGAGGAAATCGATGAAATCATCCCGGCTATTAACGCAGCCAAGGAGAAGGGCATCAACGCCATCGGTCCGTTACCCCCGGACAGTGCCTTCTCCCAGATGCTGGGCGGCTGGTATGACATCACTGTCTGTATGTATCACGACCAGGGACATATCCCGACCAAGACGATCGGCTTTGTCTACGACCGTGAAAAGCAGGCATGGAAGGCTGTTGAAGGTGTGAATATCACTCTCGGTCTGCCGATTATCCGCACTTCCGTGGACCACGGCACAGACTTCTACCACGCCGGCAAAGGTGAAAGCAATGAGCTGAGCCTTGTCAACGCCATCGACTATGCCCTGCGCATGGCCGCAACCAGATAGGATATTACTTCAATAAGGGGATGTTGAAGTTTATCGTTTCACCGACTGCCGGAGTCATATCCGGAACCAAACACTGTTGATTATCGAAAGGAGAGAAAACATGACTTTAAACATGATAATCACACTGGCTATCGTTATCCTGATGATCGCTGTCATTATCAGCGACAAACTTCCGTTCGGTGCTCCGGCACTGCTCGCATGCGCACTGCTTGTTGTTACAAACCAGGCTGATGTCGCTACTGCGTTCAGCGGTTTCGTAGACAAGAACGTCATCATGATCATGGGCTTCATGGCTACGATGGCTGCTCTGCAGAAAACAACATTCATTCACACGATGGAGAACTTCCTTGCCGGTGTTGCCAAGAAGGGCGGCATCAAGGGCTTCATTCTCCTGCTCCTCGCCATCATGGCAGTAGGCAACTTCATTACAGGTACTGCTTACTACGTACTCGTAATCACCCTGATCGCAACAATCCCGTATAACAAGGAACTCCCCACCTCCAGAATCCTGCTGCCTGCAGCTCTCGCAACCGGTGCTTCCGGCTGGCTGCCGACAGGTGTTGCTATCTTTGCGGGTGTTATCTCTTCCCTCTGCGAAGGCCAGGGCTTCACAGCTGAAGTCAGTATGACAAAATTTGTCATCATGAATATTATCTGGTCTGTTGTATTCCTGGTTTGGGCAATCTTCGCACACAAGCTTCTGCCTGACCGCGACATCAGCGATTCCATCGCTGAAAACAAGGACGAACTCGGTGAGAAGAAGGAATTTGTCAAGACACTGTCTGATACACAGGAAAAGATCGTCTATGCCGGTTATATCGTAATGATCATTTCCATGATCTTCCTGTCCAAGTTCCCGGGCGAAATCGGCTACGGCATTCCGCTGCTGATCTCCGGTATATTCCTTGCCTGCGGAATTATTAACTTCAAGGAACTCCTCAACAACATGTTCTCTCCTGTATGCATCATGATGGCTGGTGTCATCGGTGTTGCGGCAGTTATGGGCAACTGCGGTCTGTCCGCCCTGATCGGCGACTCCATCGCCGGCCTGCTCGGCGCAAACCCAAGTCTGTTCGTACTCGTACTTGTCTTCGCACTGCTCACCAGTATTATGGCTACCTTCACGGGCGCTTCCTTCGGTTCCCTGTTCATCTTCGCACCGATCGGTATCGCACTGTGCATGAAGCTCGGCTACAGCCCGGTTCCGCTGGCTCTCGCCTGCACAAAGGCTGCCTGGATCAACTACTTCATGCCGATTGATGGTCTGCCTGCACTCGCTATGGGTATGGGTAAGTACAAGCTTCCTGAATTCTGGAAGTATGTCATCCCGCAGTGGATTCTGCAGATGCTTGTTACCTGCGGTCTCGCTGTAGCATTCTTCGCTTAATCAAAATCGGATCATAAACAGTAAATGCCGTAGATACAGGAGCTTAACAGCCGGTATTTACGGCATTTATTCAAAGTAAAAAAAGGAGACCGGATACTATGAAAGATTATTACTCGTATATATCCACCAAAGCTGCCTGGGACTGCACGGAAACAATCTTCCTGTGCGCACCTGCCGCATACGCAGAAAGCCCGGAGAAAGCAGCTGAATATGCGGAACTGTCCGGCTGGAAGAATACAGCGGAACAGCATGCGGCCGTACTGATTGTTCCGGTCACTGAGAACGGATACCGGGATATGGATGTGTCCTGGATTCCCGATTTCTATGATGTGCACAAAAATGATTTCCGCGCCCCCGGCGGCGTATCCATTCCCGGCAGAGACGGCGTGCTCTGGCTGTGGGAAACCATGATTTATCTTGCCGGTTATGAAGAGGGAGCTGATTATGCGGCCAATGTGCTGACCGCACACCCGGGCTTCTTTGCGGCATCCCTTCTGCATAACGGAAAAATTACGGATTATTCACATGCGGATGAAGAAGCAGCGCACTGGTTTGTGCGGAAACCACATGACTATGCCTGCACCAACCGTGAGATTCCTTCAGCTGTATGGCTGAGCGGAACCGTTGATCCGGAAACACGTAAATACTTTGAAACATGCGCGCATACGGACACGGAAGCCCAGGTTACTTACGGCGGTATCTGTACGGAAGTGCACTGCTGCAGCGGTAATCCCGCTCAGCAGATCCGCATCAGTGCAGACATGCCTTCATCAGACACCGTTATGGACACTTTCTTCGGACATACACTCCGCTGGAAGAACAGCCCTGACGGACAGTTAAGAAACTATCTGGGAAAGAATGACTATGCCTCATCCGAACGGTTCGTACATTACTGCGCACAGGCCAACGGCAATGACTATCCCTATACTGTATATCTTCCGGCAGGCATGACCAAAGATGAAGCGAAGGGACTGCCGGTAGTCTTCAGTATCCACGGCCGAGGCGAACCGTCCTGGGTCTTTGCGGAAAAGAACGGCTGGCAGGTGCTGGCGGATGAGACAAAGGAATTCATCACCGTATTCCCAGATTCCCCGTACAACATCTGGCTGATTGACCGTGACCGCGATTCCCTGAAGGAAATTGCCGCACAGGTTGTAAAAAACTACAAAGCAGATCTCGAACGCATCTATCTGAGCGGTTTCTCCAATGGTGCCGTCTTCACATCCCAGCAGGCATCCACCTTCCCGGAATGCTTTGCGGCAGCTTCACCCTGGAACGGACCGGCAATGTCCATGCGGATAGACAGATATATTTATGCGGATACCTTTGCGGAAAGCGGATACGAAATGCCGTTCTGGATCATTGTCGGTGACAGTGATTCCAAAGCTTCCGCAGACCGTGAAGATGAACTTGATATTATTCTCCCTGCCAATCACTGCGAAAGAAGCAGTGAAGAAGTATGGAACGGCGAAAACCATTACACAGAACAAGCAGGATACATGGAAGGAAACAGATTCCATACCCGTGTATTCAGAAATACAGAAGGCAGTGTCAGAGCGGGACTGACCGTCATGAAGAATATGCCGCATGGCGCAGTATGGGATGAATCCCGTGCCGCCTGGGCGTTTATGAAGCGTTTCCGCAGACCGGCCGGCAGTAAAACAGTTGAAGAGATCACGGAGGAATAACATGAAAGACAATTTCAGTGAACTGATTAAATTCTCACCGTACGGCGGTGAGCTGATTCTTGAGCATGTCAAAGGCACAACCGACGGTAATCTGAATCCGGAAAACAACGTGGATACCGTGATCGGCGCCGACCGTGACATGTATGCATACATTCCGAAAACCGGATGCCCGCATGCCAAACAGGCCCAGGTATTCATGGTTCTCAGAAATGACAACAGTGAAGAAAGCGCCCGCACTCTGATGGAAACATACCATCTGAATCAGCTGGCTGAAACATATCACTTCATCCTGCTGTTCCCCAATCCCCTGAAGAGCGGCTGGAATTACAGACAGGAAACAGATAAAGACAATGACATTCAGTATCTTGTCAGATGCTTCGCAGCACTGCCCAAATCCAAAGGCGGTGTGGCAGGCTTCAACGGGATGATCAATTACCTGGGCACAGATCCGGAAAGTTCTGCTATGGCCATGACGCTGGCCGCTGAATCTCCCCTCGATGCGGCCGCGGTCATGGTCGGCACCTTCCCGGCTGATTACACGATTCCTGCAGGCAAGGGTGCCCAGCAGACGGCCTGGGTCTATGACGGCAATGCACAGGCATATGAATACCTGACCAAAGTCAATACACCGGAAAAAGCAGGCGCTGACTGTGTGATCACGCACTGCACGGAAGAGCATCTCAGTGCAGAGATGCTGGATCAGGCCTGGGACGGCATGTTCTCGGTGACCAGAAGATGGCGCAATGATGTATTCGGCATCTACCAGCCCCGCATTGACTTCGGTGCCAAGGGGTACACGGCACATGTGAAGGATGAATCCCTCGGTGTGAACAACGGTTTCGCACATACCTGGTATGAATACATTCCGGAAAGACTGCGCGGCACGGACGAAAAGGTTCCGCTGCTGTTCTACTTCCACGGCATCAACTGCACGGCACTCTACGGTGCAGAGCAGAGCGGCTGGTCTGATATTGCGGACAGGGAAGGCTTCATTGTGGTGTATCCGAACCCGGCCATTGAAGAGAGATGGAATGTCTGGGATGATCCGCGTCTGCCGAGTGATGTCAGCTACATCATGGCGCTGATCGAGCACATGAAGACAGTGCACCCGATTGATGAAAGCAGAATCTATATTTCCGGCTTCTCCATGGGCTCCATGTTCACCAATGCACTGGCCTGCTCATATCCGGATGTATTTGCCGGCGCAGTAGCCATGAACGGCCCGAACTGGGGATATCAGAAGACACTGGACGGTTCAAAGGGAGGAATGCTGATGTACAATCCGCGCTCCGTGATCAAGGATCTGCCGGAATCATCCGATACGGAAAGTCCGACCAGAAGGCTCAGCGATGCAAAGAAAGCCGCATATGACTACAGACTGCCGCTCGTACAGTTCGTCGGTCTGCTGGACGGTGTCGGTTTCACCAAAGGAATTTATCCGGTCAAAGATCCCGCTGAGAGCAGCTGGACGGGAACAATTGAGAGCTGGGTTAAGTTCAACGGCAGAAAAGACTTTGTTCTGACACTCAGTGAAGAAACGCCTTCCGGCTATGCCTCCGATACATGTGAACGGATCGGGGAACGCTTTGTGGAGCAGACCTGGAAGAATGACGAGGGTGAAACACTGTATCACTTCATCTGTGTGGAAAGAATGCCGCACGCAGTTGATCTGCACAATGCAGAGATCGGCTGGGCAAGAATCAAGGACTACAGAAGAAACAGTGACGGATCACTGGGAAAGGAATAAGAGATGAGAGACGATCTGAATGAACTTGAACGGTTCTCGCCGTACGGAGGAGAGCTGATTCTGGAAGAAGTTGCCGGTGCGAACAATGAATTCAAAACGGCAGAGAATTCCGTATCCACAGCAAAAGGTGCTGACCGTGATATGTACTCCTATGTACCGAAGAGCGGCTGCCCGGATGCCAAGCAGGGACAGGTCCTGTTTGTACTGAGAAGTGATGCTTCCAAGGAAAGCGCTGAGGAAGCACTGAAGAATTACGGTCTGGATGCCCTGGCAGAAGACAGACACTTCACTGTTCTGTTCCCGAATCCCGTGGAGGGCGGCTGGAACTACAACCAGGATCCGGCAAGGGAAGATGATATGTCCTTCTTTGTCAGATGCTTTGCGGCACTGCCGAAGTCCAAGGGCGGTGTAGCAGGCTTCAACGGCATGATGTTCTACATTGCACTGGATGAAGCAGGATCAGCGATGCTGACAACCCTCAGCGCCGTGCATCCGATTGACTGCGCGGCCATGATGATCGGCAGATACCCGGCTGACTATGTCATTCCGGAAGGCGTGAAGCAGTCGCAGGTTGCCTGGCTGTATGAAGAAAACAAAGCTGCCGAAGAATATCTGAAGTGCGTGAATACACCGGCATGCTGCGAAGAAAAAGACGGCGTAACTGTCTGCACCAACGGTGTAAACAATAACATCCGCCACTTCGTTTCCTGCGCAGGACTCAGCACAGAGGAAATCTGTAAGGCATGGGAGATGATGTTCTCCGAAGCCAGAAGATGGCGCAACGATACATACGGAACCTACCAAGAAAGAACAAACTTCACAGAGTGGGGCTTTGTTCCGCACATCAAAGACACCAGCCTCGGTGTAAACGACGGTTTCGCGCATACATGGTTTGAATATGTACCGGAAGAAGTAAAGAACAGCGATAAGAAAGTTCCGCTTCTCTTCTACTTCCACGGCGGCAACTGCATTCCGCTCTACGGTGCAGAACAGAGTGACTGGCACAGAGTAGCGAAGGACAATGGCTTCATTGTTGTTTATCCGAAAGCTTCCACCATGAAGAGATGGAACTGCTGGGATGACCCGAATGAACCGAGTGACTTTGCCTTCGTCATGGCTTTGATTGAGCATATGAAGAAACTCTATCCGGTGGATGAAACCAGAATCTATGCGTCCGGTTTCTCCATGGGCTCCATGATGACCAATGCCCTGTGCTGTGCATATCCGGAAGTATTTGCCGGCGGCGCTGCCTTCAATGCGCAGAATCTCGGTTACTTCAAGAATGCGAAATCCACCTTCGGAGCACTGGGTATGGGCGGCAAACCGTATACGGAGGAAGAGCTGAATGCGCCTTCCCACTGCAAGGAAATGGCCGACGAGAAGAACAAAGATCACAAATACCGCATGCCGCTGATCCAGAACAGCGGTCTGCTGGATGCTCTGGGGGTAAATGGATGGCCGATCAAAGATGCGGACAACATCTGGCTGCAGACCTTCGACTACTGGAAAGACTTCAACAATATCCCGGTTACACCGTTTGTGTACAGTGATGAATATGAAACAGGTCTTACGGCAGACGCATCCTGCTATGAGGGAGAAGACCAGCGCTTCATCCACCATATCTGGTATTCACAGGATGAAGGTCATCTGCCTCTCTACCAGGTGATGGTTGCCAAGAGAATGCCGCATGCGGTTGATCTCAGACAGATCCGCTTTGCCTGGGACTTTATCCGCCACTATTCGAGAAACGCCGACGGTACGCTGACGTACACAGAATAAGAGGTAAACAGAATGAGCATACAGACACTGAAAGGTCTTACCCCTGACGGACAGATCTACTACGATGAAGAAATGAATGTGACGGAGGCAATGCTGCCGCCGGGACCCTGGAAGACAGCGCATGCACCGGCTCTGCTGGAAACAGCGGAAGGCACAATGCTGTGCTGCTGGTTTGCCGGAAGCTTTGAAGGAGGCGCGGACATCAACATCGTTGTCAGCCGTCTGCCCAAGGGAGCAGACAAGTGGGAAGAACCTTCCTACATTTCCAATGAGAATGATTTCTCCGACCAGAACCCGTCTCTCTTCAACGCACCCAACGGTGAAATCTGGGCTATGTATACATCCCAGCTCGGCAGACAGCCCGGCAAGGATAACATGCAGTACACATCCGTTGTTAAGAAGCAGGTCAGTACGGATGATGGCAGAACGTGGTCTGAACCGGTAACCGTATTCCCGGAAGAAGGCACCTTCGCAAGACAGCCGATTCAGATTCTCTCCAACGGCAGATGGATCTTCGGCAACTGGATCTGCACGGATTCCGCAGCCGGTCTTTCCGGTGACCCGAGTGCGTTCCGTATTTCCGATGATGCCGGCAGGACATGGCGCAGAGTTGATATGCCGCATTCCAACGGCCGTGTGCATCCCAATGTTGTAGAGCTTGAGGACGGTCATCTGATTGCCTTCATGCGTTCCAGAGAAGCTGATTTCATCTACAGCAGCGAATCCTTTGACTACGGTGATACATGGAGCGATCCCGTACCGACCGTACTGCCGAACAACAACTCCAGTATTTCCGCACTGAAGCTTGCCAGCGGCAGAATCGCCATTGCCTACAACCACAGCAGTGCACCTGCTTCCTATACAAGCAAAGGTGCATGGCCGGGACTTCGCTGTCCTGTATCCATCGCTCTCTCCGAAGACGGCGGCAAAACATTCCCGCTGATCCGTCACATTGAGCGCGGTGAAGGCTATGTAGGTGATGAGAACAGATCCAACAACCGTCAGTATGAATACCCGTATCTGATGCAGAGCAGCGACGGTATGCTGCACCTGGCATATGCATACAAGACCAGAATCGGCGTCAAATGGGTAACGCTGAAGGAAGAGGATGTCATCGGTGCCAAGCGCGGTGCAGGAACCTATAATCCTACATCCGGAGAGGTCGATAAATAATCGTTTGGCAATCATATCCGGTTATGCTAATATCGGGTTATTGAGTTAGAAACCGGGTGTACGGTCACCGACTCACAAACAGTTGACTGTGCATGCTTAAACATAAAACACAGTCTGAACGGCTGTGTTTTTAACGGAAAGGGAGAGACTATGTTAGTACCAGTATTATTGTTTCTGCTGGGATTCGTGCTGCTGATCAAAGGCGGCGACTGGTTTGTGGACGGCGCGACAGGTATTGCGCACCGCTTCCATCTGCCGGAGCTTCTGATCGGCGCCACGGTTGTATCCATCGGCACCACACTGCCTGAGGTAATGGTATCCTCTCAGGCGGCATTACAGCACAACAGCGGCATTTCCTACGGCAATGCCATCGGTTCCATCATCTGCAACACTTCATTGATTGCGGCGCTTACGATCGCAGTTATGCCCGGCAGAGTAAAGAGAAAGACTCTGCAGCTGCCGGCAGCAGCCTTCTTCATCGCAGCAATCGTATATTCCTTCATTGCATATACCCAGGGCGAATTCAAACGCTGGGAAGGTATTCTCTTCCTGATCATGTTCGGTGTTTACATGTTCCTGTCAGTCAGACAGATGATGAACGGTGATGCCGAACCTGAGGAAGCAGAGGAAGAGGAAGCACCCAAGAATCTGCAGCTGTGGCAGGAAATTGCTCTGCTTGTTGTCGGTGCTGCTGTTATCGCCATCGGCGCGAACCTGCTCGTAAACAACGGTACACTGATTGCGGCAGCTCTCGGTGTTCCGGATTCCGTCATCGGTCTTACCATGGTTGCCCTCGGTACATCACTGCCTGAATTAGTAACAGCCATTACATCCCTGATGAAGGGACACGGTGCGCTGTCACTGGGCAATGTCATCGGTGCAAACCTGTTCAATATCGTACTGGTCAGCGGTGCTGCAATCACCATCTCACCGTTTGCCGTACCGGCTGAAAAGACCCTGTTCGGCATCAACTCCTCGCTGCTGGTCGATATTCCGGTCATGCTGGGCGTTATGCTGCTGCTGTGTGTGCCTGCTCTGAAAACAGAAAAACTGTACAGATGGCAGGGAATCACACTGCTGTGTATCTACGCAGCCTTCACACTGTATCAGTTCCTTATCTAGTACCAATGCCCGGGGAACCAGGCTTTTTTCTATATAAACGTTTACAAATGTCATGAATTGCATTTGTGTATCGTTCTTTTCAAAGAATTAGTTGATAAATGAGAAAATGCCATAATGATATTCTCCATAGGCAGTAAACAAATTGATAGGTAATGGAATCCGGGTGATTTCATTACATCTGAAAGGAATCTGTTCCATCATTGTGGTCATATACGCTTCAGATTTCCACTTTCTCATATCAAGCGTGTACTTCAGTTTCTTTCTCAAAACCAGCCAGTCCAGGTATCCCTGAAGATGCCG
>JAFUCL010000120.1 GCA_017459725.1 Solobacterium sp. | reverse complement strand
CATCTACATAGTCAAAGCTACAAATGTAGTTGTTTTAACTGTACTCTATTCACGATTTCAAAGAACATTTTCTGAGATCAGCTGGATTTAGAAAAAATCTCAGATTTTAGTCAAAATCACTTGACTTCCTTATAGTTAAATCCTCCGTAATGAATTTGTCATAGATGCAGCGGATGGCTTTCTCGAAGTCGCGGTTCATGACACCGACCAGGATACTGAGCTCATCGGCTGTCTGGCTGATAACTTTAATATTGATTGTATTCGCACCGAATTCCGAAAGCAGTTTGCCGGAGATACCCGGTTTTTCCTTCATGCCTCTGCCCACTACTGCAATCAAGGCCAGATTGTCCTCCGCTTTCAGAACATCGGGATGAATCAGATCCCGCAGTCTGCTCAGGATATCGTACAGACAGTGGGATATGTTCTCCGTGCGGGCAATGAAGGAATAGGTATCAACCGTGCTCGGCACACATTCGATGGAGACACGGTAGTCCTCAAACACCGCCAGCATCTTCCGCAGAATACCGATTTCCGCCGAGGCATGGTTTTTCACCAGGGTGATGACGGTGTAATCCTTCCGGCCGGTAATGCCGGTGATGGCGTGCGGAGGACATGTTCTGTCCGCTTCCCCGAAATCCTCGAGGATCATCGTGCCGGGATCATCGGGTCCATTGGTGTTGCGTATATTGATCGGTATGTTCTTCTCCTTGACCGGGAACACCGCATCATCATGCAGCACATCCGCACCGAGGTAGCTCATCTGCCGCAGTTCGTTGTATGTAATGCCGGGAATACGCAGCGGGTTGTTGACAATGCGGGGATCGGCCACATAAATACCGGATACATCCGTCCAGTTCTCATACACATCCGCATTGACGAGATTGGCAATCACCGCACCGGTGATGTCACTGCCGCCCCTGCTCATGACCCGGATCACACCATTGGGCATAGCGCCGTAGAAACCCGGAATTACGATACCGCCCTTGCCGCAGCGTTCCCGCAGCCGCATATCCGTGCGTTCAAAATCAATTTCACCGTCATACCGGAAGGAAATCACATCCGCCGCATCCGCAAACGTGAAGCCGAGGTATTCCGCCAGCAGTTTACCGGTGAGGTATTCACCGCGGGAGACCAGATAATCCGTGGAAACACCCTTCTTCATAAGTGAACGGATGAACGCAAATTCCTTATCAAGATCTGTCTGCAGGTGCAGCTCATCGCGTATGGTCCGGTATTTCTTTTCAATCAGTTCAAACAGCGGTTCATAGGATACACCGTAGCGGATATGCGCTTCACAGAGATACAGCAGATCCGTTACCTTGTGGTCTTCGTGAGATTCCTTGCCGCAGGCGCTTGTGACCACAAACATGCGTGAAGGATCGTCACTGACAATCTTTTTTACCTTGCGGAACTGTGCCGCATTGGCTACGCTTGAACCGCCGAATTTCACTACCTTGATCATTTCTCCACCTCCGCAATAAACAGTGATGAATCTGAAGCTTTCTCAATATATGTGCACAGCTCTGTCAGGGTGATCTCCCTGCTCAGCAGGATGTTCGTATCTGCTTTCTCTGCGGTGATATCCGCAAAGGCATGCGGATTCACTGTGCGCACATAATACTGTGCTGTCCGTCCGGATTCACTTACCGGCACCCGTGCTTCCGGTTCTTTGCAGAGACAGCCGTCCCTTATTGTGAGCAGATCCTGCACGACCGCATGGGCAGTCGGAAGTGAACCGGCTCCCTGGCCGATGTACATGCTGGGGCCGAGGGTATCGCTGACTGCTTCAACCGCATTCAGATTGGAGCCCACAGCAGCGAGGATATCCGTATTTTTCAGGAATACCGGCATGACGCAGGCTGACAGCGAACCGTTGGTATGTTCCGCTCTGCCAATCAGCTTCAGAATGCGGTTATGTGCTTTTCCCCAGGCAAGATCCTGTGCCTGTACGGTGCGGATGCCGAAAACCGGAATATCTCCGGGATCTGCCGGCATACCGAAAGCCGTCATAGCACTGATGGCTGTTTTGGAGCGGACATCATATCCGTCAATATCGTCGGTGGGATCTGCTTCCGCATACCCCTTCGCCTGTGCCTCGGCAAGCGCCTGTTCAAACTGCATACCGGAAGCCGTCATATTGGACAGAATGTAATTCGTTGTGCCGTTCATGATGCCGCGTACGGAGGAGATGCCGTCTATCCTGCGGATGCGCTCCAGCTCATGGATCCACGGAATGCCGCCGCCGGCACATGCCTCATACCGCAGGGCACAGCCGTGTTCCGCTGCCGCTGTGCGCAGTTCCTGCTCATACAGTGCGAACATCTTCTTGTTAGAAGTCACCACGGATTTGCCGTTCTGCAGAGCCTGCAGGACATACGTACGGGCAGGTTCCAGCCCGCCCATGCATTCCACGATTACATTAATACCTGCATCATTCAGAATCTCATCCGGGTCTGCGGTCATGCATGCTTCCGTGATCTTTGCGGGTGTTCTTACCAGTATCTTTGCGATGGCGAAACTGCTGTCCTGCATGCCATCCACAATCTTCAGCACCCCGCTGCCGACAACCCCGCAGCCAAGTAATCCTATCTTCATATAGTCACCTTTCTGTTTTCGGTACAGATACAGTTGTTTTCAGAGCACAAACATAGTATCATGACAGAAGATTTGTTACAAGGAGACCTGTATGCGATATTTCAGTACTAGAAACAGTTCCCTGACCGTGAGCGGAACCGAGGCAATCATACGCGGACTGGCTGAAGACGGCGGTCTGTTCGTACCGGAGACGATTCCGGCGCCTGACTTCAAACTGCTGCGCACTGCCACGTATCAGGAAGCCGCGGAATATATTCTGTCGCTGTTCTTTGATGAACTGAGCAGGGATGAAATACATGCATGTGTGCAGGAGGCGTACAATGACAGATTCTCTGATCCGGACATTGTGCCGCTGAAAGCCTGCGGCAGAGATTACCTCATGGAGCTCTTCCGGGGACCGACCTGCGCCTTCAAGGATATCGCCCTTTCCGTACTGCCGGGTCTGCTCAGCACGGCCTACCGCAAAAGCGGAAGCACTGATACTGTTGCCATCCTGACGGCAACGAGCGGTGATACGGGCAAGGCTGCCCTGGCCGGGTTCGCGGATGTGCCGCATACTGCCATAAAAGTCTACTATCCCGAAAACGGTGTATCCCCCGTGCAGAAGCTGCAGATGCAGACAAGCAGAGGAAACAATGTATATGTACGCGCTGTGCAGGGCAACTTCGATGACTGCCAGAGACTCGTGAAGCAGGCCTACCGGGATGCTGCAGAAACAGCCGCAAAGGAACATGTCATTCTTTCCAGCGCCAACTCCATCAACATCGGCCGTCTGGTGCCGCAGATCGTATACTATATCACTTCATATTACAGACTGGTCCGCGAAGGTGTGATCAGCGACGGCGAGGAGATACTGTTTGCCGTGCCGACCGGTAACTTCGGTGATATTCTTGCCGGATACCTGGCCAAACGCATGGGTCTGCCGGTGAAGCGTCTGATCTGTGCCTCCAACCGGAACCGTGTACTGACGGATTTCCTGGAAACAGGCACGTACAGCCGTGTGCGGCCGTTCCATGAAACAATGTCCCCGTCCATGGATATTCTCGTATCCAGCAATCTTGAGCGTCTTCTGTATCTGATCACCGGTGATGATGCCTTTACGGCTGCCTGCATGCGCAGTCTTGAGGAAACCGGCAGCTATACGGTGCCGCCTGCTGTGCTGGATAATATCCGTGCTGTCTTTACGGGCACCTGCACGGAAGAGGAAAACTGTGCAGACGTAATCAGAAACTGCTGGCAGGAACACGGTGTGCTGGTTGATCCGCATACGGCCGTGGCTGTCTACGGTCTTGAACAGTACCGTAAGATGAGCGGTGATGATGCGCAGGCGGTTGTGCTTTCAACGGCATCTCCGTTCAAGTTTGCGCATGATGTGCTGCGCTGCCTCAGCGGTGAGGAAACAGACGATTTCACGGCAATGGACCGACTGTCAGAGATGTGCGGACTTCCCATACCGCGCTCGCTTGCCGAACTTCATGAACTGCCGGTCAGATTCACCGGCTCCATCCGTGCTTCCAAAGGCATGGATGATGTCGCAGACTTTCTCAGGGAGGTATCCGCGCATGTATAAGATCCGCGTTCCCGCATCCACCAGCAATCTCGGTCCGGGCTTTGACTGCCTGGGTCTTGCCTTCCGCATCTACAATACGTTCGCCTTTGAAACATCAGATCAGTATTGTCTGGAGAATACCGAACCACGCTTCAGCACACCCGACAATCTGTTCCTGCAGGCATACCGCAGCACATTTGCGCCGGGTGAAGAAATACCTGCTCTTCATGTTGTGTTTGAAACCGATATTCCTGTTTCCCGGGGCCTGGGCTCCAGTGCAGCCATGACCGTCGCAGGCATAGCAGCCGGTCATATCATACGCAAAGACAAACCGGACGGCGCCGCATGGCTGAAGGAAGCAGTTGCCTTTGAGCACCATCCCGACAACGCAGCTCCCGCCCTGTTCGGCGGCCTCACTGCCTGCATCACCGATCCCGACGGAACCTTGCACATGCATGCCCTGCAGCTGGCGGAGAATCTGCGCTTTACACTGCTGATACCCGATGCGGAAGTCAGCACCGAGAAAGCACGTTCCATCCTGCCGGACACCTATCCGCGGGGCACAGCCGTTCACAATGCCTCCCACGCAGTCTATCTCACGGAAGCCCTGCGCACCGGGGATATGGACCTGCTGAAAACCGCCGCCGTCGATCTGCTGCATGAACCGTACCGGAAAACACTTATTCCCGACTTTGATACGGTAAAGAAGACCGTTACCGAAGATACAGACGGTGTATTCCTGATCAGCGGTTCCGGATCCACCTGTCTGCTCATCAGTGAACGGCCGCTTTCCGCAGCAGCTTCTGAAGCCATACATTTACTGCCGGATCACTGGCAGATCCGCACCGCCGAAGTATGCACCGAAGGAATTGAAATCATGGAGGATAGCTTATGGCATCGGATTATCTGATCGTACACCGGAACATTCTTCCCGATTATCTTGAAAAAGTGATCGAAGCCAGACAGCTGCTTGTCTCGCACCAGGCCAAGACCGTGACCGAGGCAGTTCAGCTCTGCGGCATTTCCCGCAACACCTACTACAAATACAAGGACTATGTCTTCCTGCCCGGTGAACAGGCATACCGCCGCAAAGCCGTCATCTCCCTCGTGGTGCATGATGAAGCCGGGTGTCTCTCGGCAGTGCTCACTGCCATCAGTTCACTGAATGCGAGTATTATCACAATTTCCCAGGCAATTCCGCTCAGCGGCAAAGCCTCAGTCACTATTTCTCTCGATATACAGGATATGCAGTGCAGCACAGAGAAAATGATTGCCAAACTGCAGGCTCTTCCGCAGACCATTACGGTACTGCTGGATGCGATGGAATAGCCGCTGTGATACAATAAATCTGTTTCCGGAGGAATACCCGTATGTCCCCTAAGCTCAAATCAATTCTGGCCGGTATTATGGCCGCAGGCGATCTCATCCTGATCATACCGAGTATCACGGAGTTCGCTTCTTCAGGTGACCGGTTTATGCTGTTCCTGGCCTTCTTCTTTGCCGTAGACCTGTTGCTGACCATCGACTACATCCTCGGCCTCAGACGCATCATGAAACAGAATGAGGAACTGCAGCACGCAGATGACGCAGCGAGACTGAAGCGGCAGCTCATTCAGCAGCAGCTGGATGCCGAAAACACCCAGGAGCGCCACCGGCGTGAAATCACCCGACTGAAAGAAGAGCAGCTGGAGGCAGAAGAGCTGCAGAGACTTCTGCAGCAGGACTCCTCCCGGCAGGACCTGAGTCAAAAATTATAAGGAGAATTCTGAAATGGTTATTATCGAAATGGAAAACGGCGGCTGCATCAAGCTTGAACTTGATCCCGAACACGCACCGATCACAGTCGAAAACTTTCTGAACCTTGTCAAAGAAGGATTCTATGACGGTCTTACTTTCCACCGCATTATCCCGGGCTTTATGATCCAGGGCGGTGATCCGCTCGGCAACGGCACCGGCGGTTCCAGAAGGACCATCAAAGGTGAATTCGCCGCCAACGGTGTGGACAATCCGATCAAGCACAAACGCGGTGTCATCTCCATGGCCAGAGCTATGGATCCCGATTCCGCATCCAGTCAGTTCTTCATCATGCACAAAGACGCCCCGCACCTTGACGGCAATTACGCAGCATTCGGTCATGTTGTCAACGATGAAGGCATGGATGTCGTCGATGAAATCGCATTGGAACCGACCGACATGTTTGATAAGCCGTACAAACCGGTTGTCATTAAGCGTGTCTATATCGCCGAATAACAAATAAAACCGCAGAAATGCGGTTTTACTGTGCTTCCTTCTCAATCCAGGCCATGATCAGCTGTACGGTTTCATCGATTTCCTGTTCCGTCATCTCTCTGCCCTGCGGTACACCGTACCATTTGCCAAGACACCCCCGGCAGCACGTTGCGGTGGCATGCTGGGCCTTAAAGACAGGATGTCCCCGCATCGGTGTCTGTTTGCCGTCGTTGGCAGGTTCGGCCGGTGCCAGTCGGGTGCGGATAAAGTCATACGCATGCATGCGGATGACGTCCATGCCCTTTTCCTGTATATATGCTTTGTCCTTCTCGTCCAGATGAAAGCGGGAACGGAAGCGTGAGCGTTCCAGCCGTCTGAGCGCATAGGGTATCCTGACCGGCATATCATAATTCCTTTCTGAAGCGATGCTTTTATGTTTCACAGTTTCCGCACCTGCGGAAAAAATGCTATTATATTCCTGCACGGAATAAGGGGGTTCAGTATGGAAAGCAGTGATAAATTTTCAGCTCAGAACTATACGGTATGTGCTGTCGCCCTGTATGGCAGCTATGAACCGTTCTTTTTCAAGGGACATCTCTCCCTGCGTACTTACTACAAAGACAACAAGCGTGTCGATGTCGATCTGAAGAAAACTTCCGACTACTTTGTGGATACACTTTTCTACGAAACCAACAAGATCATCCGCACCCGCGAGCGTGACAGATATGATGAGCAGCGTAATCTCGTCATCCAGGCTTCTGCCCTGCTTGGCGAACCGTACCAGATTGTCTTCAACCGCAGTGCCGCTCCCGGCGCCCAGGCTGACAACAGTCTGGCCATTCTCAAGGACACCGAGCCTGACGCAAAGGGACTGGCGCTGGTAATCAAAAAGACCGGTGATGATCAGTATACATGGCTTGAGGAAGAGGAAGCACGCACCATTGAGAATGCTCTGAAAGCAATTCTGAACCGCTGAATCCAGGGAGGAATACAATTCCTCCTTTTTTTGAAACAAAGTCCGGGAAACCCCGGACTGTTTTACTTACGGAAGATGCCGCCGGAAACATGTGCACGCAGATACTGCGCAAAGCCGTTGTCGGCACAGGCAGGTGCTGTATCATCCGCTGCCGCAAGGGCATCGGGACTGCCGTTGGCCATACAGACGCCCCATCCGGCACGTTCCAGCATAGGAATATCGTTGGTGGTATCCCCGAAGGCGATGATTTCCTCAGGTCTGATGCCGCTCATTTCCTCAATGACCTTCATACCGACATGTTTGCCGAGGGCAGGATGCGCAATCTCAAACAGATCGGGAGCGGTCTTGAAGCAGACCCAGCGGGGATCGGGATGGGCAGCCGCATATGCGGAAACCTCTTCCATCTTTGCGGGATCCAGCACAAACATCTCCTTGACCTGCGGTCTGTCCAGAACCTGCAGGATATCCGCCTTGATGGGATTGATGCCGATGCGGGCAGCGACTGTCTTAACCTGCTCGGTCATTTCTGCCACATACAGATCACGGCCGGCATACAGCGTCGGCGTAAGCCCCATCGGTTCATAAATGCTTATGACTTCACGGACAATATCTTCGGACAGGGTGCAGGATTCTTCTCTCCTGCCGGTTGAAAGTTCCAGGACTTCACCGCCGTTGGCACCGATCAGATAATCAGTCACATCCTCAAGATGCCAGTGTGCAAGCATGTGCATGTAGCTGTCCACCGGTCTGCCGGAACAGATGGCAAAACGTATACCGTCTTTCCGTATCTCCTGCAGAACATCATGCACCGACGGATTACAGTTGTTGTGTGTATCAATGATCGTTCCGTCAAGATCACTGAGAATCAGCTTAATCATTCTTTGCCGAGGAATCTGTACAGTTCCTCTTTGCGCGCTTCCATATCGCTGTAGCCGAGATCATAGAGTTCCTGCAGACGCACCGGATCACCCTTGAAACGTCCGACATCAATGGTTTTCGAAGGCCGGACAAGCATACAGGTTCCCTTTTCCACTTCCTTCGCAATTATATCCATCTGCTTGTAGTAGTTGATGTGTCTTACCGCATAGTCCCTGCGCATCTGCGGATACTTCGGATACATGACACGCATCAGGAAATCAACCATCTTGGAACCGGGCTTGCGCACATATCCTTCCGGCTTTGTGGTAATGACAAGCATCTTAGTGCATCCCTTTTCAAGCGCACGCTCAATCGGGATCATCTTGGTAATGCCGCCGTCCAGAATCTTTCTGCCGCGGAATTCAACCACCGCTGAAGCAATCGGCAGTGAGCACGAACCTCTCAGCAGTGTCAGATCATCATCGAGATCCGCCGCCGAATACCAGACCGTTTCACCCTTTTCCAGATCATAGAGACCGAGTTCCATATCCGGATTCTTTTCCCGGAGCGGTCTTACATCCATACCGGCCCGTTCCTTCAGTCCCTTCTGGAAAAGCCGCTTATATGCCACATAATGGCCTTCGGACAAAAGAGCAGGCAGACCGTAGTTCTGCTTCTCACAGCCGAAGTGAACCGCCATCTGATAACCGATGTCCTTGTTTCCCATCAGATATCCTGCCAGCAGCACCGCACCGGAGGAGATGCCGACACTGTAATCCACCTCAATATGATGATCCGTCAGCCATGCCAGCGCTCCTGCCGTATATGCCCCGCGCAGGCCGCCGCCTTCCAGCACCAGGCCGATTTTATCCTTCTTTTCCATCGTTTTGTCCTTCCTCTTCTGTGCGTTCCCGCACAATCTGTTCGTAGTCTTTTCTGATCATATCCTTGAAATCATCCACCCGGCCTTCGGTAATCAGCCGGTGCGGACATACCTTGTCCATAAAATCCGCATGCATGCGCACATCATCCGGAGTCAGATCATACACATACAGCAGCTCTGCCGTCAGCGCCGCCGTATTCACCAGCACCTGCTCATAATCCCCGCCGAGATTCACACACATTTCCACACCGATTCCGTTGATGTTGCCGCCGTCTCTTTCACGGTTGTCACCGGCATTCCATGCGACTTCATTGTCCGGAAGATTGTGGTAGATGGAATGATCATCCACCGTATAATGCCAGCTGGTGATATCCATCACATCGCCGGTGATCCAAACATTGTGTGCTTCCGCAGTGGCACCTGCCCCGCGGTTGTCGGTTTCGTGAATCGTAACATATTTGATTGCCCGTATTTCACCGGGACGCCTTGGCGAATCCACCGGTATATAACGGTGGTATACAGGGATTCCCCCTGCACTCTCCAGCTCCACATTGACCGTGGCATATACGCGCTCTTCTTCCGCGGTTTCCTCATGACGCCGATGGAGCAGCAGAGCCAGAAACAATGCCGTCATCAGCACTGCCGCAGCCGCAAGCACGGCCAGCAGTCTCTTTCTCTGTTTCTTCTTCATATCACATCACCGGTGCCAGCAGACGCAGCACTGCCCGCCACAACCTGCGGTACAGCGGAACTGCCGTGCATTCTTCCAACGTCACTTCATGCGACTTCTGCAGGGTATTCAGGAAATCATCCCGCATTTTGATAACAGCAGGATCATCGCAGAACAGAATGCCGTCCTCGAAGTGCAGATAATAACTGCGGTAATCCGTATTGATCGTACCGACAAGTCCGATCGTGTCATCCATGACAATGCTCTTGGAGTGATTGAATCCCGGTGTATACTCATATACCTTTACGCCGGCACGGATCAGCTGTTCGTAATTGGAACGGGTGATCTCAAAGACATATTTCTTGTCGGGAATATGCGGCACCAGAATACGCACATCCACACCGTTTGCAGCAGCGAGACCCAGCGCCATATGCACATCATCATTCAGCACCAGATACGGTGTATCGATGTAGATATACCTGCGGGCATGATTGATCAGATTCAGATGCACAGAGAGACCGATATACTTGCCGTCGGTCGGAGTATCGCTGAACGGCTGGCAGATTGCCCGTGACACCGGACTGTGCGGTTCCAGACGGTATCTGTCGTAGTCGATGTCATCATCCTTCTGCCGCAGGAAGCTGTACATGCCCAGGAACATAACCGTCAAAGACCAGACAGCATCTCCCCGGATCATCAGCGCAGAATCACGCCAGTGTCCGAAGCGTTCCCTGCGGTTAATGTATTCATCCGCAAGATTCACACCGCCGGTAAAGCCGACTCTGTTGTCAATAACGATGATCTTACGATGATCGCGGTTGTTCATCTGGGTGATCAGGGCCGGTCTCATACGGTTGAACCGATATGTTTCAATGCCCATGCTGTTCAGGGTGCGGTCATAGTGATACGGCAGTGTGTTCGCACAGCCGAAGTCATCATAGATCAGTTTCACTTCCACACCGGCATCTGTTTTTTCCTTCAATACTTCCAGAACACTGTCCCACATCTCACCCTTGTCTATGATGAAGAATTCCAGGAATATGAAATGCTCTGCTTTCTTCAGCTCTTCCAGCAGCACCGGCCAGAATTCCTCACCGCTGCTGAAATAGGATATATCCGTATTCTCATACACAGGGAATGAAGAAGTACGCAGACCGTACTCAAACACCCTGCGTACATCCAGTTCCTTCTGTTCCAGATGGTTCCACACGGTCTGATCCTGCTGCAGCAGACCTTCCATGCGCAGATTGGCACGGGTGGTACCGTCAAACAGTTTGCGGGGAACCTTACGGCCGCCGCAGAGAATATACAATGCACCACCGATGACTGGCACGGCAAGAATCAGCACACACCAGGCAATCTTGTACGATGGGTCTTCCTGTTTATTGATTATGTAGATCACACAGAAGATAGCCAGCAGATTAAACAAAGGCATCAGGTCAGAGGAAAGCGACGCCCGGTAAAGCCACAAAAAAAGCAGTGCAAACTGGCACAGTATTAAAATAAAAACGATAATAATACGGCTTGTCAGCAGTTTAATCAGTCTGAGCATACGCTTATTCTAGCACATGTGTATCTTCAGATTGAATAGCGGTAGATATTCTTGACGGGTTCTCCCCGTTTGTACAGCCAGTGATCCTCCGGTACATCTGCGGTTTCCAGAAGCTCTCCGTTGAGTTTCTCGAGTGTCCTGCGGGAAGGCGTGTTCTCCGGTGAACAGGTGATGATCAGTTCGTTCATACCGTATTCATCGCGGGCAATATCAAACAGCAGCAGACATGCCTGATACGCATATCCGTGCCCTCTGTACGCAGGAATCACGTTGTATCCGATGTTTCCGGCATAATAAAGCTCACGGTTCATACCGACGCGCAGATCGCAGTTTCCGACCTTGACGTCCTTACCGTGCTCATAGATTCCGTACATGATATTTGTCACGCCGTCCGCACTGAAACGCCCGTCCGTCTTCTGCTCTTCGACAAGATCAACGACGTCTCCGGTGATACGGTTCTTAGAAAACAGCCATGACAGCAGCATTTCTCTACAGCCCCGAAAGAATACTTCTTTCCGTTCTAAATAGAATTGTAGACACTTCCGCTCATCAGTGCAAGTTCACGAAAAAGGACAGCGCTCAGTCAGCCGCTGCCCTGAAAAGATCCAGATAAATCTGTTTCAGTTCCTCTTTCTGTTCGTTGTTCATCTGTGATTCCGCATCCTCGATCTTGTATCCCTCCACCAGGGCAAGATGATGACCGACAATCACACCGTCCTTGATTGCAATAACTTCCGGGACCTTGAACACCGCTTCCCCGTTCTTGTCCGTATCAAAGATTTCCTTGATATAGGGCTCCAGGGCATAGTAGTCTTCCATGGAATTGATCTGCGTATCATGCACATCAACATATAAGATATTCAGATTCTGCTCTTTGGCTGCTGCGTTGAGCACCGGCACAGCACGCTCGCACCACGGACAGCCGACATATCCCATGTAGAGGATACCGCTGCCTTTTTCCGTAAACATCTTAATTGCTTCACGCATCGTTGTCTCCGAAAAAGCAGGATCGTCATCATACAGCCATTTATAGCCGCTCATATCCGCTTTCACCGACATAATCTCAGCCTTGTTTGTAATCATCAGTACTTCGGGTTCCGGTTCTTTTTTCTGACAGGCCGCAAGATTCAGCACAGCAAGCAGGGCCAGTCCGGCCTTCAAAAGCCTCCTCATCCGTTCTCTCCTTCGGCGTCTGTCTTTGTGATCACAGTCGTTTCATAGAAGGAGTCCACCTTCTCCGTTGTAGCAAGTCCCTTGGAATATGCCGTAGCACTCGCACAGCAGCAGGCAAACCGGAAGGAATCAACCGCATCCAGCGAACGGATATAGTTCATCAGGAAGCCGGCCGTCAGGGAGTCACCGACACCGACCGTATTGACAGGCGGTTCATCATGCAGCAGATCACAGGTATATGTGTCGCCGCCGCTGACCAGCACAGCCACAGAGGAATCATGCAGAACAAGCACGTTTTCAGCTCCCTCTGCGGCCAGTTCCCGTGCACAGGCAACGGCATCTTCCCTGGACGCAATCGTCCTGCCGAGATAATCTGCCAGCTCCGGTGAAGTTGTCTTGACCAGGAACGGCCGCAGACTGATGACTTCGCGCAGAATGTCGGCATTGGTATCAAGAACCACACGCACATCTTCATCGATGGCCTGTTTCAGCATATCCACAACGTTCTTCAGCAGATAATCCTGGCAGACACCGGCCAGGGCAAGGTAATCGCCTTCACCAAGACGCAGCACCTTGTCGGTCAGGTTTTTCATATTGTCAGCTGTGATGTACGGACCGGAAGCGTTCAGATCCGTGTTGTAGGTATCATGCAGTTTGACATTGATGCGGGTATTGCCGTCCACATATGTGAAGTTGGGCTGCAGGTATTCAAACTTCTGCAGAAGTGTAATGTAGTAGTCCTTGGTGAAACCGCCCAGGAAACCGAGGGCACGGCTGGGAATCTGCAGGTTGCTGAGAACAATCGAGATATTGATTCCCTTTCCGCCGGCTTCGTAGTATTCCAGCATGGACCGGTTGGTCTCCGAAGGTTTGAGCGGTCTGTCAAATTCCATATAGTAATCCAGTGAAGGATTCAGTGTGCAGGTATAAATCATCGTCTGTCCTCCGGAACAAGTTCTTCCGCAATTGTACGGATCAGTCTGGAAGCATCTTCCAGTTCATCGATACAGCAGTATTCATACCGGCCGTGGTAGTTGCCGGCACCGGTGCCAAGATTCGGACACGGCAGTCCCCGGAAGGAAAGCTGTGCACCGTCCGTACCGCCGCGGACTGCGACTCTGACCGGCGGATAACCGATTTCATTGAGAGCACGCAGAGCCCGTTCGGACACTTCCGGATTGGCATCAATGATTTCCTTCATGTTGCGGTAGGCATACGTGATCTCCACGGTGACCGTACCGGCTCCGTACAGACAGTTCAGGAAGTCCTCCGCACTGTGCATGATGCCGATCATCTCTTCAAGCTTGTCCGCATCATGATCACGGATGATATATTTAAGAACAGCTGTATCACACGCACCGCTCATATTGGTCAGGTGAATGAATCCTTCCCTGTCCTCCGTATGCTCGGGACGCATATGCCCCGGCAGCATCCCGTGGAATTCATGGGCCACATTCATGGCATTGATCATACGGTTCTTGGCAGAACCGGGATGAATCGTGAAACCCTGGAACTTAACCACGGCACTGGCAGCGTTGAATGTTTCATCGCAGTATCCCTGCAGCGCACCGCCGTCCATGGTATAGCCGAAGTCCGCGCCGAACTTCTCAAGATCGAAGTACTTGGTGCCGTTGCCGATTTCCTCATCCGGTGTAAAGGCTACACAGATCTCTCCGTGCTTTACCTCAGGATGTTCCTGCCACCAGGCAAGTGCTTCCATGACTGCGGTAATGCCTGCTTTATCATCAGCGCCGAGCAGTGTGCTTCCGTCCGTCACCATCAGCCGTTTGCCCTTCAGCATAGCCAGCAGCGGGAAATCCGCAGCTCTTGTCACAACACCTTCGCACAGTTCAATATCACCGCCGTCATAGCATTCTATGATCCTCGGCTTCACACCTGCACCGCTGTAATCGGGTGAGGTATCCAGGTGGGCGATAAAGCCGACCTTCTTCACTTCACCGCAGTTGGAAGGCAGATGTGCATATACATAGCAGTGCTCATCGATGCATGCGTCTTCCAGACCGAGCTCCTTCAGCTCTTTAACGAGCAGGTTTCCCAGATCAAACTGTTTCAGTGTGGAAGGCGTCGCAGCCGACGTCGGATCCGACTGTGTATCAATTGAACAGTAGCGGATCAGTCTCTCTTCAGCACTCATTTTTCATCCTCCATCAACTTAATTTCCATCTGTGAAAACGTACAATCGAAATAGGAATTGCCCGGACTGCAGGCATAGATTCCGGCAGCTGCTGCACCCTGGTAATCCGGAAAGGTAATCTCCCTGTATGTGATATACCGGTCCCCGTTCAGACTGTAGGAGAATGCCGCTCTGCCTCTGGTATACATCAGACGCAGCCAGACCGTATTCACACCCGATCCGATTACACGGAGGTTGCGGTCACGGAAGCTCTGATGGAACCTTGTACAGAATAATTCATTAAACTCTTTCTCTGCACTGCTCACCCCGAATTTGAACCATGAATCATCGTTCAGTTTCAGCAGCATACCGCATTCATCATTACGGTTGCGGAAGCCGAACTGAAGCCTGATTTCTGCTTCAAACGCACTGTGCTCGTCGCCGAAAAGACCGAAACCGGAATTCTCATCGATTGTCATGTTCTGCATCGATGTATACGGCTCGGTCTCCAGAATCAGCTTGTCTGCACTCAAAATGTACAGTTTGGGCTGATGGAACCAATGCAGATAACTCGGATTGACACGTTCACTCATATGTTCTTTTTCTTGCTTTATTACTTTACTCTTTTCTGCTGCAGTTCGCGGAAGCGGTGTTCATACTGGATACCGTAATCCACCGCATCAAGTTTCTCAGGTGCCAGTGCTTTGATCAGCTCACGGCCGAATTCAAGCGCGGCTCCCATGCCTCTGCCGGTAATCAGATTGCCGTCACGGACAACCGGTTCCCAGTGGTAGGTTCCGCCGTAGTCACCGTCAAATTCAGGGAAGCATGTATACTGTTTGCCTTTCAGGTAACCGAGATGGCCGAGAATGGACGGTGCAGCACAGATTGCAGCAGTCAGCTTGCCTGCATCCATATGACTCTCAAGAGCCCGGATCAGCAGTTCACTGGCTTCCAGATTGGCCGTGCCTGCCTTGCCGCCGGGAAGAATCAGCACATCAAATGTTTCATTCAGGAACTCATCAAACAGAATATCCGCACGTAAGCCGACACCATGTGAGGACATAAGATACAGTGACTCACCAATCGCAACCGTGTAGACTTCAATATCTGCCCTGCGCAGAAGATCGACTGTGATCAGTGCTTCACATTCCTCAACGCCTCCGGCAAGAAACAAAGCACATTTCATAACAGATTACCTCCGATACTATGGAAAAAGTATACCACGGTCTTAGCCGCTCTTCGTGAATACAGGCTGAACTTTGCAGGAAAAGAGACCGGTTTGCACCGGTCTCCTGCTGCTTCGCCGTTCTTTGTGTCCTACGTCATCTGCATCATCCCTGCTGGACCACCTGTTCCGGCTTACTGAAGCAGCTAATCGTAATTCTCTCGCCGCAGGCACTCTGTCAAAGCCTGCGGACTGCACTTCCTGGCATCATTACGGTTACCTCCCGAATCAACCGGTTATATGAACCGTTACGATTTCTTTACATCTTTACTATAGCCGAATACACCCGCAAAGACAGTCCTTACTTATCCCTGCGCTTCTGGTATAATTAACTTAATGGAGGTCATGCCTCCCTTTTTGTTTCAGAGCACATGATAATGCGGAACAATGTCCTCATAATGCCCGTCATCCATCAGGAAACCGCCGGGAATCGTGCCGAGTCTCACAAAGCCGAGCTTCTCGTACAGATGCAGAGCAGGATGGTTTGTGGCAACCACCGCATTGAACTGCAGAATACGGAAACCGCATTCCTTCCCCATCCGCAGGGAATCCTTAACCAGTGCTTCCCCGATATGCATGAAACGCCTCTCGCTTTTCACCGCGTATGAAGTATTGCATATATGTCCGCAGCGGCCGACATTGTTCGGATGCAGGATATAGAGACCGAGCACCTCTCCTTCATCATCCACTGCTACAGCCGTATATGTCTGTCCGGCAAAGAATTCCTCTGCCTCTTTTATACTCAGCTCTTCGGTCTGCGGGAAAGCTTTTCCTTCACGCACCACTTCATTCCAGACGGCAGCTGCCGCCGGTATATCTTTTTCTTCCAGTTTCCGTATGATCATTGCTGTTGTCCTCCGTACCTATCATACACGAAAGAAAATCCCTGTAATATGCAGGGATCAGTCTTCTTCTTCAATTTTGCCGAGCTCACGGGCATGGCGTCTGCGGTCAAGAGCCGTAAGGTACTTCTTGCGTACGCGGATATCCTCCGGAGTAATCTCAACGAGCTCATCGTCATTGATGAATTCGATTGCTTCCTCAAGGGTGAGGATCTTCGGCGGGACAAGCTTCATAGCTTCATCGTTGCCTGTAGAACGCACAGCTGTCATCTTCTTGTTCTTGATCGGATTGACACCCATATCCATGTTCTTGGCGGACTGGCCGATGATCATGCCTTCATAGACCGGAGTCTGGGCACCGATGAACAGCTGGCCGCGCTCCTGGATATTCCAGAGTGCATATGTCATGGCACCGCCTGTTTCCGTGGAAATCAGGGCGCCGTTCTCACGCTGCGGGATGTCACCGTGCCACGGTGCGTAGCCGGCAAGTCTTCTGACCATGGTGCCTTCACCTCTGGTGGCATTGATGAATTCGGTTCTGTAGCCGATCAGACCTCTGGTAGGCACCAGATAGGTAATGCGTGTATAGCTGCCTTCATTGGACATATCCTGCAGAATACCCTTGCGGATATTCAGAGCGGAGATAACCGATCCGGAGTATTCATCCGGAACGTCGCAGACAACTTCCTCCACAGGTTCCTGGGTAACACCGTCAATCTTCTTCAGAATGACTTCCGGACGGGATACGGCAACTTCGTATCCTTCACGGCGCATATTCTCCAGCAGGATGGACAGATGCAGCTCACCTCTGCCGGATACCTTGAATGTATCCGTACTGTCGGTTTCCTCAACACGCAGACCGACATTGACTTCCAGTTCCTTCTCCAGACGTTCGCGGATGTTGCGGGATGTCACAAACTTACCGACCTGTCCGGCAAACGGAGAGTCATTGACCATGAAGTTCATGGAAAGGGTCGGTTCTTCAATCTTGATCATCGGCATCGGATCGGGTGCACCGACCGGGCACAGTGTGTCACCGATGGAAATATCCGGAATACCGGACACGATGCAGATTTCACCGCACTGGATCTCCGGCACGGCAATTCTGCTCATTCCTTTATATACAAATACCTGGTTGGTCTTGCCGCGGATGGATTTGCCGCTGCGGTCGCATACTTCGTAGGAAGTTGCTTCCTTCAGGGTGCCGGAATATACACGTCCGATACCGAGACGGCCGATATAATCATCATAGGCAAGCGCACTGACCTGCATCTGCACAGGTTCTTCAATCAGATTGGGATATGCCTGGGTATGTCTCAGAATCGTCTCAAACAGCGGAATGATATCTTCGTTTGTATCGTTCCAGTCATAGCGGACAATGCCCTGTCTTGCCACACCGTAGAGAATCGGGAAATCCAGCTGATCATCCGTAGCATTCAGATCCAGGAACAGATCATAGACTTCATCGATGACTTCGTTGGCGCGGGCATCGTTCTTATCCATCTTATTAATAAGCAGGATCGGTCTCAGGCCGATTTCAAGGGATTTCTGCAGAACAAATCTGGTCTGCGGCATCGGTCCTTCAGAAGAATCCACCAGCAGAATAACTGTATCAACCGTACGGATAATGCGTTCGACTTCAGAAGAGAAATCGGCATGACCCGGTGTATCCACGATGTTTATCTTGTAGTCTTTATACTGCACGGAGCAGTTCTTGGAATAGATCGTAATGCCTCTTTCACGTTCCAGATCGTTGCTGTCCATAACGCAGTCAACGATTTTATCATTGTCACGGAAGACATGACTCTGGCGCAGAAAAGCATCGACAAGGGTTGATTTGCCCGCATCTACGTGTGCGATAACAGCGATGTTGATAATCTTCTGATAGTCCATAATTTCCCCACTCCTGAAACGTTCATTATTATATTGCGAACATTCTCAAATTACAACCGAAACTACTGCACCTTACGGGTACGCTTGCGTCCGGGTTTCAGGATGGCAGCAAGCAGACCGCCTGCCGCCGCCAGCAGAAGCAGAGAAATGATCCAGGTCCGGTTGCCGGTCAAAGCATTCAGGAACCCTTCCGCACTCCCGGAAGTGCTCTGCACGCTCTCTTCAGCCACCAGATCAATGACCGCAGCCTCTTCATCATAGGAATAGACATGAAGCTTACCGACACTGTCACCTTCATTCACCGGCGCCTCCAGATATGCCGGCAGCTCGGGAACCAGGGTGATCTCACCGTAATCACCTTTCAGGGATTCAGCAGGCGCAACCGTGAGTTCCTTGGCGGTGCTGCGTTTGAGGGGAACCGTATATGCAGTATCCGCTGCGTCAACGGCTGTCTTTTTCGCCAGCCTGTCCGCACACCATGT
The DNA here is from genome assembly GCA_017459725.1 of Solobacterium sp. GTDB lineage: Bacteria > Bacillota_I > Bacilli_A > Erysipelotrichales > Erysipelotrichaceae > Bulleidia. The sequence continues at coordinate 1,297 of JAFUCL010000120.1, read as the reverse complement.
GTAAATATCCGCCGCATCGCTGATGGAGGCCGGATAGTAGTCTTCCTTGTATGCATTCGTCGTCACCAGAATCAGCGTCATGCCGTTGATGGATGCCGCGGATGCCAGTGAAAACTGACTCTCCAGGATATAACCGGACTTGCCGCCCAGGAAACCCGGAATCTGAAACAGATACCGGAAAAGACCGGGTTCAGGCTGGTTGACATAGGCCATGACATAGTTGTCCATGCTGAGGCCGTTGGGATAATGCCGGACAGGTGCCGAGACATAATGGACTGTCTGCATGACCTCCATGAACTGTTCGTTGTCCATGCAGTAATCCATGAGTTTGGCAATATCACGGCAGGTTGAATAATGGTCTTCGTCAAACAGACCGGATGTATTCACAAAATGCGTATCATGCATGCCGAGCTCCTGCGCCTTTTCATTCATGAGCTCAACAAAGGCTTCCTCACTGCCGGCAATATACCAGGCAAGCGCCCGTGAACAGTCCGCACCGCTCGGCAGCATATCCCCGTATACAAGATCCAGCAGGGTCGGTTCATCACCCGGCGCAAACCCGGCCCGGTTGGCCCCTGCTTCTTCCAGTCCTTCCAGAATCTCTTCCGTGAACAGGAATGTCTCTTCGGGATCTTCTATATGTTCCAGGGCAAGAACGGCCGTCATCAGCTTGGTCATGCTGGCGGGATAGATTCTTTCCTCCGACTTCTCATCCCAGATGACCTGGCCGCTGTCACGGTCAACAAGAAAAACATACTCAGACAGTATGTCCGGTCTGCCGCTTGCAGGAAGTTCCGGCTGTACATCCTCCGGTTCCTCATGTTTACAGGCGGTCATATTCAGCACTGCCGCAAAGCACAGCAGTATACAAAACAGTCTCTTCAGATTCATATGTTCGTATTATACCATCGCACTTTACTGCCGTTTCTGAACGTTCCATGAAATCGCACTTTGAAGATTCTGCAGAAAATCGTATTTTTTTGTCTTCCGGTATTTGACGAAACACAGAAGCGTGTATATAATAATTTAGCACGCACCAGTGGTGGAATGGCAGACACGTACGCTTGAGGGGCGTATGGGGAGACCCGTGCAGGTTCAAGTCCTGTCTGGTGCACCATATGAAAATTACCTGCTGAACAGCAGGTTTTTTTATGCCTATCGCTCTTTTCAAAGAAATAGTTGATGTACTATAAACTGCACACCGAAAACCTGAAAGAGGACTATTCTGGCTATGAAGAGGTAGAGAATATGTTGATCAATCAGGAATTTATCAATCATCTGACACCCGTGGAAATAT
>JAFUCL010000119.1 GCA_017459725.1 Solobacterium sp. | reverse complement strand
TAAACATTCTGAACAAAGGGCTAGAGATCCTTCGCACAGGAGTTTGACCTGCATTCCATATAGGGAGGGGCACACCCGAATCTACGCTTGTGGAGACTATGTAAGACTAACGTTCTTCGGAACGCAGCAACGGTCCTTGAAGCAAGAATCCCACTGCTTCAGCTGTGGGAGTGTCAAAGCAAACATCCGAAGACAGAAAGATGCACGGATATACAGACCGTGCTTCCTGCCCCGGCCCGTTCAGATCCTGAGCAGTTCACTAAAAAGATAACGGTATCATCCCTTCCGGATGATACCGTCGTTTCATTAATACGCTTTTGTAACTGCTGCTCAGCCGATGCGCTTGAGGAATGCCTTGTATGCTCTGTATCCTTCAAAGACATCTGCCTTGGATACAACTTCACACGGCGCATGCATGTTGTGCACGGCAATACCCGCATCCATAACATCCATGTTCAGATTGGACAGAATGAAGGCAATCGTTCCGCCGCCGCCGACATCAACTTTACCAAGCTCACATGTCTGGAACTGTACATCGCCCTCAGCCATTGCTCTGCGCACTTCCGCAATGAATTCCGGATGTGCATCGTTGCTGTGGGATTTGCCGCGGGAACCGGTGAACTTGTTGAAGACAATACCGCCTCCGAAATAAGCACTGTTGCGGGGATCGCAGACTTCCGGATAATTCGGATCAAAGGCATTGGAAACATCACTGGAAAGCATCTTGGAGTTGGCCAGGGCATCGTTGAGATCAACGATGGAGGTTTTTCCCTGCTTGTCGAGCATTCTGGCAATCAGGCTTTCAAACCAGCGTGATTCCATACCGGTGTTGCCGACGGAACCGATTTCCTCTTTATCCACGAGGATGCAGCAGGAAGTTCTTTCCGGCTTCTTCATATCGAAGATTGCACGCATGCTGGTGTATGCACAGACTCTGTCATCATGTCCGTAACCCATGATCATGGAACGGTCAAGACCGTAGTCTCTTGCATCCCCGGCCGGAACAACTTCGATTTCCGCAGACAGGAAATCATCTTCCTCGATATCATAGCTGTCCTTCAGAAGCTTCAGGATATATGCCTTGACAGGATCCTTGTCCGTATCCTTCAGCGGTCTGGAACCGACCAGCACATCCAGCTGTTCGCCGGTTACCACTTTGTCCGCTGTCTTCTTCATCTGATCCTGGGCAAGATGAATGAGCAGATCGCTGATGCCGACAACCGGATCATCCGCCTTTTCACCGATGACGATATTCACGCATGTACCGTCGGTCTTGCAGACAATTCCGTGCAGTGCCATCGGTCTTGCCACCCACTGGTACTTCTTGATGCCGCCGTAGTAATGCGTATCGAGCAGTGCAAGACCATCCTTCTCGTAGATGGTGTGCTGTTTCAGGTCAAGACGCGGTGAATCGATATGCGCACCGAGAATATTCATACCGTCGGTCAGCGGCTTTTTGCCGATAACAAACAGACACAGATTCTTGCCTCTGTTAACGGCATAGTATCTGTCGCCTGCCTTCAGTTTCTTTGCATTCTCCAGTTTCTTGAAGCCCTGTGCTTCCGCTGCCTTCACCGCCTCCGTTACAAATTCACGTTCGGTCTTGGTGAGGGAAAGAAACTGCCTGTACTCCTCAGCGAATACATCCAGCTCTGCAAGCTTTTCATCATCATACTTTTCCCAGACTGTTTTCATAATTCCTCCTTGATCCGGTATTTTGCGAACGGACGCAGGAACGAAGCAGGACCGCTGATCCGCAGCACAATTCCCTCTTCTCTCTCTTCGACCGTTTCCATATGAAGGATCTTTCTTCCTTCAGACACAAGCTTCATTTTATCATACGGCACAAGACAGGTCATCTCTTCATCGGCCGGATACAGACGTTTCTGAATCTCTTCCAGAAGATTCTCAAGTCCTTCCCCGGTTACCGAAGATACCATGATGCCGCCGAAGTCCTTTTCATCCGTCAGATCCGTTTTGGTATACACACGCAGCACCGGGATATCCCCTGCCCCGATCTGTTTCAGGGTTTCTTCCGTGATCTCTCTTTTGCGTGCATACAGCGGATCGGAGGCATCGATGACATGCAGAAGCAGATCGGCATTTCGTGCAGAAGCCAGTGTTGTATGGAACGCTTCGACCAGCTCATGCGGCAGGTCCGAAACAAACCCGACCGTGTCATACAGCAGGAATTCCTTACTGTTCCAGCGTATGCTGCGGACACTTGTATCCAGGGTCGCAAACAGCATATCCGCCGCTTCCACACTGCGTCCGGAAAAGCCGCACTTCTCCAGCAATGCATTCATCAGAGAGCTCTTGCCGGCATTGGTGTATCCGACCAGCGCACATCTGCCCAGCAGCGTCTTCTGCCGCCGTCTTTCCGCTACATTGTTTTCACGCTCAATGGCTTTCAGTTCCTGCTTCAGCTCACGGATCCTGCTCTGATACCGGCGTTTGATCACAGCCGAGCGCATTTCACCGGCACCGCGGTTGGCATAGCCTCCGCCTCTCTGGTGCGTCTGTATTTCATCATGGTCAGCCAAAGCCGGCAGTGCATACTGCAGTCTTGCGGATTCCACCTGCAGCTTTGCCTGTTTTGTTTTGGCACGGGCTGAAAAGATCTGCAAGATCAGGGCTGTGCGGTCAATGACCGGAACCCCGCAGTAATCGGCAATGCGGTTGGTGGCTGCTACGGTCAGACGGTATGCAAATACAACACCGTCCGCACCGGTTTCACTGACTGTACGGCGCAGCTCCTCCAGTTTGCCTTTGCGGAAAGCCGTCCGGGGATCAGCCGACTCCGACTGCTGGGTAACTTCCGCCAGTACTTCCAGTCCGCAGGCTTCACACAGTGATCTGCATTCAGCCAGATATGACACCGCCTCCGTTTTCTCAGCGGGACGGTATATATGTGCGAGTATTACCTTCTCCATAGATCAGCCCAGCGGAATCTCCACGACCTCTGCCATTTTGATCAGGCAGGATTCGATCTGTCCCGAGATTTCCTTTACCAGGCGTTCGCTGATTTCCTCATTCTTCTCTTCTTCAAGTTTCTTCAGAATACTGTTCTTCACTTCCGGAGAGATGCTTTCAATACGTGAGCGGATATACCGCTTGGGCAGTGCTTTTCTCGCCGCATGCGGAATCTTCGCATTCAGCAGCACTTCCTGCATCTTCTCCTTGCCCAGGGCAAGAATCAGCAGTGATATGACGGCACCGGCAATGATACCCGGCAGACCGTTGGCAATCATGGCAATACCGCTGCCTCCGCAAAGCAGTCCCACGATCAGGGATACGGTCGTATCGATCATCCACGTGATCTCATTGACCGCAAACACATTCTTTGCCTCAACCTTGATTTCAAAGTCGGACAGTGAAAGATAGGTATTCAGACTAAGAGCACCATACGGGATATTATGCTTCACGCAGATCGGCATGGTATCGTCTTCCAGTTCATAGGCAATCTTCTTGAGCCATGCGGACACCGGTTTGGCCAGCAGCGCATGTGCTTCGTCGGTATGCAGATACTGGTCGATTTCCTTCTGCATAACCGCATCAATATCAGCCAGACGCTCAATGGAACCATCCCGCCATCTCTCGGCAATCGGCATGCATACATTCTCCAGGATCGGATCAACCATTGTTTCAGCCGCCGATCTGTAAAGATCACCGATATGGCTTTCAACGATCTTCTCAACCGTACTGGATGACACCAGCTGATCGACATCCGCCTTGAATTCACGCAGATCATCATCGATCTTTCCGCAGTATGCAAGACCATTCGCAACCGAGAATTCCGGCTGGGTTCCGGTAATGACTACGGCATCCGGGAACATTTCCCGGCACCATGCACGGATCTCTGCAAGCTTGGATACACCGCCGGTCAGGAAGATCAGCTCAGGCTGTCTGCCCTGGATATTGTCTTTGGCCTGCTGCAGGCTGTTCAGGAACACTTCGCGGAAAGACTGGTTTCCGAGTCTCGCCGATGCCCGGTTCAGCAGATCATCCGCAATCTGTTCGTTCATGCGCAGCGTCAGCCGCACCGGCAGCACACCATAATGAATACTGATGGTCTGCAGGCAGTCGTTCTCCTTCCAGAACTCAGGATCACTGAAGTATTTCTCCTTAAGCTTTCTTGCCGCAAAGTCACAGAAGCTGTACCATGGCGGACTCTCCTCAAAAATCCTGCGGATCTTCTTGGCATTGCCGCTGCTTTCGACTGCTTCATCGAGCAGAATCTCGTCCATGATGCCGCCGCCCAGGAACACCTCTCCGCCGGTCTTCAGTTCAACTTCCTTGCCGCCTTCAATGTACGCAAAGTCTGTGGTCGAAGAACCGATATCCACGACCAGCACCGGCCTGTTCAGAATGTCATAGCCGACCTGCAGGTGCTTGGACTGGCAGGCACTGACAAGAGCTGCTCTGCTTTCCGAAATGATACGCACCGGCGGATAACCGGCTCTTTCAAAGAGCAGACGGTATTCTTCACGTGCGGTCTTGTCCCAGCCGGCCGGACAGCCGATATAGAAACAGTTGTCCTCACCCTTGATCAATTGTCCGCTCAGATATAATTCACCGAGTACACCGGAGGCAAAACTGATGACATCCTTGGAGGCTTCCGGATCGGTCAGGAATCTGCTCTTGAAGCGTTCCTTCCGTACATTGACATCCGGACTGTAGCAGGCGCTTTCGCCGATGATCAGTGAACCGTCTCTCTGCAGAGCATAGGCCGTAATAAAACTCTTCACATCATTGATGCTGAGAAGTTCCGGCACCCCGGTATCACCTTTTGTCAGCCTGGCAATGGCGCTCTCCGCATCACCCAGGTCAAATCCGTAGAACTTTTCCATCAGTTACCTCCCGAAGCAAGGCCCTTTCTGATCAGTGTGTTATCCATGACCAGAGCCGGACGGATCGTATGCTTTCTTCCTGAAGGCATCATGTCAAACCATGCTTTGCGCTCTTCACTGTAATCCAATGCTTCAATGCCGTTCTGATGCAGATAGAAGCGGATGGCTGAAATGGATTCCTGCGCGGAAGGATTATCCCTGTCCGCATATGCTGTTTCCAGAAGATCCGACATCAGCTGCATATACCCGGGATCGATGACATCCTTGCGGTCCAGCAGATCCTTCTTCCGTTCCACCTGCTTTTCCCGATGCATATCCTCAACCGCCGCATCAACCGCAACCACCGCAGCCAGCAGCGTATGATATACCTTCTGCGCATCAACGGACACTTCCGCATACAGCTCACGTTCTTCCGCACCGGTGCCTGAGATGAACCGGCGTCCGGCAATGAAGAACAGCACCATGGCCGCAATGATCAGCAGCACCGCCGTCAGCGTATTCGTTGATGTCAGCAATGCCCCGGCACTGACCGCCAGCAGCACAACCGCCGCCGCAGCCACCATCAGTGCAAGAATAAGCAGAATCATACCGAGCTTTGAGACACCGCTCTCTTTCCTGTTCATGCTTGTGCGGCTGTAAATCTGCGATTCCCCTTCTGCCTGCAAAAGCGGCAGAGACAGCCGTACTGCCCGTACCATCTGAAATACGGTTTCCTTGACACGCTCATCGCCTTCCTGATCGTTATACACAGACAAAAGCCTGTTCAGCTCATCCTCGCATACTTTGACCACCGTCTCCGCATTCTTTCCGGATGCCTGCTGCAGAAACCGTCCTTTGTCCGCTTCCAGCAACTCCTGCATTTTTTTCATACACGTTACCTCTGCTAACAATTATAACAGAACGGTGTCACTGCGAAGCGGTAATGCAGAGAATCGAGTAGGAGGGAGTGATTAGCTCCCGTCCTCTCACAGCACCGTGCGTACGGGTCCGTACACGGCGCTTCCAATACTTAGAACATAAACTGCAGTTGAACCGGATAAGAATGAATACGCTCGTAGGCTTTGATCAAG